>NZ_CP077770.1:3434375-3795000 GCF_019134595.1 Pseudoalteromonas shioyasakiensis | reverse complement strand
CAGTTAATCAGCAATGATTAATCGGTATCTACTTTAGTATTCTCATCATTATTTGATGAATTAACTTCTGGCGAAGTTAACAGCTGTCACTAACAAAGACCCGTTTGGGTTGTATGGTTAAGTGACTAAGCGTACACGGTGGATGCCTTGGCAGTTGGAGGCGATGAAGGACGTATTAACTTGCGATAAGCCTAGTCAAGCTAGTAAAAAGCGCTTGAGACTAGGATTTCCGAATGGGGAAACCCACCTGCTTGCAGGTATCTTACACTGAATACATAGGTGTAAGAGGCGAACGCGGAGAACTGAAACATCTAAGTACCCGTAGGAACAGAAATCAACCGAGATTCCGGAAGTAGCGGCGAGCGAAACCGGACCAGCCCTTAAGCTTATTATGTGTTAGTGAAACATTCTGGAAAGTTTGACGATACAGGGTGATAGTCCCGTACACGAAAATGCATCTTAAGTGAAATCGAGTAGGTCGGAGCACGTGAAACTTTGACTGAATATAGGTGGACCATCATCTAAGGCTAAATACTCCCAACTGACCGATAGTGAACCAGTACCGTGAGGGAAAGGCGAAAAGAACCCCTGTGAGGGGAGTGAAATAGAACCTGAAACCGTGTACGTACAAGCAGTAGGAGCCCCTCGAGGGTGACTGCGTACCTTTTGTATAATGGGTCAGCGACTTATATTTTGTAGCGAGGTTAACCGATTAGGGTAGCCGTAGGGAAACCGAGTCTTAACTGGGCGTATAGTTGCAAGGTATAGACCCGAAACCCGGTGATCTAGCCATGGGCAGGTTGAAGGTTGAGTAACATCAACTGGAGGACCGAACCCACTAACGTTGAAAAGTTAGGGGATGACCTGTGGCTAGGAGTGAAAGGCTAATCAAACCGGGAGATAGCTGGTTCTCCCCGAAATCTATTTAGGTAGAGCCTCGGACGAATACTTACGGGGGTAGAGCACTGTTAAGGCTAGGGGGTCATCCCGACTTACCAACCCTTTGCAAACTCCGAATACCGTAAAGTACTATCCGGGAGACACACGGCGGGTGCTAACGTCCGTCGTGAAGAGGGAAACAACCCAGACCGCCAGCTAAGGTCCCAAAGTCATAGTTAAGTGGGAAACGATGTGGAAAGGCCCAGACAGCCAGGAGGTTGGCTTAGAAGCAGCCATCCTTTAAAGAAAGCGTAATAGCTCACTGGTCGAGTCGGTCTGCGCGGAAGATGTAACGGGGCTAAACTATGCACCGAAGCTGCGGATTCAAAATTTATTTTGAGTGGTAGGGGAGCGTTCTGTAAGCCGTTGAAGGTGTACCGGGAGGTATGCTGGAGGTATCAGAAGTGCGAATGCTGACATGAGTAACGATAATGCGGGTGAAAAACCCGCACGCCGGAAGACCAAGGGTTCCTATCCCATGTTAATCAGGGTAGGGTAAGTCGACCCCTAAGGCGAGGCCGAAAGGCGTAGTCGATGGGAAACGGGTTAATATTCCCGTACTTGGTATAATTGCGATGGGGGGACGGAGCAGGCTAAACAAGCATGGCGTTGGTTGTCCATGTGAAAGTGAGTAGGTTGAGAGTTTAGGAAAATCCGGACTCTTAAGACTGAGACACGAGACGAGCACCCAAGGGTGTGAAGTTGTTGATGCCATACTTCCAGGAAAAGCCTCTAAGCTTCAGATTATACCGAATCGTACCCCAAACCGACACAGGTGGTCAGGTAGAGAATACTAAGGCGCTTGAGAGAACTCGGGTGAAGGAACTAGGCAAAATCGTACCGTAACTTCGGGAGAAGGTACGCTCCTATCTGTGATGAGACTTGCTCTCTAAGCGGACGGGAGCCGCAGTGACCAGGTGGCTGGGACTGTTTATTAAAAACACAGCACTGTGCAAAATCGCAAGATGACGTATACGGTGTGACACCTGCCCGGTGCCGGAAGGTTAATTGATGGGGTTAGTTTTCGGACGAAGCTCTTGATCGAAGCCCCGGTAAACGGCGGCCGTAACTATAACGGTCCTAAGGTAGCGAAATTCCTTGTCGGGTAAGTTCCGACCTGCACGAATGGTGTAACCATGGCCACGCTGTCTCCACCCGAGACTCAGTGAAATTGAAATCGCAGTGAAGATGCTGTGTACCCGCGGCTAGACGGAAAGACCCCGTGAACCTTTACTACAGCTTGGCACTGAACATTGAACCTACATGTGTAGGATAGGTGGGAGGCTTTGAAGCAGAAACGCTAGTTTTTGTGGAGCCGTCCTTGAAATACCACCCTTGTAGTTTTGATGTTCTAACGTTGGCCCCTAATCGGGGTTACGGACAGTGCCTGGTGGGTAGTTTGACTGGGGCGGTCTCCTCCCAAAGAGTAACGGAGGAGCACGAAGGTTGGCTAAGTACGGTCGGACATCGTACGGTTAGTGTAATGGTAGAAGCCAGCTTAACTGCGAGACAGACACGTCGAGCAGGTACGAAAGTAGGTCATAGTGATCCGGTGGTTCTGAATGGAAGGGCCATCGCTCAACGGATAAAAGGTACTCCGGGGATAACAGGCTGATACCGCCCAAGAGTTCATATCGACGGCGGTGTTTGGCACCTCGATGTCGGCTCATCACATCCTGGGGCTGAAGTCGGTCCCAAGGGTATGGCTGTTCGCCATTTAAAGTGGTACGCGAGCTGGGTTTAGAACGTCGTGAGACAGTTCGGTCCCTATCTGCCGTGGGCGTTTGAGAATTGAGAGGGGTTGCTCCTAGTACGAGAGGACCGGAGTGAACGAACCGCTGGTGTTCGGGTTGTCATGCCAATGGCATTGCCCGGTAGCTACGTTCGGAACTGATAAGCGCTGAAAGCATCTAAGCGCGAAGCAGGCCTCGAGATGAGTTCTCACTAGACTTTTAAAGTCTCTGAAGGGCCGTTGAAGACTACAACGTTGATAGGCAGGATGTGGAAGTGGTGCGAGCCATTAAGCTAACCTGTACTAATTACCCGTGAGGCTTAACCATACAACGCCAAACGCGTTTTATGACAGCGTAACAGACAGAAGTTAAGTTACTAAAGTAGACATTTACTTGATATCAGCATTCCGAATTTTAGTTAATTGCCAAGGCGATTAACGAACCAAATTTGCTTGGTGACAATAGCGTTTTGGACCCACCTGACCCCATGCCGAACTCAGTAGTGAAACGAAACAGCGCCGATGATAGTGTGGCATTTGCCATGTGAAAGTAGGTCATCGCCAGGCTCCAAATAAGAGAAAGCCCGATTCGAAAGAGTCGGGCTTTTTTGCGTCTGGGAGCTTTCAGCCGTCAGACGTCAGTTGAGCTGTGGGGTTGTTTAGTAAAGAGTCACCCTCAGCAACAAACCCCGTAGGAGGCACTTCAGTGCCGAATCTAGACCTTAACAAACACATTTACGGCTAAAGCCATTTCTACGTGATACGTATCTCAGACGTCAGATAATAGATGTCAGTTGATCTACCGGGTTGTTAGGTAACTGAGTCACCCTCAGCAACAAACCCATTAGGAGGCACTTCAGTGCCGAATTCAGACCATAACAAACACATTCATGGCTAAAAGCCATTCCTACAGGTACATTTTACCTAGAGCCTATAGCCTAGAACCTCTGGCAGAGGTAGACGCAGCACCAAACACCCACACCACGCGGCTGATCGCTGACGGCTGAAAGCTGATAGCTCGGTGTTGGGTTTCGCTTCGCTCTACCCAACCTACGCCAGATTTCCAAACTTTACTCTTGCAACTTTCCCCTCGCTAGCTCACTCACACTGCTGTATTTCTCTTACATCGCCGCGGCCATCGCTTAGATAGCATTGTTCTAGCAACGAGCAGTAGCAGATCTCAGTTTTGATATTAAAGCGTTGGTCATTTACCTTGTCCCACTGAGTTGCATTGAAGCCTGTTTTCTTAAAACCAAAAAGATTAAGCTCAGCGCCTGAGGCTAATAATCGGTTATTACTAACGCCGGTATACAACCAACCAAATTTTTCAAAGAAATTGATCTCTGGTGACTCATTTTGCAACTTATTTAATTGCTCTTGGTAAGCATAGATATCAAAGCAGCAGTCTTTTATTACTTCAAATATCTCTGTATACGACTTTTCATCGTGGAAGAATTTAACGTATTTAATAATGGCTGGGCCTGATCCTGAATTCTTAATGTTGATAGTGATTTCTTCATAATTTTTTTCTTCATTAAAATTCCCCGTCATCACTTCGAGCCATGGCCAGGTTGCGGCTTTTACTTGTCGTTCTGCGGCGCTGGCTTGCAAGTAAGTGGCATAAAAGGAGGCTGCTGAAATTATAATGGCACAAAGTGCGAGAAATAGGTTTAGCCGCTCGTTGGTAAACCATGCCTTGCGCTGGTTGCTGACTGGGGGAATGTTTTGCTGGGTGGTCTTTGTTTGCTCTTCAACGTTAGAGTCTTGTTCTGATTTAACGGTTGAACAGCTTGCGTCCTGTTGCTGATTATCCATAATTTTTAATTGTTGTTTTTATAGACTAATAAAGATACAGCTTTAATTGGATAGATAAAAGAGACAGGGAGTAAAACTCCCTGATTTGGTATTAACTATTTGAGATAAATACGGTGAGCTTTTCACCGACTCTTAAGCTATCTCTTGAAAGGTTATTCCATTGTTTAAGTTTAGTGATACTGACTTTGTATTGCTTTGCGATTTTCCAAAGGCTGTCGCCAGATTTCACCTTATACTCGATTTGCTGATCAGCCAATTGTGGCAATATCAGCTTTTGACCAATACGAATGGTGTTTGTTTTTAGGTTATTGAAGGTTCTCAGTTGGCTAACTGTTACTTTATAGTTCTTTGCAATCACACTTAAGCTATCACCCCGTTTAACTGTGTAATGTTGCCACTGGCTATAATCATTGCTCTTTTGATTAGCTAATAGAGTTTGATAACTTGCTTGCTGATCTTTGGGAACCACAATATGTGGCGCATCAATCACCGCTGGGTATCGGATAACACCATGGTTTAGCTCTTCAAGCTCTTGCCATTTCGCTTTGTCTGCCAAGATCACTGCACCAGTCACTGGTAAGGTCGCAATAGCCTGCTCATTCTTAATGGCAGGGAATATCATTCTTTGGTGTTTTAATAATTGTGCTGCGGCCAGTAACTTAGGCACGTATTGTTTGGTTTGCGATGGTAACTTTAAGCTAAAGAAGTCCGTCGACTTACCTTGTTTTTTATTACGAGCAATTGCCTGTAATACACGCCCTTCACCAATATTGTAGGCAGCAATAGCATGATACCAATCGCCATCAAAGCGTTTATAAAGGTATTCCATAAAATCCAAAGCTGCACGGGTACTGTCGACCACATCTTGGCGACCATCATACCAAGGTGTAATTTTTACTTTGAAGTATTTGGCGATTGAGGGGGTGAGTTGCCATAAACCCGATGCATGTTTGTGAGAATAGGCACTGGCATCAAAATCGCTCTCTATAAGCGGCATTAGAGCGAGTTCTATTGGTAAGTCACGGTTTTCTACTTCTGTGACGATATGATACAAATACGGCGCTGCTCGGCGGCTTATTTCTTCCATGTAATTTGGATGAGTAAGGTACCAAGCAATGCGCTTTTGCACATCTGGGTGACTTGAATCGCTAAACTGCAATTGAATGCGAATACGCTGCCATACGTCATCAAGTTCACTTGGTTTGAGCGGTGTCACCGCGTCTACTTGTGCTGTTTTAGCTTCTGCAACCACAGTACCTGGATTGGCTTTGATGATGGGCTTCTTTTCGGGAAGTGACTCAGGGGCAGTCTGACAGCCTGTTACAATAAGAGAAACAACAACAAGGCCTAAAAATCGATTTAAAAACACGTATTAAAATACTCCGTTAACTTAGGTGCGGGTAAACTAAAGCGCCTAAGCTTAACATAGGGTGAGCTAAAAATGACCATTAGATTAACAGCTCGCTAACTTACTCACCCAATTGAAATTAAAACGAAATACTAACTTGTAACCCAGCATAACTATGGTTTTGTGCTTCCCAATAGCGGCTGTCTATTTCTCGGGCTCTGGCATAGATCTCTATTCTGAATGGCTTTGAGTCCACGCCCATACCCACACCAACATAGCCATCTATATTATTGTGGTCGTCATCATAGCGGTCGCTATAATCATGGTCTTTTCGGTCGTCGTAGAAAGCAAGCTCAATTAAATCTAAGCCCACTTCGCCATAGACAAAAAAGTCACTGAAATAGCCAAATTTGATGCCGCTATCTAAGGTGAGAAATGTCTCCCGATCACCTTTTTTAGTAAATACTTCTGCTGAGCCTAGTGCCGTTGTAAATGCTGCGCCGAAATTGCTGTAGTTATTTTTAGCGATAAATTCGATGCCGGCTGAGGTGATTGAATCAGTACTATTATGTTCTGATTTAACAAACAGGTTTATATCTGGGCTGTCATAAATACCAGCAAAGCTTTTTGTAGGAATAAAGGCAAGTGAAGAAAGCAGCGCTAAGGCAAGGTATCTCATATTGGTTAGTCCATTAAACGTTAATGGGTACATGATACCAAACAGCGCCTTAGCAAATTGTAAGTAAGTGTTCTAACTATGTAAGTTAGCCGAACACGCAGCGGAAGCAGGCTCCTTGTTGACGTTTGATATATACCAAATCGCCGCCATGATTGAGTATGATCTGGCGCGATAAACTTAAGCCTATTCCTGAGCCTTGTTGCTTGGTAGTAAAAAATGGCACAAAAATCATCTCAATCACATGATCGCTGATACCTGTACCATTGTCGCTGACCTCTAAATACAATTGCTGATTAGCATTTTGTGCAATGCTTACCTCAATGCACTTTGCTGACTCTGGACTATTTAACTGCTTAAGAACATCAAGGGCATTGGTAAGCAGGTTTATTATTACTTGTTCAACTTGGCCTCTATCTATCATTACTAACTGTTGGCTTTGCACCGATAAATTCAACGTAATATTAAGTTGCTTAGCCTGTTGTGAGTGCAGAGCAACAACTTGCTTGGCAAGATCGGCCAGAATATGTGGCTGTAAGTCTGGGGCGGGTAAGCTACTAACCTTTTTAAATTGCGCTATAAATTCCCCTAAATGCTCGGTTCGTGATGCGAGTGTTGTTAGGGCGAGTTGCAAGTCTTGTTTATCTTCCTGATCATCAAAACTAAGCTCATTTGGCAGCAGCGCCGTACAAGTTTGTGCTAAAGAAGAGAGTGGCGTAATCGAATTAGCAATTTCATGGGTTAGTACTTTGGTGAGGCGCTTATAAGCTTGTTGCTCTTTTAATTGCAGCTGATCATGAATAGATTGCAAACTGATCACTTTACGAACTTTACCTTGGATTTCGGCAATACTGATCTGCACAGATAGGGTATCGTGCTGCTCACCATTTTGCCATGGCACGGTATTACGGCTATTTTGTTTAGCGTCTTGAACTAGGTTTGCTATTACACCTAAATCATCGATGTGCTTTACAGCTTGCCCAAGCAAGCGACTGACTGCCGGATTGCTTTCAATAATAGTGCCTTGTTCATCACATACTAATACCGCTAAATCGATATGAATTAATAGCGCTTGTAAGAACTGGGCTTGTTGTTCTGCATTAAAACGCGCAGCCTGAATTTGTTGTTTAACCTGCTCAAATTGCTGCTGCATAGGGTGTTGGTCGCCAAAGCCTAATGTGCTGTCTCCATTCGCTAAAGCGCGAAAAACAATATCTGCACGCCTTGTTTGGCGTTTAAATAAATTAAAAATTTGCGCGGCACATACCAAATTTAAAATTACTAAAAGTGCCGAAATTGCAGAAAACCCGCTTTGCTCTACTTGCCAAAACAAAGTAATTGATAAACCTATTAATGCAGCTAATAGGCTGGCTAAGATAATAAAGTTTCGCATCGATTAAAGTCCGTATTTTTCTAAACGACGATACATGGCTCCGCGTGTTAGGCCGAGCGCTTTTGCTGCATGACTCACGTTCCCTTGAAAATGCTTTAAAGCTGCACGAACGGTTCTTTGCTCGATGATTTCGAGATCAAAAGTGTCGTAGTCAGTGGCGTTTGAAGAGAGCTCACTTGTGCTAACAGCAGCATTTGGTGAGCTTATCACTGAGCTTATATCGAGCTCTGAGCCTTCTGAGAGGATGACTGCTCGCTCAATTGCATGCGCAAGTTCACGGACATTGCCAGGCCAATGATACTGACTTAAACGTGTCATATCAGATGCCGCAATCGAGAGCTCACGTTTGTATTTATGTGCAAAGTGCTGCAAGTAATAGTTACACAGTAATGGAATGTCTTCACTGCGCTCTCGCAGAGCTGGCAAACGGATCTCTACGGTATTAACACGGTACAGTAAGTCTTGCCTAAACTTGCCTTCAGTAACTACTTGTTCGAGGTTTTCATTGGTTGCACAGATCAAACGAATATCAATATCGATGACTTTTGAACCACCAACCGGTGTTATTTGCCTGTTTTGTAGTGCTGCGAGCAGTTTAACTTGTTGGTTAAGCGGTAAATTACCTAGCTCGTCTAAAAATAAACTACCACCATGTGCCAGCTCAAATCGGCCAATGCGATCTTCTTTCGCGCCGGTAAACGCCCCTTTTTTATGGCCAAATAGTTCGCTTTCAAACAGGCTTTCGGCTAGTGAACCCATGTCTAGGCTTATGAAGGGTTGGCTTTGGCGCTGGCTTGCATTGTGGATTGCATGGGCAGTGAGTTCTTTACCTGTGCCACTTTCGCCACTGATCAATATGTTGGCATCTGTGTTGGCTGCTTTGTCGATAACCGAAAAAACCTGCTGCATGGCATCACTTTGGCCTAAAAACTCAAATGGTTGATTGCCGATTGACTGCTGCAAGGCCTGCTTTTGTTTTGTGAGCTTACCAACTTGCTGTTTGTCTTTAGCGTGTGAAAATGCCGCCGCTACAGCACCAAGTAATTGCTCATTTTGCCAAGGCTTGGCAATAAAGTCAGAGGCACCAGCTTTAATTGCTTCGACCGCTAGCTGAATATCGCTGTAGGCCGTCATAAGCAGTACCGCAATGTTTGCGTCTTGACTCATGATTTTTTTTAGCCAGTAGAATCCTTCTTTGCCACTAATTGAGTCTTGGGTGAAGTTCATATCGAGTAACACAACATCTATGGCCTGTTCCGCCTCATGCTGTGCGTTAATGATACCTTCGATATCAAAGGGGTTATCTGTGGTTTTTACAACCTGATAATGCTGTTTTAAAAGTAATCGTGCGGCGATAAGTACGTCAGGGTTATCATCGACGATAAGAATTGATCCTGCTTGTTTCATAGCTATTTATTATTATTCCTTTATGGGAACACTAAGACTAATTGAAAATAGTAAGAGTGTCCATTTATGGACGATATATGGGTTTTGAAGTGTTCTATAAGCGGACACTTGATTATATACACACTTGTCGGTTTTTGTATAAGCTGTTGTAATTTAATAAAAATAAAAGTTGGCACAAGAGTTGTTTTATCTATAGGTAATTAGCACCTAGATAACTTAAAGGCGTCAACATGGATAAGAAAATTACACGCTCAAATAACAAAGCATTTTTTAAGAAATCAGTAATAGCAGCTGCATGCTTAGCTGTTGCGGCTGCAGCTTATGGTTTCACGCAAACTGAGCAAACAGGTCGTAGTCAGCAAGTAACCGCGACAAGCTTAACGATTAGCACAGTACAACAAGGTGAATTTGTTGATGCTTTAAGTCTTCGTGGTCAAGTTATGCCTCGTACTACTATTTACCTCGACACCATTGCCGGAGGCCAAGTTGAAGAGCGACTTGTTGAGCAGGGTGAATTTGTTAAAAAAGGCCAACCACTTGTGCGTTTAAGCAATACCAATTTGCAGCTTGATGTAATGAGCCGTGAAGCACAGGTGACTGAGCAGCTTAACTTTTTACGCAACACGCAAATGAATATGGAAACCAGCCGTTTAAACTTACGCCGTGATTTGCTTGAAATCGATCTTAAAATCACACATTTATCGCGTCGCTTAAAACAAACTCAGCCGCTAGTGAAAACGGGTGTGTTAGCACAAGAGCAATTATCTGAAATTCAAGAAGACTTAGCGTATTACAAAGCGCGTAAAGAACTAACCCTTGAGCGTCAAAAGCAAGAAAACAGTATTCGTGAAGTCCAAGTAGCCCAGCTAAAAGACAGTGCCGATATGCTAGAGAAAAACCTACAGTTTGCGCGTAAGAACCTTGAAAACTTACTCGTAACAGCACCTGCCGATGGTTATTTAAGTGAGCTTGATGTTGAAATTGGTGAATCAAAAGGCCGTGGTGCTCGCCTAGGGCAGATTGATATTCCTAATGAATACAAGTTAGTTGTGCGACTAGATGAGTTTTACCTAAGCCAAGTTCAAACAGGTATGCAAGTGCTTATTGAACATGAGCAAGGCGAAATTGCGGCAACAGTTAGCAAAATTGATAGTCGTGTTCAGCAATCACAGTTTCAGGTTGAAGTTGATTTACCCAATGGTACGAGCAATATAAAGCGTGGGCAAAGCCTTGATGTACAGCTGATGCTAGGTGATAGCAAAGGCACTGCTTTATTACTTGAACGCGGCGCATTTTTTACCAGCTCAGGGGGTAACTGGGTTTATGTCATGGAAAAAGATGGCAATCGTGCAGTAAGAAAAGACATTCATCTTGGCAAAAAGAATCAAAACTATTATGAAGTGTTAAGTGGCCTAAGCGCCGGAGATCGCGTGATCACCTCTAGCTACAGCAACTTTGATAAAGCACAACAACTACAATTTTAAGGATAAAAACAATGATTAAATTAACTAACTTATCACGCGTATTCCGTACTCAAGATGTTGAAACAACAGCGCTTAATAACATTAACTTACATGTAAACGAAGGCGAGTTTCTTGCCATTATGGGACCATCTGGCTGTGGTAAATCAACATTACTCTCTATTTTAGGTATGTTGGATTCGCCATCAGCAGGTAGTTTTGAATTTTTAGGCCAAGACATAGCTGGGTTTGGTGAAAAACAATTAGCGACACTTAGAA
Source organism: Pseudoalteromonas shioyasakiensis (assembly GCF_019134595.1). Taxonomy (NCBI): domain Bacteria; kingdom Pseudomonadati; phylum Pseudomonadota; class Gammaproteobacteria; order Alteromonadales; family Pseudoalteromonadaceae; genus Pseudoalteromonas; species Pseudoalteromonas shioyasakiensis. The sequence continues at coordinate 3,783,951 of NZ_CP077770.1, read as the reverse complement.
AAGCGTCAATTGGTTTTGTTTTCCAAAGCTTTAACTTAATTGATGAATTAACAGTATTTGAAAACGTTGAGCTGCCATTACAGTATCAAAATATCTCAAAAAGTGAACGTAAGCAGCGAGTAGAAGCAATCTTAAAACGTGTTGCAATCGACCATAGAGCAGATCACTTACCGCAGCAGCTATCGGGCGGTCAGCAGCAACGTGTAGCGGTAGCCCGAGCTCTTGTTATTAATCCAAAACTCATCTTAGCGGATGAGCCTACGGGTAACCTTGATTCAAAAAATGGTGATGAAGTCATGGCGATACTGCGTGAGCTAAATCGCGAAGGTACCACGGTAATTGTTGTTACCCACTCAGAAAAAGAAGGCAATTATGCTGACCGTTTAGTGCGCTTACTTGATGGCCAAGTGATGGTAGATAAAGCTAACCGTGTTCAACAAACAGCAGAGGTGGCATAACATGATTTTAAGTTATTTGATCACCGCGCTGCGTGCGTTTAAAAACCAAAAACAGCACTTTATTTTAAATGTTCTGGGTTTAAGTGTGGGCTTAGCTGCGGCAATTCTAGTTGCTTTGTTTGCAAAAAATGAGCTTTCGTACGATAGCCAACAGCCTCATGCGGAGCGTGTTTATCGCGTTGGCCAAGACTTCTCTAAACTTGGTTTAGCTGTGGTGCCTATTTTTAATTATGTGCAGTCAAAGCAGGCCGAAGATTACAGCCAAGTTGAAGAAGTGTTCGGATTAACTATGGTCGAGCTGACTCGTGAAGCCATGGTTGATGTGAGTTACCGCAACCAAGGCTATAAGTTAAATGCCTTATATGGTGCTACAGCAAATATTGAAAACTTTATTGCTATGGAGACGATTGCGGGTGACTTAAAAACCGCAATGAGTACACCAGATAGCCTCGCTTTAAGTGAATCAGAAGCACTGCGTATTTTTGGCCGCACTGATGTGATTGGTGAAACACTAACGCATGAACAAGGGCAGTACACAGTGCGTGCCGTGTTTTCAGACTTAACAGACAACACTCACTTTGCCTTTAAAAACCTTGTTTATGTTAAGCATGATCCAAACAAAATAGATATCAACAGTAGTTATGTTTATATGCGTGTAGCAGAGGGCACCGATACAGATGCATTAGCTAAAACCTTAACAGAACGCTTTTTTAGCGATTCGATGCTAGAGCAAGTTAGTTTAGAGCTGCATCCATTACTTGATTTGCACCTAACGGCTAAATCACCGTTTGAGATGAAAGCGGGTGGTGCTAAACAAGTGGTGATGATCTGTGTTGGTTTAAGTGTGTTACTGATTCTTATTGCAGGTTTTAACTTTATCAATATGACCGTCGCTCAATCGACTAAACGTGCAAAAGAAGTGGGTGTGCGTAAAGCGCTTGGCGCAAGTAAGGGCCAATTAGTAACGCAATTTCTATCTGAATCTGTGTTGGTCTCAATGCTTTCAATGGTGATTGCATGTGCTTTAGTAGAACTATTTTTACCAAGCTTTAACCAACTAGTAGACCGCGAATTGGTCGTGAATTATGCCTCTGAATTTGGCATTGCGATTATTGTGGTCGCAATTGCTGTGGGCATATTAGCTGGGCTTTATCCTGCATTCTTTATTTCGTCATTCAGTGCAAAGCGCGTTTTAAGTGGTGACTTACAGCGTGGTAATACAGCAATATGGGTTCGTAAGAGCTTACTAACCTTACAGGCTTCACTAGCAATAGGTTTAATCATTGCCTCTATTACCTTGTTAAAGCAATTAACTTACTTACAAAGCTTACCTTTAGGCTATGAAACGACGCAAAGATTGGTTATTTCAGAGCTACCTGTAGGCGAAGTATTCACAAAAGAAAAAAATGCCTTAGTTAACCGTATTAGTGCAATTCAAGGCGTACAGCAAACAACAGTCATTGATACCCGTTTAACTGTTTCAATCAATAATACACTTATGCCAACGTGGCCAAATGGTGAAGCGTCTGGCAGCTTAACGCCTGTTGTTGGCGCAAGCTACAATGTTGTAAAAACACTAGGATTAAAACTGGTTGCTGGTCGTGACTTTAGCCGTGAATTTGCTGGTGATTGGGCAAGCCGTGCAAATGGAGTAACAAGTACGGGTACTATTGTGACTGAGTCTGTCGCAAGGCAAGCGGGTTACACTAACATGAGTGACATTATCGGTAAGGTAATTAAAGACTCAGGTCGTGGCGTAGATATGCGTGTTGTAGGTGTGGTTGAAGATGTAAAAGTAGGTAATGCTAAAGATGCCAACTCAAATATTATGTTCTTATGTGGCTTTAACTTTTTATCACCTGTATCAGAATTAATTTTAACGATTGATCAGCAAAACTTGCCTTATATTAAAGCTCAGATCGCTGAAGTATTAGCAAGCTCAGCCAATATCTATGAGCCAAAAATTAACTTACTCGCAGACAACTACAAAACCCTGTTAAAAGGTGATGAGCGAATTTCGAATGTCGTTTTAATCTTTACCTGTCTTGCAGTGTTCTTAACTTGTTTAGGTACCTTTGGTTTGGCTTCGTTTGCAACAGTGCGTCGTCAAAAAGAAGTGGCCGTTCGAAAAGTGCTAGGTGCATCTCGCATTAGTATCGTAAATATCATTGCTAAAGAGTTCTTAGTGCTGGTGGCGCTCAGTATTGCTATTGCGTATCCAGTGACTTACTTCTTGGTAGGTGATTGGTTAGCAAACTTTAATGACCGTATTGAACAAGCTGTATGGGTGTATTTAGTTGCCGCCGCCGCGGTGGCCGCCATTACTTGGGTTACTGTTGCAAGTTTAGCCTTTAAGGCCGCAAGCACCAGACCATCGCTTATCTTACGATATGAATAATAGTTAACTAACTCCTAATTATAAGCCCAGCAATACAGCTGGGCTTTTTTAGTTTTAAATGAGTCGCCATAAATGACGACCTACGGTAGGACGTGCTTTAGCGCGTTAATATGTATTCTGTGTCGTCATAAATGACGACCTACGGTAGGACGTGCTTTAGCGCGTTAGTATGTATTCTTTGTCGCCATAAATGGCAACCTACGTTGGACGTGCTTTAGCGCGTTAATCTACTATATTTAATGTTCTACAATTTTATGAAAAAGGATTTTTCATGAGCTGGAGTCATCTAAAGAAAGGACGAGTTTCAATTCAATCAGGTGAATATTTCATTACATTCAACTGTCATAACAGAAAAGCACTGTTCACTGATCATAACTTAGCAAAAGTATTTTGTAGGTGTATTGAAATAAATGAACTATCACATCAATGCTGCTGGTTAACTTGGGTTCTTATGCCCGATCATTTTCATGGTTTATTAAGGCTTAGCGAAAGTAGCTTGGGTAGTACAGTTGGTCATCTAAAAGGTATTTCTGCTAGAGAGATAAACAAGATACGTAGTTTTTCGCAAACGGTGTGGCAACCTGCTTACTATGACCATGCACTACGTGAAGAAGAAAGTAGAATAGCAGTAGCCAGATACATAGCAGCAAACCCTTTGAGAAAAAAGCTTGTAGATAACTTAGGTAGTTATCCATATTGGAATTCTGTTTTCTTGTGATTGATTGTCGCCATAAATGACGACGACGTGCTTTAGCGCGTTAGTATGTATTCTTTCTCGCCATAAATGAAAATCTACGTAGGGCGTGCTTTAGCGCGTTAGTATGTATTCTTTGTCGCCATAAATGACGACCTACATAGGACGTGCTTTAGCACGTTAGTATATATTCTTTGTCGCCATAAATGACGACCTACGGTAGGACGTGCTTTAGCGCGTTAGTATGTATTCTTTGTCGCCATAAATGGCGACCTACGTAGGACGTGCTTTAGCGCGTTAGTATATATTCTTTGTCGCCATAAATGACAACCTACGTAGGGCGTGCTTTAGCGCGTTAATATGTATTCTTTGTCACCATAAATGACGACAGTAGGGCATGCTTTAGCGCGTCGGTATGAGAGTTAAAGGTCTTTGACCTTCACCGCAGGGTTACCTGCTACTAGAGTATTTGCCGCGACATCTTTGGTAACTATTGCCCCTGCGCCAATCACGGCATTATCAGCAATTTTAATACCCGCAAGTATAATCGCGCCAGCACCAATCCATACATTGTTGTCGATGCTAATCGGCGCTGCAAAGTTAGATTTTGCTAAACGCTCGGTTGGGTTTACTGCATGCGATACCGCGAGTATTTGCACATTAGGGCCTATTAAGCAGTCATCGCCTATCGTAATTTGCGCATCAGTTAGCGGTGCATCGAGTACAGTACAGTTAATATTTATGAAGGTTCGATCACCTATTTTAATACCACTGCCATAATCACAATGAAAACCCGCTTCAATAACAACCTGCTCTCCACAGTGAGCAAACATGCCTTTTAGTCGTTTTAAATTGCCTTTACTTGGGCTTTTGGCAAATAAACGGCAAATTTCATGGGTATTTTTTCGTTGTTCGAGTAAGGACTTATCGAGGCTATTAAACTCTTTCATCGGGCATGTTCATGGTTATTTTTGCCAATAGCTTAGCGTGTTGGTGATGAAGATCAAAATTAAAGCTGTGTAGGTTAACGATCATTCACTTGCCATTTATATTGTTTCGTTTAAAATCTCAAAACTTTCGAAACGAAACTTATGTGGTTCACTTTATGACAAAACGAAACACTCAACAACGTCGCCATACTATCTTAAGTCAAGTGAATGAACTTGGTGAAGTTGCTGTTGAAGCGTTAGCAGAGCAGTTTCAAACCTCTGAAGTGACGATACGTAAAGATCTGACAGCCCTTGAAAAAAGTGGCTTGTTACTACGCCGTTACGGTGGTGCCATTGCACTGCCACAAGAAATCGTTGCAAATAGCAACGAGAAAAGCGACTCGCTTCGCAAAATGGCAATCGCACAGGCGGCTGCAAAGCTTATTAAAGATCATAACCGCATCATCATTGATAGCGGCCGAACTACAGCGGCGATGATCCCTGAGCTTGCTAGTAAACGCGGTTTAGTGGTGATGACAAATGCTATTAATGTCGCTAACCGACTGCTTTCATTAGAAAATGAGCCAACACTTTTGATGACCGGCGGGACTTGGGATCCACATTCAGAATCGTTTCAGGGCCAAGTTGCGGAGAATGTTCTTCGCTCTTACGACTTTGACCAACTCTTTATTGGTGCCGATGGCATTGATATTGATAGAGGTACTACAACCTTCAATGAATTAGTAGGGCTTAGCCAAGTGATGGCTGAAGCTGCCCGAGAGGTAGTGGTGATGGTTGAGTCAGAAAAAATTGGCCGAAGAATACCGAATTTAGAACTGCCTTGGCAGCGTGTAACCACAGTTATCACAGACAACAACCTAAGCGCAGATAAGCGCGAGGCGATAACAGCATGTGGTGTACAGCTGATCTGTGCAGAAATTGAATAACCCGTAATAAGACCGACAACACCTTATTACGCATCATTTTATGACAACACATCTCGCCCAAAGTAAAACACTTTGGCATGTGCAAAAGGAGAGATTATGTGTGGAATCGTTGGGGCTGTTGCAGAACGCCCAGTAAATAAAATTCTTGTTGAAGGCCTAAAACGCCTTGAATACCGTGGCTATGACTCAGCAGGTGTGGCTTTACTTAAAGGTACTGAGCTTAACACTGTAAAAGCAGTAGGTAAGGTTGCGAACCTTGAAGCGGCACTCAATGATGCAGCTGTTAAAGGTACTACCGGTATCGCACATACACGCTGGGCTACCCATGGTAGTGTAACCGAAGCGAATGCTCACCCACATGTTTCGAATAGCGAAATTGCCCTAGTTCATAACGGTATTATCGAAAACCATGCCAGCCTACGCGATGCGCTTAAAGGCGACGGTTATGAGTTTTTATCAGAAACAGATACTGAAGTTATGGTGCACCTTATTCACCAACTTCGCCAACAGCACGATACGTTACTAGCTGCAGTGCAAGCTGCAGTTAAGCAGTTTGAAGGTGCATTTGGTACGGTTGTTTTTGATAAAGCGAACGATAACGAAATCATCGTAGCGCGCTCAGGTAGCCCACTGGTGATTGGTTTAGGTCTTGGTGAGAACTTTATTGCCTCTGACCAACTCGCTTTATTACCTGTTACTCGTAGTTTTATTTACCTTGAAGAAGGTGATGTTGCTCGTATTACCCGTGACAGTGTTGAAATCTTTGATGCAAACGGCGATGCAGTTGAGCGCGAAGTGATTGAATCAAACATTACGCAAGATGCATCAGGTAAAGGCGAATATCGTCACTACATGCTGAAAGAAATTTACGAACAGCCGCTTGCTGTACGTAACACCCTTGATGGCCGCCTAGTTAATGACACTGTCGCGATTGATGCCTTTGGCGAAAGCGCTCAGCAAATCTTTAAAGACGTAAAACACGTGCAAATTATTGCCTGTGGTACTTCATACCACTCAGGTATGGTTGCTCGTTACTGGCTTGAACAGTTTGCTGGTGTGAGCTGTAACGTCGAGATTGCTTCTGAGTTCCGTTACCGCGAATCATTTGTACATGAAAACAGCTTACTTGTGACCATTTCACAGTCTGGTGAAACAGCCGATACACTTGCTGCACTTCGTCTTGCAAAACAGCAAGGTTACATGGCGTCAATGACCATTTGTAACGTACCGGGTTCATCATTAGTACGTGAATCTGATTTAGCCTTTATGACTAAAGCCGGTGCTGAAATTGGTGTTGCATCAACGAAAGCCTTCACCACACAGCTTGTTGGCTTATTAATGCTAACAGCATCTATTGCCCAAGAAAAAGGCTTAGATCAAAGTGCGATTGTGAATGCAATTAAAACACTTCCTAACAAGTTAGAAGAAGCATTACTGCTTGCAGAAGGTATTGAAGATTTAGCTGAAGAATTCGCTGATAAGCACCACTCACTGTTCTTAGGTCGTGGTTCACAGTACCCAATCGCGATGGAAGGTGCACTTAAGCTGAAAGAGATTTCATACATTCACGCCGAAGCATACGCAGCGGGTGAGCTTAAGCATGGCCCTCTTGCGTTAATTGATGCCGACATGCCAATCATTGTTGTGGCACCAAACAACGAGCTACTAGAAAAGCTTAAATCAAACGTAGAAGAAGTACGTGCCCGTGGCGGTATTATCTATGTATTCGCAGACAAAGACTCAGCGTTTGAATCTGACGAAACAATGCGTGTAATCAACGTAAACCATGTAGATGACGTGATTGCCCCAGTTGTATATACAATTCCACTACAGCTGCTTTCATACTACGTTGCAGTTATTAAAGGCACCGACGTAGACCAACCTCGAAACCTAGCAAAATCGGTAACGGTTGAATAAGTTAAAGCATCAAGAGCCGGCTAATTAGCCGGCTTTTTTGTGTCTGTAATTTGCTTAATTAGTGTTCACTGATGCAATTTGTATTGCAATTGATTAGGATGGTTAAACACTTAGGCTAAGGATAATAACAATGAAAAAGCGCAGTGTTTTAACCTCTATAGGATTGTCCGTATTAGTGCTCAGCTCGGGGATTACTTATGGGCAATCTTTTGATCTCATCATCAAAAACGCGATGTTGCTCGATGGTCATGGCGGCAAAGCGGTTCGCGCAGATGTCGGTATTGAAAGCGGCAAGATCACTAAAATTGGTGATATGGCGGCTGACAAAGCTCAACAAGTTATAGATGCCAATGGCAAGGTTGTAGCACCGGGCTTTATCGATTTACATTCCCATGCTGAGCGCTCAATTGCAGAGCTGCCTAGGCTCGATAATTTAGTGCAGCAAGGTATTACCACTATTTTAGGAGGTAACTGTGGTTTTTCTCCTGTCGACTTTAAACAACTTTTTGCGCAAACCGAGCGCTCACCTCTAGGGCCTAACTTAGCCTTATTAATTGGCCATAATGATGTTCGTAAAGCTGTTATGGGTGAAGAGCAACGACTTGCCACTGCTGATGAGTTAAAAGCAATGCAAGCATTGGTCGATAAAGCGATGCAGCAGGGGGCGTTTGGTCTATCGACTGGGCTAAAATATGTTCCTGGTGTGTACTCAAACTTTGCTGAGGTAAAGGTGCTTGCTGAAACTGCTCATGCAGCATGGATTTTTTGCCTCTCATATGCGGGATGAAGGCGCAGAGATTGTCACGGCGATGAATGAAGTGCTCGATGTTGCAAAAGAGACCGGTATTCCTGTGCATATCTCTCATCATAAGCTGATTGGTCATCCAAATTGGGGTGATAGTAAGCACACTATTCAGATGATTCGCGATGCTCGCAAAGCGGGTTTCGATGTCACCCTCGATCAGTATCCTTACACGGCTTCTTCTACGCGATTTGCTATATTATTTCCTGCATGGTCATTGGCTGGTGGCCAAGCTGAAGTTGAAAAGCGCCTACAAGATCCAGAGTTAAGGCAAAAAATAAAACAAGGCTTGATCAAAAATATCCGTGAAGACAGAGGCGGTGGTGACCCCGCAAGGCTGCAAATAGCGCATTATACGGCAAACCCTGCATGGGATGGGCTAACCTTTGCTGAAGTATTAAAACGTGAAGGGCGAGCGCAAAGTATTGACGAAGCTGCTGAACTTGCCATGGAAATTCAAGCAAATGGCGGTGCTCAGGGGATCTTCCACGCTATTAATGAAGATGATGTTAAGTACATCATGGCTTACCCAATTACTGCAATCGCCACCGATGCGGGTGGTTCAGAACTTGGTAAGGGCAACCCCCATCCAAGAGGATACGGCACCTTCCCCAGAGTGCTAGGTCATTATGTGCGTGAACAAGGGGTGATTTCGTTACCTGATGCAATACGTAAAATGACCAGTTTACCCGCAACAAGAATGGGCCTAACTGACCGAGGAGTGATAGCAAAAGGCTATGCTGCTGATATTGTTATACTCGACCCTGCGACGGTTATTGATAAATCAACGTTTAGCGCACCTCATCAGTACGCAGAAGGAATTGAATTCGTCATTATTAATGGCCAAGTCATTAAATCACCGGATGGCATGACGGGTAAAAGTGCAGGGCAAATATTGCGTCATACGCTTTAGTTAAAAGAATGACTTACATGTACTTTTTTACGAAAAAAGTACATAAGTTATCTTTGTTTGTACCTGCAATTCTGTTAGCTTAAAAAATTACCAATATTTCTTAAGGATAAGTCGTGCGACTATTTAAGTTATTCTGTATTAGTGGTTTTTTACTCTGTACTAGTCTTGTAATGGCCCAACCAGCTGCAGATGAGGCGGTTACACATTACAGCCAACATACGCATACTATCGAATCAAGTAATCTTAGTGAGCAACGCACTGTCGTTGTGCAATTGCCAAAAAGCTATCAAACACATCCAAACAAAAGGTATCCCGTTATTTATCGTTTAGATGGGGCCGGTAATTTGCCATTGATTAATGCTGTGCTTGAACGCTTACAACAAAATGATCAAGCGCCAGAGGTGATTGTAGTTGCGATTGAAAGCACTAATCGACTTAGAGATTTTTATCCTACAGTGAACAAAGAACCACAAGGACCTGTTGGTGAAGGCGGTGGTGCAGCAAAGTTTTTAGCTTTCGTAGAGCAAGAACTGATGCCTTTGGTTAATAACCAGTATCGTACTCATGATTATAGAGTTATTGCCGGAGCCTCAGCTGCGGGTGTATTTGCTCTTTACGCTATGCAGGCTGAGCCTGAGTTATTTCAAGCGCACATTGCTTATAGCCCTGCGGTATGGTGGAACTATGGCGCTCCGGCTAAGAGTCTAAATACCTTTGTTACTAAAGCCAAAAGTATTAACAGCTATGTATATATGAATATCGGCGAAGAAGCCGGCATTATGCGCGAAAGGTACGATGATATGCAGCAAACGATGCAAAATAGTAAAGTGCAAAATCTGCGCTTTAAGAGCGACGCCTTTGCAGGTGTTTCGCATAACCTAACCTCAGCCGCTGGGGCATTTAATGCGTACCATGGCTTATTTTTATCTAAACATATGCCTTTGAGTGCATTGGGCGATGATGTTTCATCAATTGATGCCTATTATCAACGTTTATCTCAGCAATGGGGCGAGCAAATAGCGCCACCAGACCGCGCTGTTAGGATGCTGGGTTACAGCTTAACGGATAACCAGCAATTTGAGCGGGCTATTGAGGTGTTTAAGTACAATATCAAAAACTACCCTAAATCAGCGTATGCACTGTCAGCGTTGTCATATGGCTATGAAATGCAAGGTAATACTCGCCAAGCATTAACCCAAATCGAGGCTGCAATAGCCGTTGCAGATGACTCTTATCCCTACCTAGATTACTTAAAAGAGACAAAAACGAGGCTACAAGTACAGCTGAGTAAGAGTTAATAATATGGCCAACTTAGCAGTTGGCTTTTTAAGCGGCCCTTTAATATTGAGCAATTATCATAAACCAGTGGCTGTGCTCAAAGGTATTTAAATCACTAATTCCTACTTTATGGGTAATTAATGCGCTAAAATCGCAGGCTATTTTAGTAATGAGCCCACACCTTTTATGACCTCAACCGCAAACCCTAGCAATTTCAAAGAGCTTGGTCTTATTCCTGAGCTACAGGCTCGATTATCTGATCTTGAATACACGCAACCGACACACATTCAGGCAAAAGCAATTCCGAGTATTTTGGCGGGCAGTGACTTAATTGCAGGAGCGAATACTGGTTCTGGTAAAACAGCGACATTTGCTTTACCAATGTTGCAAAAGTGCTTTTTAGATAAGGTTGCTAAAAAAACTGCAGGAAAAGGTAACTTTGTATCAGGGCTTATTTTAGTGCCAACGCGAGAGCTGGCAGTGCAAGTGGCTGATAGCGTTAAATCATATTCTGCAAACTTTAATGGTGTGATTAAAACCGTTGCTGTATTCGGTGGTGTGTCGGTTAATACGCAAATGCAAGCATTGCGAGGCGGTGCAGATATTATCGTTGCAACCCCTGGGCGTTTACTTGATTTGATTGCAAGTAATGCCATTAAGCTTGATAAAGTAAACACCTTAGTGCTTGATGAAGCAGACCGTATGCTGAGCCTTGGTTTTACCGAAGAACTTACTCAGCTATTAGCGCTTATGCCTGCTAAAAAACAAACTATGTTGTTTTCAGCTACGTTTCCAGAGCAGGTTAAATTATTAACCCAAAAACTGTTAAATGACCCTGTTGAAATACAAGTGCAGAGCAAAGATGAAAGCACGCTAGTACAGCGCGTATTTATGGTAAATAAAGGTGAGAAGACCACTGTTTTAGCGCACTTAATAAAAACCCATAAATGGCGCCAAACGCTAATTTTTGTGAATGCAAAGAAAGATTGTGGGCACTTAGCGAATAAGCTTGAAAAGCGTGGCATCAATGCACAAGTATTTCACGGTGATAAAGGCCAAAGTGAGCGTACTCGCGTAATCGAAAAGTTTAAAAATGGCGAAATCGAGGTATTAATTGCCACCGATATTGCAGCCCGAGGTTTAGATATTGCTAAATTGCCTGTCGTGATTAATTTCAATTTACCCCGCAGCCCAGCCGATTACATGCACCGTATTGGCCGTAGTGGTCGCGCCGGTGAAGTTGGGTTAGCGTTATCACTGATTGATTACGAAGACTTTCATCATTTTAAAATCATCGAAAAGAAAAATAAATTTCGTTTAGAGCGCGAAGAAGTACCTGGTTATACCTTAAATAAAGCGAACCTTGATGCCGCACAAGCACTTAAAAACGACAAGCCCGTAGCGAAACCTGCGGGAACAGGTAAGAAAAAGAAAAAAAATAAAGCTAATCAACAAGACGATGTTTGGAGTGGCTGGAAGAAACATTAAAAGTCTAAAATAATGCTGCTTCGAAATAATACTTAATTATTTTAAGGAGTTAGACCTGTCGCTACCGTCGTTAAAAACGTCTTATTGACGACAGTATGGATGCAGGAGCAATTGTCGAGAGCAACGAAGTTTTTGCCTTGTTATCAACAAGGTTTAGTTGTCTTAAAATTGCTCACTAGATTAAGCGAGTTGTTAAGTAGAATCAGAGGTCTTGGTGATAATAGCTCAGGGTTTGTAGGGCAAGCGCAAATACATCTGCGCTATTATCACCATTGACGTTTTTAACCACAGTCACCGCGCGTTGATGATCAACACACATAATGGTCATGGTAATGCCACCCATACTACCGCCAGAGTGCATTACAGCGTGAGGCATGTCGGCCATCAAGGCTTGTAGTTCAGTATCATGTTGGTATTTTTCTCTTTGTTGATAGTTTTTGAAACCTGTCATCCAACCGATACCAAAATCGACCTGTTCACCATTATTGAGAGTGGCTGGGGTAAACATTTCATCCACGGTGGTTGCTTTTAGATAATTACCCTGCGTGTGAGCTACTGCAAACTTGACGATATCACTTGGTGTTGCAATAAACCCACCGCCAGCCCATTTATAGCTGTGATCGGTCTGCGGTGAGTTAATTAAACGGCCCTGATCAACACTATAAGGTCTTGCACGATGTGGGATCAGGGTAAACTGCTCATCAAAATATGTGTCGTTTAACTTGAGTGGCGCGAAGACTTCTTGTTCGATAATTTTTCGAAAGTTGCGTTTCGGATCAGCGCCTTCCATCGCAGCGCTAACTAATGTCCAAGCGAATGTTGAATACTGCTGTTTGGTGCCCGGCTTAAACAGTAGGGGATCATCTTTAAACATGGCTAAAGCGCTATCAATATCGCCATACCATTTGTTGAGTAAAAACTCATTGGCGCCTTTTTTGTAATGGCGGATCCCTGCGGTATGTGACGCGAGCTGACGGAGTGTTAAAGCTGCATGTTTTTCTGGCCAGTTAGTTACATAGTCGGTTACAGGTTTATCTAAGTTAATCAATCCCTTGTCGTAAAGGCGCATCATAGCCGCAGTGGCAATAAGTTTAGAGACACTGCCAATGCGAACCTTATGCTCGGGGCTCATCAAAACTTGGTTTTCGATATCGGCAAAACCATAACCCTTTGCAGCGATTATTCCTGATTTATCGGCCACTGCGACAGTAATGCCCGGCACCGTTTTCGCACTCACCGCCGATTGAAAGGCGGCATCAATCGCTTGTGGTAGTTCAGCTGCGCTAGTGACATGGGCAGCAATCAATAGTGGTAGGCTGATGAGTGAACAAGCTATACGGTGTTTGAGCATGGCGGCATCCTTTTTGAGTAACCTTGCAGTCACTATTGTTATTATTTTTTAAGGCATTTTTAGATTGCTCAAATTTTCTCTAGATGACAACCCATAGGCGCTTAATTACACATTTTTCACGTTGTGATGAACATTTAAAAAGAGCGTAAATAACAACGATTGATTATTTTTTAGTTGCTTTCACTTTTTAAGGTGTTTACAATCGCCGCGATTTTAACCATTCACACACTGTAGAGGAGTAAACAATATGACTTATACAACTTGTTCCTTTGCAGGTCGTTTTCTTGCCTAGCTCGAAGCTATTTCTTTATTAGCTTTTCAAAGCTAAGCCTGATCAATTAATCAAAGACCTGCCAAATCATTTTTCGTTAGCATTTTTCTATTGCAGAGAAAGGAATTGGTATTATGGGCAAGTCCGTCCAAAAACTTACTGATAACGTTAGCCTTATTGCGTCTAAAGAGTCGTGGATTGAAGGGCTAGCAATACAACAATTAATTAAAACTTCTGAATTACCTGGTATGCACGCTGTAGCGGGTATGCCCGATTTACACCCAGGTCGAGGTTACCCCATTGGGGCAGCCTTTTTTACAGAAGGTAGAATTTACCCCGCTTTAGTGGGGAATGATATTGGCTGCGGTATGTCGCTTTGGCAAACCAATACTAAGTTAGCCAAGTTAAATGTAGATAAGCTCGCAAAACGCTTAAGCGATGTTGAACAACCGCTAGATGATAGTTGGCACACATTGATTAGCGAGCGAAAACATGAACTAGGTATCACAAAAACTGGTTTTGATAGCGCCCTTGGCACCATAGGTGGTGGCAATCATTTCGCTGAGTTTCAGGCGATTGAAGAGGTGTTTGATCAACAAGCCTTGCTTGCTTTAGGCCTACAACCTAAACAATTGCAGCTATTGGTGCATTCTGGCTCTAGAGGGTTAGGGCAAGCTATTTTAGTTAAGCATATTGCAGAGCATAACCATGATGGCCTTGAGGTCGTGAGTGATGCCTTTACAGATTATATGGCCAAACATGACGAAGCACTGCGTTGGGCCCAGTTAAACCGTGAACTGATCGCACGGCGTTTTTTACAAGCTATTCGTGCTGGTGGCGAGGAGGTTTTAGATGTAAATCATAACCTTGTAAGTCAATCACAGATTGCAGGACAAGCTGGCTGGTTACATCGAAAAGGCGCTACACCCAGCGATCAAGGGGCTGTGATGATCCCGGGCTCTCGCGGTGATTACAGTTACTTAGTTAAGCCAACGGCTGAGCAAAACGTAAACTTATGCTCCCTTGCGCATGGCGCTGGTCGCAAATGGAAGCGTGGAGAATGCAAAGGCCGTTTGAGTCACAAGTTTAAAAAGGAAGATTTATATCGCACTGCGTTTGGTAGCAGGGTGATCTGTAATGATAAAACGCTGCTTTATGATGAAGCACCGCAAGCTTACAAAGACTGCCAAACAGTTATTGATGACCTTGTTGATGCAGGGCTGGTCACTGTAATTGCCAAATTAAAGCCTGTGCTTACCTTTAAAACACAAGGAGCGTGCGGATGATCTTAGTGCAATTATCGTCAGGGGCGGGTCCTTTAGAGTGCTGTAAAGCGGTGGCAATGGCTGTTAAGCGCCTTGAGTGGGATGCTAAAACGTTAGCTATTAAGGTGAATACTCTTACTGTAGAGCAAGCTGAACTTTCAGGCTGCTACAAATCGGTATTGCTTGAATTAACCGGTGCTGAGCCGCGAATTTTAAAACAGTTTGCTCAGCAATGGCATGGATCGATGTTGTGGGTTTGTCAAAGCCCATTCAGAGCAAGGCATAAGCGTAAAAACTGGTACTTTGGCGGTCAACTATTTGAAATAGCAGAGCAAACTTTTAATAGTGAGATCCGCTTTCAGCAATGCCGCGCAAGTGGTGCGGGAGGCCAGCATGTAAACACCACTGATTCGGCTGTTCGTGCTACCCATGTTGCGACAGGAACTACTGTTCGCGTAGAAAGTGAAAGAAGTCAGCATGCGAATAAGCGTTTAGCTCGAGTTTTGCTAATGCAAAAACTGGCAGAACAAGCTCAGCAGGCTGCTAGCCAGCAGCAAAAGTCGCGGTGGCAACAACACAATGAGCTGCAACGGGGTAATCCCATTCGTACGTTTAAGGGCCCTGAGTTTAGCCAGACTCACAAAGGAAAAGGTTAGCAAATAACATGGAAAACTGTTGATACCCAAACCACCTCAAGATGCGAGTTTCAGTTGGAATTAAAAGCGATTTAGGCAAGGCATTGATTGCAAGTAATAGTGGTTCTATTGTTAAGATCAATAACGCAGTATAAATCGCTTTTAAACCAACCCTTTGGGCGCTTCACAGGCACTTACTCTCATCGTTGTTACTTCTTAAAAGGGACTGCCATTCTTGCAAAGTAACGCCTTGATATTAAGCACCTGTGAAACGCTGAATTCTGCATTTTGAGGTGGCTTGGGTATCTATGTAGCCGTAACCAGTGGCGTAGCCCAACGGCAGAAAAGGTATTCAACCAATACAATGGCATTAAAGCCCGCTCTGCAGGCACAAGCCCACGAGCGAGGCACACGGTAACAACTGCTGATATTAATTGGGCAGATATAATTTTTGTGATGGAACATAAGCATAAACAACGCCTTAAAGCGCAGTTTAGCCGTTTATTACAGCACAAGCCGATTCAGGTACTCGATATACCCGATGAGTACCAATATATGGATGAGGCACTCGTTGAAACTTTAAAGCAGTCAGTTGACGATTTATTGTATATACAAGTTAAAAGGTAGTTCTTTTAATTAAAAATAAACCCCGCATTGCTGCGGGGTTTTTTGATTTTTAACAACCAGTTAAGAATTAAAAGTCAGTCGGTGCTGGTGGCACGGTGAGTGGCTTTTTCGGGTTGTCTTTTAGCTCTTTTAAAAGCTCTTCTACGGCACGTTCAATCGATGGATCTTTACCTTGGTAGATTAGCTCAGGGCGGTCAACAACCTTGATGTCTGGGGTGACACCTTCGTTTTCGATGATCCAGTTGCCATCGTTATCTAAAATGCGGAATGTTGCCGCGATAACTTGGCCGCCATCTACTAGGCTTGGGTTACCTGAAATACCAATTAATCCACCCCAAGTACGGGTACCAATAAGCTTACCTAACCCCGCTTGGCGGAAGTAATAAGGAATAGCGTCACCGCCTGAACTTGAGTAACCATTGATCAGCATGGCTTTTGGACCATCATGAGCAAATTGTGGTGTTTTCGTAGGCTCAACACCGCGGCGCTTCCAGTAGTTAAGCGGTTTACGAGCAAGCCAGGTGATCATGTGCTCAGGAATAAAGCCACCGCCATTGTATCGGTCATCAATAATCATGGCGTCTTTGGTGGTTTGCGGCATGTAGTTTTTGAACATGGCGCGGTTACCTTCGTAGGCTGTATTTGGTAAGTGAACATAACCAATACGGCCATTTGATAGCTTATCAACGTAGGCTGCACGAGAGTTAACCCAGTCTAAATAACGCAAACCTTGTTCGCTTGCTACAGGCTTAACGGTAACTTGCCATGCACCTTTGCTGCGCGGCTTACTGTTAAGGACTAGCTCAACTTGCTCACCTTGAGTGTTCTCTAGTAATTCGTAGAAGTTAGCTACGTCTTTTACTGAGCGGCCATTTACGGCAATGATGTAGTCGCCGTTATGTGCTTTTACCCCTGTTGTGCCAAGTGGTGAGCGGAAGTCTTCATGCCAGTTTTCACCTTCGAAGATTTGCTCAATTTTTACGTATCCAGATGGATCGCTGGCAAGTTTTGCACCTAATAAACCGTGCTTTTTACGCTCTGCTTTTGGCATATCACCCGACTGCACATAAATGTGGCCTGAGTTAATTTCACCTGCGATTTCACTGAGAATGTAATCTAGGTCACTACGGTGTGAGATAGCATCAGCCATAGGTTGATACTTGGCTAAAATAGCGTCCCAATCTTGGCCGTGATGGTTTTCGTCGTAGAACCAATCACGTAATGTACGCCAGCCTTCAACATACATTTGCTGCCATTCAATTTGTGGCTCAATTTTTAAGGTCATGTTACTAAGATCAAGCTTATTCGCTGCTAGGTCTTGTTTTGCTTTAGGCTCAATTAAGCTGTAATCGTTACCCGCATGTACTAACAGGTGTTCACCGTTGCTCGAAATAGTATAACTACGAACCCCTTTAGCCACGGTTTCAAGCTCGCTGTCATGAGCTGTGCCTATCAATTGTAGGCCACCATTAGCCAGTGTTAGCACGCCACCTTTTACTGCCGTTAAACCACGGTAATCTCCAGCTGGCGCATTTAAAGCGGTAACGCGCTGCATAAAGTCGCTGCTTTGCAGGGTATTTTTCGCTTTCTTGTCGTCATCTTTTTGTTTATCGCTGACGATCGCTGTTTCATCACTTTGTAGTGCGATAAGTGGTTTGATGCTGTCATTTACGGCAGCGGCATAAATACGCGTTGCACGATTAAACATGTAGTCAAACTCGTAGCTGCTGAAGGCTAAGTTAAAGTCGCGCTCAGAACTAAAATACAGGTATTGGCCATCAGGAGAGAAAGTTGGGTTTTGCTCATTGGTCATTTCATCCGTTAAGCGAGTCACTTTCTTTTTATCAACATTGTAGTGCCACAGTGAGGCATAGCGGTTTTCATTGTTTTTCACATACACAATGTCTTCGCTATTTGGTGACCAAGTATACTGGCGAATGCCTTCTTCATCGTAGATGCTGGTATCAATTTTGTATTGTTTACCCGATTTTGCATCTATCCACCAGAGTGTGTGGTTTTTATCTGCAAATAACAGTTTTGAGCTATCTGGTGACCAAATCGGTGTAAAACGCCAAATAGTGCCGTTGCTGGTTAGCTGCTTGGTGGCATTATTTTTACTACGATCTTTTAAGTAAATTTCGTATTCACCGCTTTCATCGCTCATATAAGCAATATAACGGCCATTTGGCGACCAACTTGCGTCAATTTCGCGGCCTTTTGCTGTGTAAGATAAGTTACGTGTTGGGCCTTGTTTAACCGGTACGCTAAATAACTCACCGCGGGCAGTAAAGAGTGCACGCTTACCATCATGAGAAATCGACATTGAGTCGATAAAGTCACTCACATTTTTTGTGTACGGCATTGCGTATTGACGCACACCAGCAATGTTAATACTTAGCTTGCTGCTTTTTTGAGTTTTTGGGTCAAAGCGATAAAGGTAACCACCGTTTTCATAAACAACAGCATTTGGGCCAGCTGATGGCCACAGTACGTCAAAGTCTTTATGGTTGGTTAGCTTTTTCGGCTCAGCGCCTTTTTGATATTGATACAGGTTAAGGGTGTAATCACGATCAGATACAAAGTAAATGTTGTCGCCAACCCAAGTTGGTTGCTGATCGGTAGCGCGGTTAGTGGTTAGCTGCTCTGAGGTATTGTTTTTTAGATCGTAAACCCAAACATCTTGTGCACGACCGCCACGGGTGCGTTTCCAAGTACGAAATTCACGGTCAATTGGCGTGTAAACATATTTACTACCATCTGGCGAAAGCATACCGCCGCCGGTTTCTGGAATAGCCAGAGCCTGCTCAAGGCCTCCGTCAGCAGGCACCATGTATGGACGACCCATACGTTTACCCCACGGTGTGCGGTTAGCACGAAATACCACATTTTTGCCATCCGCTGTCCAATCGAGAACACGATAATCAAACCCGCCGCGTGGTGGCATTGGGCCTACATCGTTGTAGTAAGTTAGTTGCTTTAAGCCAGAGCCATCGCTGTTAATTACATAAATTTGGCGGCTGCCATTGTACTCGGCTGCAAAGGCAATGCGTTTACCGTCAGGTGAAAACTTAGGGAAGGTTTCAAAGCCAATATGGTCAGTTAAGCGTTTGCTCTCGCCTGTTTGCGTATTAGCAATGTAAATATCGCCACCATACACAAAGGTAACGTTTTGGTTATGAATATCTGGAAAACGCAGTAAGCGCGTGTCTTTAGTTTCGTAAGCTGATGCCCAAGGTGCCAGTGTCGCAGCCATGGCCAGTGCCAACGTTATTAGTTTTTTCATGGGATTACATCCTATATTGGGAACTGTTACATCATAACCATTAAGGCTTAAATAGCGATGCAGTTGCGATGAAAGGTCTGTTACAAAATATGAATAAAAAAAGGTTGGCAGTAAATGCCAACCTTTGC
The DNA here is from genome assembly GCF_019134595.1 of Pseudoalteromonas shioyasakiensis. NCBI lineage: Bacteria > Pseudomonadati > Pseudomonadota > Gammaproteobacteria > Alteromonadales > Pseudoalteromonadaceae > Pseudoalteromonas > Pseudoalteromonas shioyasakiensis. Next base: position 3,764,567 of record NZ_CP077770.1, on the reverse strand, counting down.
GAGCTATGTCATACCATAAAACATAACTTCTTAGTGGTCGTGATCGTCACTTTCTTCTGCAATACCTAACCAAGTGATGGCTTTTGGTGCAAAAGTCAGTTCAAGATCACCTTCAATTTCAAGGTCTTCGATATGTACTTTAAGTACGTGCTGAGCGATAGGATCAGCAACGTAAGCAAACTCACTATTTTGTGACACAGTCATGCTGAAGTTCATGCCTTCTGGCATCGTTGTTACGTCTTCTTCAGTGATATCTACTTTACCGGCAAGTTCCCAGTGCATGTGGCCGTCGTGCTCATGGGCTTCAAGCACGTTTAAAAAGCCTAAGCTATCAAGTACTAAAAAGTGCTCACCGCTTGCTGAGAATGAGTAAGATACAGCACTTGCGCCTTCATCAAGTTGCCACTCAAGTACTTCCATTTCAGCTTCGCTTGGATTGATACTTACAAATACACCTGATGCAATTGCAATAAAGCTTTCACTACCTTCATGGCCATATAATGTGCCAATACGTGTATCACCTAACGCATCAATATTTGCGATTTTTTCTGCATGATATTCATCATCATGCTGGTGGGCTACTAGCACACCGTCGCCACAACCAAATGCTACATAATCATGGTTTTGCGCTGCACCGTGTAAATCTGGGCAAGTAACTTCAAATGTTTGTTCAAGCTCATATTCACCGTCATGAAGGTGGAAAACACCCACTTGATCCGGCAGGATTTTAGCGTTTGAAGTGCTTTCGCTATCAGCACGTCGCAATGTTGCAACTAGGTGCTCGCCACGTGGCTCTGCAACACCATGCATATTGATGTCGTACTGAATACCAGCAAGTGTCGCGGTTTCGTTAGCAATGTCGTTATCGGTTAACACTTCTACAGAGGCAACCGTACCTGCATCGGCATTACCATCGTAAAACACGGCCATTTGGCCATCATGTTTAACGATGTGAGTAGGGCGGCTGCCCGTTGTTAGCTCGTAGTCACTAAATGCAGGGCCTTGTTTATAGTCATGTAAATGCTCGCCATGATCTTCACGCCATAAACCGCTATCAATAAAGCCTAAGTAATCTTGGTTACGGTTAGCAATAACTGCATAACGGTAGCTTGGTGAAACATTTAGTGAGCTTGACTCATGGATAAGCGAAAACGTTTCTAGTAATGAGTCGTCATCTAAATCAAAGATATTCGCTTCGTTGCTATCAGCTGCTAAAACCGCTAAACGGCCCATTGAGTCAATGGTATAACCGTCATCATGATCGTGATCATGGTCATCACCACTGTCGTCAGGAACCTCGATAGGGTCTTTCTCAACAATATTTGTTTCTGCATCACCACATGCGGTGATCAGGCTGCTACTAATTGCCAATGCCAATAGTTTTAATCTAAATAAGTGTGTCATGTAGGTTTCCTTTATTTGTAATTTTGTTTAGAAGTAGCCGCGAATACCAAGCGCAAAACTACGCCCTGGACGTGGTGCTATATCTTTTAAAAATGAGCTATGAACGCGGGCTTCTGTGTCCGTTAAGTTAGTGCCTTTTAGGTAAAGTGAGACGTCTTGGTTCAGTACCGATAAGTCATAAGAAATACTTGCATTAACAAGGGTATAGCCGTCTGTTGTGGTTTCTTCTTGTGCTATGCGGTCTTGCTCTTGGTAGCGCGTAACGTGAATATTTGCCGTTAGGTTTTCGGTTTGATAGCTAAACTCAGTACCAAAACGCAGTGGTGGAGTGCGCGGTAAATCTCCGCCGTCTTTAAGGCGCGCGCGTACATAATCAGAGAATAAGTCGACTTTAAATTCGTCGCTTAGCTGCCAAGCAACTTGCGCTTCAAAACCATGTAAAATCACATCGTCTGTTTTAAATAAATAAACCGGTAGTTCAGATGAATGATCGTGCTCTTCTTCGTGATTATGTTCGTCGCCATGGTCGTGATCATGACCGCTTTCAGCGTATAGGCCTGTGTTGACCTGGTAATAATAGTTATCTACTTGGTTGTAAAACGCATTGAAAATAAAGCCAACATCACCCTCGGTTTTACGGAATGTCAGGTCGATATTATTTGCTGTTTCTAAATCGATAGCCTCTTCTGATAACTCAAAATGACCATCATGAGTGTCGAATAGCGCACCAACTTCATAAGTTGCAGTACCAATGTGTGGGCCGAAAGATAACAGCTCAGATGCAGATGGAGCACGCTCAGAACGCGATACCGATAAACCTAGGTTATAACCTGGTGTAAAATCCCATACCACACCTGTTGATAAGCTTACCGGTGTAAACTCTTGGGCAACATCAAATACGCGTGTGTAGTTTGATTCTTCGTGGTCATGGCCGTGGTCGTGCTCATCACCGTCTTCATCATGTGCATGAGCATCGATCTCAGGTAACAGCACATTATTAGCATCAATAGTAACTCGCTCAACACGGCCGCCTAATTGCACTAAAAAATCGCCAAAGTGCTTCTCTTCCATAATTGCAAAAGCAATACTTTCAGTAACAGACGGAGGGGTGAATGCTTCAGAGCCTTGTGCTTCTACATCACTTTTTTTGTAATGAAAGCTAACGCCACCATTCCACTCATCAAATTGGCTATGCAGAATGTCAACGCGCAGCTCATTGGTTTCATTTTTGAAAGTTGTGCCTACAGCACCGTGCTCGATTTCAGCGTGTTCGTAGTCTGTATGGCCTGCACGTAAATTAATTTTGCTTAGCCACTCACTGTCGATATTGTATTCACCAAGTAGCTGGACTTTGGTTTGTTCAAGATCAGCAAAAACAGCTTCTTCTTCGCTGTGCTCTTCTTCGTGATCATGCTCTTCTTCTTCACCATGAGTATGGCCAGGAATACCGTATTGGCGGTTAAATTGCTCAACCGCAACACCAAGGTAACCTTGCTCAAATAAGTAGCTAGTACCAACAGTAAAGCCATCTGAGTCTTCATTACTGTTTTCTACTACGTACTTTGAGCTGTGCTCGGTGTCGTCAATATCGGCGGCAACAGGTACTTCGTAATCGTCTGATTCACGCCAGAATGCATCAGCATAAAAGGCAAATGACTCTGTTCCTGTGGTGGCATTAAACGAAGCAACTTTTTGCTCATCTACAGAGTTATGTTCTAGGTTCCATTCACCACGTGTTGTGCTGTCTGTTGGTACGCGACTATCAACTACGTTGACGACACCACCAATTGCACCGCTGCCATAAAATAGAGTTGCTGGGCCACGTAATACTTCAATTTGCTGCGCTGTTGATGCTTCCGATGCCACTGAGTGATCAGGGCCAACACGTGACACATCACTTACATCTAAGCCATTTTGTGTAATTAAAACACGTGGGCCGCTCAAACCACGGATCACAGGCGTACTGGCAACCTTGGCATGAAAGTTTGTGTTAACGCCCGGTAGTTTTTCGAGGCTATCGCCAAGCGTTGATGCTTGTTGGCGTCTTAATTGTTCGCCTGATAACACACTCACTGGTGAGGCAGATTCCATTGCCGACATATGAATCGGCGTTGCTTCAATATCAATCACTTCAATCGGTGAGCGCTTAAGATTGAAGGTTGCGCTGTGATCTTGGTCATTGGTAAGCGTGATATCACGGTGTAAGTGAGCATAACCTGGCGCTGAAATATGCAGCTCTTTTAAGCCGTTATTTAAGCCGCTGATTTCAAACTCACCTTTGTCGTTAGTTGTTACTTTTTGATCAGAACCTTCAAGGTCAACTGTGGCATTAGCCACCGCTTTACCTTGGTTATTTAAAACAACGCCTTTGATCGATTGTGCCAAAACACTGGCAGGTAATAACGCTGCTATGACGACAGCCACTCTTGAGATGTTATTCATTATTCACCATTGCGGATATGTTATAATGTATCAATTGTGCTTTAATTGTTATAATGTATCAAGTGTGAATCGACGAATGAGTTTTATTCTTTTTTGTAACAGCATGTTTAAAGTGAGGTAAATGGAGTGATTGGGGTTATGAAAGCAGCAAAATTAGCAGTGATATGCTTTATGGTTGGATGTATTTTTTCAGCTCAAGGGCATCAACACCATCATCATTCACATGGTGAGGGAGTGCTTTTTGTGGTTCATGATCAAGACAAGTGGCAGGTTAAGTTCATTTTACCGGCTGGAGATATTTTTGGCTTTGAGCATCAGCCAGAGACAGCTGAGCAAAAGCAAACCATTAAACAAACGTTAGCCCAATTAGCAAATTCAAAGCAGCTAGTGACATTTAACGCCGAATGTAAGCTTACTCAAGCAAATTTTGAAAACCCATTTGAGCATCACACTCATCATGCACATCAAGACCTTGAAGTTGAATACTCGTTTAGCTGTGATAAGCCCGTTTCTAAAGTCACTGTTACTTTATTTGCATGGGCTGAAGCAATATCTGTTATCGAAGCACAGTGGATCACAGAGCAAGCGCAAGGGATAGCAGAGCTGACAGCAACAAAACCTTATATTGAGTGGCCGCTATGAATAAACAGCGATTAACCAGCACACTTAATAAAGCGAAGCAGGTTTGCCTTGAGCATGGCAGAAAGTTCACCATTCAGCGCAAGCAAATACTGCAAATATTACTAACCACAGATGTGCCGTTATCGGCCTACGAATTGGCCAGTTGCTACAAGCTGCGCACAAGTTCAAGTGTATCTGTTATGTCTGTTTATCGAATCTTGAGCTTTTTGGAGTCGGTAAACCTTGTTCGCAGGCTTAATAGTGCTAACAAATATATCGCTTACGGTACCGACAGTGAGGTTTTTAAGCGTGAGACTTCTTTGTTTTTGATTTGCCGTCACTGCCAAAAAGTTGAGACTTTAGCGGTTTCACACAGTGACGTTGCAAAGCTTTTCCCGCATTTTGATGATGCAGGTTTTACCTCACAAACAAAGCAATTTGAAATGCTGGGAGTATGCAATGAGTGCCAAGCAAAACTTGCTTGATGCACTTTTTATAATTCATGTGTTCAATTTTGTAGGAATTATTCAGTGAAATTACAATTAATGATGGATAAGTTTGCCATCGGGTTATCAGCTATGTGTGCTATTCACTGTTTAGCTGTGCCAGTATTATTAGTTTTATTACCAAGTGCTGCAGCACTGGGTTTAGGTAACGAGCAATTTCATTTTTGGATGTTAGTTGCGGTACTGCCAAGCAGCTTATTAGCACTATTTTTAGGGTGTAAAAAACATAAACGTTATCGAGTATTGATGCTAGGAGGTGCAGGGCTGGTGTTGTTGTCTGCAGCAGTGCTGCTTGGTGAAAATGTTATTGGTGAGGCTGGCGAAAAAGTACTTACTTTATTGGGTTCGCTCTTTGTCGTCACCGGGCATTGGTTTAACTTTCGCTTGTGTGGGAAAAAACGAGGGGCTGAGTGTCTAAGCTCGTAAAGGTATAAACTTGTTGACCAACCATTGTGTTGGCCAACAAGCTAATTCAGCAAAACTGAATTACTTGTAGAATACTTCTACAGTGCCTTTTACTTTTAATAGTAAAGGTTGGCCGCGGCGATCAAGGGCTTTTGGAGAAGCGACTTTGATCCAGCCTTCGCTGATATTATATTCTTCAACGTCAAAACGCTCTTTGCCGTTAAGTTTTACACCAATTTCATGCTCGAAAACTTCTTCCACATAAAATTTACTACGTGGGTTAATAGAAAGTTGGTTTGGTAATTCTGGTTTTTGTGTATCAGTCATAGTTGCGATCTGCATTGAATAGATTGTGCGCCATTGTAGGCAATAGCTGGCATTGGCTCAAGTATCTACATGGCAAATTTATTGTTTACTCGCAGGCTTGTTCTGAATGCTCAACGCACATGGCAACGGCTTCACTCTTTTTATCGAAGTCGTGTGTTAAGCAGTAGTCAAAACGCATGGTTAACTCAATCACTTGTTCATCCGTGCGCTCTGGCCATTGCCAGTCTCTCACTATTTGCCTTGCTGCCTTTCTAACGTCTTTACTAAAGCGCTTAGGCGCTGAATTTTCAATATTTAAGTTTTTCACATCGCCTTCTGGCGTTACCTGAAAGTTGACAATTGCGCAGCCACTGCCTTGTCGATTTAGCAGCCCTGTCGGGTATTGTACATGGTGCATTGGTGGCAGCCGTTGCCAGCTAGGCTTATCTGTAGTGGTATCGAGTACCTGCGCTTGAATATCTACAAATGGAAATTTACGTGATAAATCAGGGTTTGCGAATGAGCTGATTGATGCGCATACGAGCGTTAATGCTAAAAGTGATTTATACATAGTCTTCCTTAACTTGTTTGTTTTTTAATCTACCTCAAATTTAGCGTTAAAAATTATCTTTGTAAACTAGAAGCTTGGCTAAAAATTAAGGGATAAATGTATTGTTATACTATAACCTAATTTTTATTTATGTTATTTTATAACAAATCATTTCTCTCAACTTTTACAATCAGACCTTATGAAGTACTCAACTCTTAGTTTAGCCTTAGCTGCGGCGTTTGCAGCGAATACACATGCAGCTGATAACAGCGATATCGAAACGATCACCATTGAACATAAACAGGCGTTTCGTGGTGATATTCCAACAAAAGATTTACCGCAATCGATCACCACATTAAGTAAAGACATGATGACTGATAACGGTATTACTAAGTTTCGTGATGCACTGGATTTTTCTGCCAGTATTACTCGTAAGAATAATGGTGGAGCACTGTGGGATAGCTATTCAATTCGTGGTTTGTCAGGTAACGAAAATATGCCGTCTGGGTACTTAGTTAACGGTTTTAGTGGTGGTCGCGGCTTTGCAGGCCCGCGTGATGTATCAAACATTGAATATATCGAAGTATTAAAAGGGCCAGGCTCAGCACTCTATGGCCGCTCAGAGCCGGGTGGTACCGTAAACATTATTACTAAAAAGCCACAGTTTTATCAGCAAGGCCAACTTCAAGCCGAGTTCGGTAGCGATGATCACAAGCGTATTCAAGGTGATTACACTAACGGTTTAAGCGATGATTTAGCGTTTCGTATCAATGGTGCATGGCAAGACAGTGACAGCTTCAGAGATTATGTACACCACGACAAATTCGTGATTACGCCTTCGCTTTATTATCAAATCAACGATAACTCATCGCTGACTTATGAGTTTGAGTATGTTGACCAACAGCAAATGTATGACCGTGGTATTGTGGTGCTAAATGGTGATTTTGATACCGTACCTGAGTCACGCTTTTTAGGTAACCCAAATGATGCACCAACTAAGGTGCACTCACGCGGTCATCAATTAAATTACAGCAACGATCTAAACCAAGATTGGAGCTTGTTATTAGGTGCTAGTTACCGTACTGCAACGCTAACGGGTTTTTCGTCAGATGCTGAGCTTTCACCATCGCGCCAGTCATTATTTGATGATGGCAGAACCTTAACTCGCCAGCACAGATACCGTGACTATGAGTCTGATGATTTATCGCTACGTTTTGAATTAAGTGGCCACTTTGATGTTGCCGGTATCACCAACCATGTACTGATTGGTGTTGATGGTTACGACTATGAGCTGCGAACTGGGCTTTATCGCTACCGTGGTGGTAATGGCACTTACACCATTGATATCTATGAGCCAGAGTACAGCACCACTGAAGGCCCTGAAGTGGGCATGCAGTACGAAAATAACGAACAGCAAAATGCGTACGGTATTTACCTACAAGACCAGCTTGATCTAACCGATAACTTAAAAATGATGTTAGGTCTGCGTTTTGATGAAATTGAACAAGATATTTTTGAAACTAAGTCTGGTGTTGCATCAAACAGCAAAGAAAACCGTATTAGTCCACGTTTTGGTGTTGTTTACGCACTTAATGACGACATTAACCTTTACTCAAGCTATTCAGAAGGCTTTTTACCACTAAGTGGCACCGATGCCGAAGGTAACCCATTTGGTTTTGAAGAAAGCGACTCGTTTGAAGTGGGTGTTAAATTTAGTTACGCCAATATCAGCGGTACGCTGGCTTATTTTGATGCGAGTAAGAGCAACATGCTGGTGGCAGACCCAGTAAATGTGGGTTATTCAACACCTGTAGGTAAAGCAAATAGCACAGGTTTTGAGTTAGATTTAACGGGTTCATTGGGTGACAATACCGAATACAACCTATCTTATGCCTATGTTGATGCCGAGACTGCAACAGACAGTCTAAATGTTGACTGGTTAGTGCCAATTCCTAAGGGCAGTCCACTTGTGAACGTACCAAAGAATAACCTTTCGATTGGCTTAAACCATGACCTAAGTCTATTCGCACAAGACATAAAGATTGGTGGTCATTATCAATATGTGTCTGACCGTTTGGGCGACCCAGCTGATCTCACTTTCCGTTTACCGAGTTACCAAACTGTTGGTTTATTTGCTAAATGGCGAGCGACTGAACGTACTACGGTATCACTGAATGTCGATAACGTGTTTGATGAACAGTATATCGCCAGTTCTTACAATGCATTGTGGGCCTACCCAGGTGCGCCGACACAATTTAAACTTGGCGTAAGTTATGACTTCTGAGCAAGTTAAAAGCCGTATTCACAGTATCGACATCATGCGTGGTGTCGTTATTCTGCTGATGTTACTTGATCATGTGCGAGAGCGGTTTTTCTTGCACATGCAGGTGGCCGATCCCATGGTGGTTGATACCACTTCGCCGGGGCTTTTTTGGAGTCGCTTTGCTGCGCACTTTTGTGCGCCAACCTTTATCTTTTTAACCGGTTTGTCGGCGTGGCTTTATAGTCATCCAGCAAGTGGAATAGCGCGCTCAGCACGAAGCTTTTTAATCAAACGAGGGCTTTTTTTAATCGCCCTCGAAGTGACCCTGATTTGTTTTTCGTGGATGGGTTACTACCACACCATTTGGCTACAAGTGATGTGGGCGATTGGCCTTTGTATGCTGGTGTTAGCAGCATTGATTAAGCTGCCACGCAACCTATTGCTGGTGCTTGGTTTAGTTATTGTATTTGGCCATAACTTACTGACCCCTATCAGCTTCACGCCTGATGAGTTTGGTTACTCGCTGTGGACGATTTTGCATGACCGAGGCTATCTATCACAAGGCGGTTTAATCGACGTCAAAATTAGCTATCCAGTGCTACCTTGGATTGGCGTAATTTTGTTGGGTTACTGTGCAGGTCCATTATATGCACACACTCAATCGGCAGGTTCACGTAAACGAGCATTACTGCTGTTAGCCCTGTTATGTGTGGGATTATTTGCGCTGCTGCGTGGTTTTAATATTTATGGTGAAACCTTGCCGTGGCAAACGTTTAGCACCACAACCGAAACCATGATGTCGGTGTTTAACGTGACTAAGTACCCACCGTCACTGAGCTTTTTGCTGATCACGTTAGCAGGCATGTTTGTAGGCTTATGGTTATTTGAAAGACCATTAAACCGCGTTACGAATGCGCTACGTGTATATGGCTCTGTGCCTATGTTCTTTTATATTTTTCACCTCTATGTACTGCTATTTATGTATCAAATAGGCATGCTGATCTGGGGGGCAAATCAAGGGCAATATTTAGGAGTCAGTGATATATCAGGTATTTGGTTTATTACTTTGTTGCTGGCAATAGGGCTTTATTGGCCAACCAAGAAGTTTAGTGAATACAAGCGTAAGGCTAACAAGCCTTGGTTAAAGTATTTATAACGAAAAATGCCGATATGCTTAGCATATCGGCATTACCTACTTACTATCCTAATTAACTAATCCTTAGTTAATTCGAGGTTTTTTACGACGAAGTGCCATCAGTGGTGCAACTGCTAGTAGTAACCAGCCGAATGAACCGCTTGATGATTTCTTGTCTTTTTCAACCTCAGCTTCTGGAATCACTGCCTCAGGGAAAGAACAGCTACCATCGTCAGTATTGGCGCTTTCATCATAGTTAGTTGCTGAGCTGTCAGTACAGCCAAGCTCTTCACCATCAGACATCACCGATAATACAAATGAACTCATTGCTGCATCAGCTGGGTTAACGCTGTCGCTAACTTTTACTGTTACATCAATATCACCATGGAAGTGCGCCGCTGGCGTGATAGTCACAGTACTACCTGATGTGTGACCAGATACTTCATAAGTGAAGTTTTCGCCTAACACTTCGATTTGGTTGCTCACTTGGTTTTCGTCAGCATAAAGCACGTCAAAACTAATCGTTTCGTTCTCTGCCACCGACATATCAGTTAAGGCTGCCATTTCTAGGTTACCGATAACTTCAAGATCAAGGGTGATGGTTTCATCATCTGCGCCAACTAAACCATTTGTAAGTGATAGTTGATGCGTTTGATTCGCTGCTTGCTCACCAATGTACGCTTGGAATTTCACGTCAAACTTAGAGATCTCAGGGCCTGTGTAGTCAAGACACACAACCAGTTTGTCGTGTAGTACTTCGTCCATATTGTCGAAGCCATACTTGTTACCAATGTTTAAATCGATAGGAATATCACCACTGATGAAGCCGCGGCCATCAGCAGCTTTCAAGCCGATAGAACCTTGTGCATCAACTAAGCTTAGGTTGTCATAAGCAAATAGTAACTCGTATTCACCTGGCTCATAGTCAATGCCCATACGCATGAACATTTCAACGTCAACAGATTGGCCTTCAGTTCTTGAACGCTGGATATTATCCCACTCAAGTACTAACCATTCACGTGATACAGTGTAAGTTGGTGTGATACCTGCGTTGGCATCATAGTTACCGTAACCACCATCAACACGCTCTGGGATCATGTTGTCACCAACCCAGAATGGTGCGATTAGGTAAGGCGGCGGTGGCGGCTGAGTGTAACCTTCTGGCAGTTCAACGTGGAATGGCGTTGTACGGCCTTGCGAACCAAATGTGACTAAGCCAGCAGGGTTAAGTTTAATTGAGTCAAAGTGATACTTATTAAAGAATGGGAATGACACATCAAGATTAGTGTTCATGATTTCTTTAAATGTGTACTCAAACTCGTTGTAGTAACGACCTTGAACACCTTCTAGTGTACGCCAGCCAAGCTCACGTAGTTCTAGGTAGTAAGGATCTGGTGAATGCGCCGAAGTTAATGAACACATTTCGTCAGTGATGTTGGTAGTAATGTTATAATTACGTTCAACATTTTTAGTCGTCTCTTGAACGCCAACCAGCGCAAGTGCATTGCTATCTAACAATGGCGTTACTGGCGTTGAGTTAGATGCGACAATGCTGTCAGGAACAATGTCTACGCCCTCAGGGAACTCAGTATTTAGTGCAAACTGACGCGCTTCATCTTCGTTATTAGCAATGACGCTGATTTCGAAGTCAACTAAATCACCAACAAATGCTTTGTCTTTGTTAGCTGTAAAGGTCACGTCTTTATCAATTTGCTCGATGATCACTGGTACAAAACCAAGGTTACCCGCATCTTCAGGGTTGCTACCAATATCAAAGCCACCAAAGTAAATATCGCCAATTTCCATATCAGGTAGGTTATAAGCAAGGTCTAGCTCCAGTTCGTCATAACCAGGTACGCTGCTTGGGCCTGTTACGGTTAATGAACCATTGTCTTCAGTGGTCACCGCTGTAGCAAACGATACCTCGATACCTTCATCTACTTCGCCATAACTATAGTTTTGCAGGTTCATGTATAAAGTGAAGTACTCACCGGCTTCAGGATCTACGATGTTACAGAAGTTAGTTAGGGTGTAGCTCGTTGACATACATAACGTTTCTTCATAAGACGCGATGCCATCACCGTTACTATCTTTACCCATGAACACAAGTACACGTGACGTGTCGTTCATGACGCTTGCGCTTAGCATTTTTGCGCCTTCTGGCACTGTCGTCCACTGAATGTGGTTGTTGTTCACAGCTTCGCCTTCACCTTCAACCTCTACGCTATCGAATGGGTCGCCTGGTGTGGTGTCGTTGAATAGGTGTACTGTCTCAACTTGGCCTTTTACTAAGCCGTACGATTGTGTTGTTAGGTTGCTAATTTCATCAGTATTGAATGGACCCACTTTCATCGTTGCAGAACGGCGGTGAGCATCAATTTGAATATACTCAGGTAAACCGGTATCACCAGCGAAAGTCCATACAGGCATTTCTAAAATTGGTGATTCAGGATTGCTTGAGGTCATTACGATTTGACCTTGGTTACCTGTGTAATCAACAATTTCTTGTGGTGTTGCTTGTTGGCTTGCTTCAACCGTAACAACAATGCTTTGTGTCTCACCTGCTTTAATATCAAAGTTGCTTGGCTCAACACTAATTTTGCTATTACCAATCCAGTTTTCTGTATGAAGTGTCCAGCTTGCGTCTTCTGTCGCCGTAAAGGTTCTGATAAACGTACACTTAAAGCCACAGTCATTATCAACCATGTAAGCTGTGTTTAGTGCTTTTTCACGGCCACCAAGGCTTGGGTTAGCAGCATTCATGTTAGCAATGCTTTCATCAAGTAATAGGCCTGCTTTATCAGCACGCTCAACTTGCATTTTACCCGAACCCATTTCAGCAAGGGCAGCATCAAAGCCATCATCGGTGTAGTTGTTTAAGTACTGTGCTAAAGCAACTTGATTGTTTGCAGTTAACATCAATGCTGATTGAATTTGCATTGGTGTCCAATCAGGATGAGATTGTTTTAACAATGCTGCCGCACCCGCAACGTGTGGGCTTGCCATTGATGTACCAGACATAGATTGCCAATCAGATGTAGCTGGATTGTTTGTGAATGGTTGGTCGTCTGATGCTGGCGCATAGATATCAACACCCGGTGCAGCAACGTCTACAAGTAAGGTGTCAAAGCCAAAGTATGATGGACCACGGCCAGAGAAGTAAGCAATGCGGTCTTTATCTACAGCATCTACGGTGCCTTCAGTTGCTTCAATGGTACCCATGTGGCTGTCGCCAGTGCTTAGCCACTCTAATACGCTTTTACCATCGACGTTTTTAATGTGAATGGTAGGAATAGGGTAAGTCACTGAAGGAATAGTGTAGTTATCATAGAATGATACATGGTTATAAATAATTAAACCTTCTGCACCACCTGCCTCTACGTTTAGCGATTTAGAGTACAGCGGGTAAGAACTACGCTTACATACTACAATCACATCTTGCGCACTTTCGTCGATAGCGGTTGCTGGATCATCAATTAAATCAAATGTACCTTCAGGGAATGGCTTGTCACAGTTAGCAAGTGCATAGCTTGAACTTTCATTTGGATTTTCAAAATCAGTCGCAGCAACAATTAAACCTGTTAGCTCGTTAAAGTTAACACCTGCACCATCAAATGGTCCTGGTGCTGTAGTATCACCACCAGTTAGGTTTTTAAGTTGTTTGTTACCAAAGTTTACTTTGGTTGAAGGGGTATGAGCTGCAACTGTGGTTACCCAAGGTGATGAGTGATCAGCCGTTGAATATTCAGGGCCACTGTTACCTGCCGCTACCGCCACAAATACACCGGTTTCGGCCGCATTCATGAACGCTTGCTCAATTGGGTCGCTCCATGGATCTTCTTCAAGACCACCTAATGAAGCATTCAGTACATCAACATTATCAATAGCAGCTTGTTCAACGGCTGCTAAAATAGCGCTTGTTGGACAACCTGCGTATGGGTCACCTGAACCACCCGGCCAACATACTTGGTATGAAATGATATTGGCATGTGGCGCCATACCTGATACTTGCGGGAAAGTTACGTTAGTTTCTAAACCAGATGATTGGCTTTCATACTCAGTCAGTTTGTAAGGAATATCGTAAAGGATATTACCTGCAGCGGTACCGGCAACGTGTGAGCCATGGCTATGGTAGTCTTCACCATTTTCAGGGCGAGTCTCTTCAAATACAGAGTCTACATAAGCTGCGGTGATCTCAGGGTAAGAATAAACACCAATTAGCTTGTCGTTACACAGATCAGCAAATTCAGCGGTTGCACAATCACCTAAGTATTTGTCGCCTAGAGGGTTGGTGTGAGTGTAGCCATCGCCGCCTACTGCTGCGAATGATGGATGATCGGTATTGATACCCGTATCTATAATACCGACAACCGTGCCTTCACCTTTGTTGCTGCTAGGGTTGCTAGCACTTGTGCTCCAAAGAGCAGATGCACCGGTTTGTTCAATAGTATTAAAAGTATTTAGGCTGTAGATTTTTGAGCGAGTGATCTTCTTAACACCCGCCACTTTAGCTAAGCGCTTCGCTTCATCTTGTGTCATTTGGGTGGTGAAACCATTTAATGCCACATTGAATATGCGCTCAACATTTAGCTGTAAGCCTTGCTGGCTCATCGCAGTACTCAGTACTGATTGGCGCTTACTTGCTAGGTGATTAGCGTAAGTTGCAATAGCAGGCTGCGCCATATTAAGCGTTGAGCGCGTTGTTGCTTGTTGCGTCTGCATTACCACATCTTTTGTGCTCGCAAGCCCTTTAACACCACCTTGGTAAGTTGAAATAGGTGCATCGTCCAGTTGCACGATATAAGTTTGAATACCACTAATATCTTTCTCTGGTGTGAAAACGCGGCTTTGTTTTTTAACAGTATTATTAACCTTGTCTTCCCACACAAATTCATTGGTAACGGTTTGCTTTGGCGCATAGCCTGCTGGCTGTTCTGGCCATGCTTGGTCATTTAGCGCAGCAGCAGACGTACCTACACCTAAGTAAAGTGCAGATGCGACCATCACTGATACTTTTTTCATATTGAACATGTGATCTAACTTCCCTCGAAGGATTATAATTATGAGCTCGCGCTAGCGGCGAACGGTTGTAATCAGTAGGGATAGTGTTGGGTTGTGACTATAACATCAATGAAATGTAAATAATTGGCACACACTGTTACAGCTTGGTACATTTTTACCGAAAAGCTGACTATCGAAACAAGATGCTTGCTCTTGCACCACTTAAGGTTTGCGCGTTATCTAAGCTAAATTTTGCGTTATTCCACAGGCACAGCTGCTTAACGATTGATAAGCCAAGGCCAACACCTTGATAGCCTGTTTGGTGCACCGAAGCGGTTTTTGAAAATGGCTGCATGAGGCTTGCGCGCATGTGTTCAGGGATCCCTGGGCCATCATCTTCAATCACTAGCAAAGTGCCGCTTTCGCATTGTGAAAGCCTGATATGAATTTGTGTTTTAGCAAAGCGAACCGCGTTCCCAAGTAAGTTTTGCAATAAGCGTTGAAAGCTTTGTTTATCAACGAAAATTGCTGTTAATTCGCAGTCAAGATGAATAGCCAAAGGGCTATAGCTTTGAAACTTAGTAATGCAGGGCTGTAATAGCTCGTCTGGGCAGTAGTCTTTAGCTAACAAGGTGGGCTCGCATTGTTCGAGCTCGGCATAGGTTAAAAACTCTTCGACTAAAAGCTCAAGCTCAATAATGTCTTGCAACACACTGTGACGATAAGCATTGTTATCAACGACTGCTTCGAGGGCGAATTTAGCACGCGAAATAGGCGTTAAAAAGTCATGAGAAACAGCATTGATCAATTCACGTTGGCTTTGATTACGGTTATGAAGCGCTAATGCCATATTATCAAAGGTATCGCCAATGCTCTTTAGTAAGCTAAAACGTGTAAAGTGCACTTGTGCTGAAAAATCAGCATTTGAAATTTTACTACTGGCTTTGCGCAGCTTAGTTAAGTCAAACAGCAGTGGGCCTGTAAAAATCACCACTGCTAAGGCAAGGCTAGAGTAAAACAGAAGGCTCACTAAAGACTGATAACCCTGATCTGCAGGTTGGCTGTAGGGGCCAATGCTTAATAAGGTCTGTCTATCATCTGCAAGTTTATGAAAGTAAAGATTGTTATTAGCATCGTTAACGCTAATCACCTGACCCGCTAAAAGCGACGCCTGTAATTGTTCACCAAGGTAAAAGTTCGCCAGAGGTGTTTGCTTAATGTTTGAGTTATTGGGCGTAAGACTTAAGATACTTTCTGCTAGTTGCTGCTCTGTGCTGTATGCCGGAGGGCTTGGGAAATAGGTTTCTAGTAACCAAGCGGCGCTCCCCAGACAAACAGCTAGGGTTAAATACAAATAACAAAACAGGCGTAGCAAACTTCATTAACCCCACGCTTGTGGAGAAAAAATATATCCTTTGCCCCAAACGGTGACGATTTTTTGTGCCGGCACCGCTTCGTCACCGAGCTTTTTGCGTAAGCGGCTAATGCGGCCATCGATAGTGCGGCTTAGACCATCGTATTTACGGCCAATAGTGCCATCAAATAATTGGTCTCGACTGACTAACTGACCCGCTGATTGAGCTAGTTGGATCAGTATTTCGAACTCTGCACTAGTCAATTCAAGTGGCTGGCTATGCAGATAAGCTTCGCGCTGAATAGTATTAATGCTTAAAGAGCCAAAGCGAATATTATGCGCGTTATGGGTGGTACTTGTTGGCTTAACAGCTTGGCTGCGACGAATCGTGTTATTTATTCGCGCTAATAAAATGGACGGGGAAACAGGTTTGGTTAGGTAATCATCAGCACCTAGCTCAAGGCCAGTGATATGATCGACTTGGCTCTGCCTTGCGGTCATAAAAATAATTGGCGTATCTTGATATTGTTTTAGTTCTTTAAATACCTCAAAGCCATCTTCTGATCCTAATCCGATATCAAGCAAAATTAGGTCGTATTTCTTACTACTTGCTTGGTAACAGGCATGGCAACCACTTTCAAAGTGTTCAATGGTATAGCCATGATCAGTTAAATAATTAGAGACTAGCTGGGCAAGTTTTAAATCATCTTCAATGTATAAAATAGTATGTTGGCTCATCAAAAAATACTCCATGCGATATCACGTCGACGTTTTTTAACATGCTGGTGGAATAAACTAATTTCAGTGCTTTCTAATGGTTCTAGCTGTTCGCTCAGTAGCTCTAACACAATGTTGCGATTGTTTTGCACTGTGATTGCAAAGTTCTGCCCTTGATTTGGCTTTTGGCAGAACAGCCTAATTTGTTGATCAGTAACACGAATGCACACCGTTTCGCTGACTTCGGTATACCAATTAATCGATACATCCATCACGCAGTCTTGCTCTACCGTTACACAGTTTTCTGGTGTTGCTTCAATGTAGCCTGCTTGTGCGAATGTACTGCCAACAAACGCGAGGCTAAAAATGAATAAGAGTGAAAAAAGCTTCGTACGCAACATCATCAGTAATTCCATGCAAAGCCAGCATAAAAAGACAGTAAGTTGCTGTCATCGATAAGCGGGCTATCGGTTATACCCGATGATAAACGTTGGTATTTTATATCGCTGATAAATTGCCATTGTTGATTAAACTGATATTGGTAACTGGCTTTTAGATTGTACTTTTGACTAGAGTGACCTAAAAAAGGGCTAAATCCGGCTCGTATCTCTTGTTGTGCGCTGCCATAGTAGTAATCCACTAAACCAGCACTTAGATGTTGTATTTCTGCGCCGAGCAAAACTAGATGTTGATCAAACAAAAACAAGCGCTGTGCAGACAATGCGCCTTGTAATCCTTTGTGATAGTTAGTGAGCTCCATTGACCAATACGCGCTAAATCGCCAGCTTTGCCAGTCAACGATAGCTTCAATACCGCTCATGGCCGATAATTTACGTTTAGATATTTTAGTAATATCACCGCGGCGCTTTATCACCAGCGGTGCTTCAATACTTGAACCGGGTGGTAGCGGTGTCATGGAGGGGCGGCCGCCGGTTGTTCTAATCGCGGTCAGTGCTGCTGAGTGTTTAGCAAAATACAGCCCATCTTCATTGAGTTGGGTGAATAACGACACTTGATAGTTATCGCCCCACACGGGTGTCCAAGCAAACTGAGTATTTGCAAATGAAAAGTCACCGGCGAATACCTCAATGCGTGGTAGGGCATAAAGAGGAATGTCGTCTTTTTTATAAACCGGGTTGTCGAGTTGACCATAGCCTAGGCTCAAACCAAGGCTTATTCCTTCATCTGCTAAATACGCAGAGTCAGTGCTGCTTGCCATTGGTGAAAGGCAAAATGCACTAATTAGAAATAAAACTCGTAGCCCAAGTGAGCAACTACCTAGAACAGTCACAAATAAACAACCTTAATGAAAAACCTTGTTAACATTAAGTTGTTATTAATGGCTTGAACAATGAAATAATGTACCAAATTGTAGCAAGATCTGGTTTTTGTAACCTAAATTAGTTAAGTAAATTGCTTGATTAATAAGTATATTTCATTAATTTGGTTTGGTTATTTTGGGCGGTGTCGTCATTTCTTTAGTTAGAAAAAGTTATTAACAATAAAATGGTGTTAAAACCTGCGTTTAGCGGTACAAAATGGCCCTAAATACACGTCATTACTGGCATGGCGGTTTATTAAGTTGCTATTTGGGTGAGTTTTTGCGATATTATTTATATTATAATATTAACAGGAAGCTAATAAGATGACTCTGCCTAGTTCTCAATCTGCAAATGCTATTCGCATACTTGCTGTCGATGCCGTTCAACAAGCTAACTCTGGCCACCCTGGTGCGCCTATGGGTATGGCTGATATTGCAGCGGTATTGTGGCAAAACTTTCACCGCCATAACCCATTAAACCCAGACTGGTCTAACCGTGACCGCTTTGTGTTATCAAATGGCCATGGTTCAATGCTTCAATATGCATTGTTACACCTAAGCGGTTATGACGTAAGCATCGAAGATATTAAGCAATTCCGTCAGCTTCACTCTAAAACACCGGGTCACCCAGAATATGGCTATACACCGGGTGTTGAAACAACTACGGGCCCATTAGGTTCGGGTATTGCTAACGCAGTTGGTATGGCAATCGCTGAAAAAACATTAGCAGCGCAATTCAATAAGCCAAAGTTTGATATTGTTGATCACTTCACTTACTGCTTTATGGGTGATGGCTGTTTAATGGAAGGTATCTCGCACGAAGCATGTTCGCTGGCAGGTACATTAGGCCTAGGCAAGCTAATCGCATTTTGGGATGACAATGGCATCTCTATCGATGGTGAAGTAGAAGGTTGGTTCACCGACGATACGCCTGCACGTTTTGAATCTTACGGTTGGCAAGTTATTCGTGATGTTGATGGTCACGATATGAATGCAATTGCGGGTGCAATCGAAGCGGCACAAAGCAACACGACGCAACCAACACTAATCTGTTGTAAAACAGTGATTGGTTTTGGCTCGCCAAATAAATCAGGTAGCCACGACTGTCACGGTGCACCACTGGGTCACGACGAAATCGCAGCAGTACGTGAGCAGTTAAACTGGCCGCACCCTGCATTTGAAGTTCCACAAGAGGTTTATAACGAGTGGAATAATCAAGCGAAAGGCCAAGAGCTTGAAGGTGCATGGCAGCAAAAGTTTGCAGCTTATAGCAAAGCACATCCTGAACTTGCAAAAGAATATACACGTCGTGTTCTTGAAAAAGCATTACCAGCTAACTTCGCTGAATTAGCTGATGAGTACATTGCTAAATGCCAAGCCGACATGCAAAACATTGCAACACGTAAAGCATCACAAAATGCGATCACCTTCTTTGCTAACCAGCTTCCTGAACTAATGGGTGGCTCTGCTGACCTTGCTGGTTCTAACTTAACCTTATGGCCAGAAGCAAAAGGTTTACAAGATGCTGCTGATGGTAACTACGTATTCTATGGCGTACGTGAGTTTGGTATGAGCGCAATCATGAATGGTATTGCATTACATGGTGGTTTCATTCCATTTGGCGCAACCTTCTTAATGTTTATGGAATACGCACGTAATGCTGTACGTATGGCAGCATTAATGAAAGCACAGAGCATTTTTGTGTATACCCATGACTCAATCGGTCAAGGTGAAGATGGTCCTACTCACCAACCAATCGAGCAAATCGCCAACCTTCGCATGACACCAAACATGACTGCATGGCGTCCGTGTGATGAAACTGAAACAGCGGTAGCTTGGCGTCAATCGTTATTAAAAGAAACAGGCCCAAGTTCACTGATTTTCAGCCGTCAGGGTACCAAAGCCATGGCACGTGATGCACAGCAAGTTGCTGATATTGCAAAAGGGGGTTATGTACTTGTTGATAGTGAACAAGCTGCAGAGCTTATTCTTATTGCAACTGGTTCTGAGGTAGAGCTAGCTGTGAATGCTGCTGCTGAATTAACAGCACAAGGCAAGCAAGTTCGCGTGGTATCTATGCCATCAACGAATCAGTTTGACAGCCAAGATAAAGCATACTGTCAAAGCGTGTTACCAGCTGGTACACCAAAGATTGCTGTTGAAGCTGCGCACCGTGACTTCTGGTTCAAGTATGTTGGCCAAGATGGTGATGTACTAGGAATGGACACATTTGGTGAGTCAGCGCCAGGCGCAGTATTGCTTGAGCACTTTGGTTTCACAGTGGCAAACCTAGTTGCAAAAGCAAACGCATTACTTGCTGAATAATGTGACTGGTAAAAAATTATCGTAATCGCAACACGATAAGCCTGCTTTTACTAAAAGGCAGGCAATAAAAAAGCCCGCAAACTTTGGTTTGCGGGCTTTTTGCTGCTTAAACAATCGGTTTAAACTAATTCGCTTAAGATTGACTCAAGTTTCTCTTGGTCAATTGCGAACTGACGAATACCTTGGCTAAGCTTTTCAGTAGCCATGGCATCTTCATTCATTTCCCAGCGGAAAGCTTGCTCAGTCATTGCCGCTGGCGCTTCTGCTTTTTCTGTTGCTGGTAATAGTTTTTGAGTTAAAGGTGCGTCAGTTGCAGCTAGTTCAGCAAGTAACTTAGGGCTGATAGTTAAGCGGTCACAACCTGCTAATTCTTGGATTTCACCGATGTTACGGAAACTTGCGCCCATTACAATCGTGTCGTAGCCGTGCTTTTTGAAGTAGTTGTAGATATGCGTTACTGATTTAACGCCCGGATCGTTAGCACCGTCGAAATCAGCGCTTGCATCTTGTGCTTTGTACCAGTCAAGAATACGACCAACGAATGGTGAAATTAGGTAAGCACCTACTTCGGCACAAGCGCGTGCTTGAGCAAATGCAAATACCAGCGTTAGGTTACAACGGATACCTTGTGCTTCAAGAACTTTAGCTGCTTGAATACCTTCCCATGTTGAAGCAATTTTGATTAATACGCGCGATGTGTCGATACCTTGCTCTTTATATAAAGCAACAAGCTCAAGTGCTTTATCAATGGTTGCTTGAGTATCAAATGATAAGCGTGCATCAACTTCTGTTGAAACTAAACCTGGCACTTGCTCCATTAATTTAGAGCCAATTAATACCGCTAGCTTATCAGCTGCTTTTGTTACAACTTCAGCTGCGTCACTGCTTTGTGCTTTTGCCCATGATACGGCTTCGGCAGCAAGTGGGCGATATTTCTCAATTTGAATCGCGTTTAAGATTAGTGATGGGTTTGTTGTTGCATCTTGCGGTTTATATTCGTTGATTGCTTCAAAATCACCCGTGTCAGCAACAACGGTTGTTACTGCTTTAAGTTGTTCTAATTGACTAGACATAGTTATCCCATTCTTATCATACAAAAGTTAATGTAGTGGCTTTAACCTATTATTTGTGCTGAAAAAACAATCTAATCTACCAGAGAAACTGCGCAATAAATCGCCCGCCAGCAGCAAATAATCCTGTTAATAATATTTTTATAATACCTTTACAATCTGGTATTGTTGATATTATCATACAAATAAAGATAATGACTAACAATGTTAGTAAGCAATTAGTGAAAGGTAATTATGTCTCGTTATACGTTGGGATTAGACTACGGGTCGGACTCGGTAAGAGCATTACTCGTTGATGTTGCGACTGGTGAAGAACTTGCCAGCCATTTAGTAAACTACCCGCGCTGGGCACAAGGTTTATATTGTGACCCAAGTAAAGATCAGTTTCGTCAGCATCCACAAGACTATATTGATAGCCTTGTAGAAGTAGTTAATGGTCTTTGGTCACAAGTTCCAGCAGGTACTGCAGACAAAGTAGTGGGTATGAGCTTTGATACGACAGGCTCAACACCTGTAGCAATTAATAGTCAAGGTACACCACTGGCATTAACTGAAGAATTTGCAGAAAACCCAAATGCAATGTTCATTTTGTGGAAAGACCATACGTCTATTAAAGAAGCAAATGAAATCACTGAAGCTGCAACTAACAATGATGTGAACTACCTTTCACACATGGGCGGTATCTACTCTTCTGAGTGGTACTGGGCCAAAGCATTACATATCTTCCGCGTTGATAGCAGTGTTAAAGCAGCCACTTATTCATGGGTTGAGCACTGCGATTGGATGACCGCGCTAATGTGTGGCACAACACACCCTGAAGCATTAAAGCTAGGTCGTTGTGCAACGGGCCACAAACAAATGTGGAACGAGCAGTGGGGTGGTTTCCCACCAAACAGTTTCTTCAGCAATATCGATCCACTATTAGATGGTGTTGTTGATACGTTAAATGCAACTACAGAGCCAAGTGACCAAGTTGCTGGCAACTTAACTGCTGAGTGGGCCGAGAAGTTAGGTTTACCACAAGGTATCGTGATTGGTTACGGTGCATTTGACTGTCACATGGGTGCAGTAGCAGCCAATGTTCGCCCTGGTGTTCTAACCAAAGTAATGGGTACCTCAACTTGTGACATCACAGTAACGTCTAAAGAACAACTAGGTGATACTTGCGTTAAAGGTATTTGTGGTCAAGTTGATGGCTCAGTGATCCCAGGGTTAATTGGTTTAGAAGCCGGTCAATCTGCATTCGGTGACTTATACGCATGGTTCAAGAACCTAGTACTTTGGCCAACTCGTCAACTTACAAATCTATCTGACGCTGAGCAAGCGTTAGTTAACAAGCTAGAAGATTCAATCTTAGTTGATTTATCAAAAGCGGCGGCAGCACTGCCTGTATCAAGCAGCGACGTAACTGCGCTTGATTGGGTAAATGGTCGTCGTACGCCAGATGCAGACCAAAGCGTTGCCATGGCATTAACAGGCTTAAAAATGGGCACTGATGCACCTAAGTTCTTCAAAGCACTTGTTGAAGCAACTGCCTTTGGCGCACGTGCTATCACTGAGCGTTTCCGTAGCGAAGGCGTACCAATCGAGTCAGTGGTTGTTATCGGCGGTATTTCTAAAAAATCAGACTACGTAATGCAAACGTGTGCTGATGTTTGGAACTGCCCAATCGACGTTTTAGAAAGTGAGCAAAGCTGTGCATTGGGTGCAGCAATTATGGCTTCGGTTGCTGCGGGTGAGCACGCAACAGTGGCAGATGCTCAAAAAGTTATGGCGTCGTCTGTATGTCATCAGTACTTACCTAACCCTGAGCGCGTTGCTGTGTATGACGAGCTTTATGCAAACTACCAAGCACTTGCAAGCTATGTAAACGGAGACAAAGCATGAGTTTTACTGAACTAAAACGTGAAGTCTATGAAGCGAACATGGAGCTGCAACGTCGTGGCTTAGTAATTTATACCTTTGGTAACGTATCGCAAATCGATCGCGACAAAGGCGTGATTGCGATTAAACCAAGTGGTGTATCGTACGACCAAATGAAAGCCGAAGACATGGTGATCGTCGACCTTGAAAACAACATTGTTGAAGGGTCTATGCGTCCGTCTTCTGACACAAAAACACATGTTCATTTATATCGCCACTTTGATTCAATTGGCGGTGTAACACACACGCATTCGACCTATGCAACTGCATGGGCACAAGCAAAACAAAGCATTCCTTGCCTTGGCACAACTCACGCTGACTATGTACACGGTGACATCACCTGTACTCGTGAGCTAACCGATGAGCAAGTGAATGGCGATTATGAATTAGAAACCGGTATTCAAATTACTGATGCGTATCAAGACCGCGATCCGAAAGCTGCACCTATGGTGATTGTTGCGGGTCATGCGCCTTTCACGTGGGGTAAAGATGCCGCTCAGTCTGTATACCATGCAGCGCTACTCGAAGAGATTGCACGCATGGCGTATTTAACACGCACTTTAGATCCACACGCAGCTGAACTTAAAAAAGCAGTGATGGATAAACATTATCTACGTAAGCACGGTAAAAACGCGTATTACGGTCAGAGCAAATAGCAAGAATTTAGAGGATTATTAACATGACGACGATGACGAAAGAAGTCTGGTTTGTTACCGGCTCACAACATCTTTATGGTCCTAAGGTGTTAGAAACGGTTGCCAAAGACAGCGAAGCAATTGTAGCGGGCTTAAACAGCGAAGCTAATCTACCAGTAAACTTGGTATGTAAGCCTACCGTTAAGTCACCTGAAGAAATTCACGCTGTTTGCCAAGCGGCAAATACGGATCCTAACTGTGTTGGTTTAGTTTTATGGATGCACACTTTCTCACCTGCGAAAATGTGGATTGCTGGCCTAAGCGAATTACGTAAGCCTTGGTTACACCTTCATACTCAGTTCAATGCAGCCCTTCCTTGGTCTGACATCAACATGAACTACATGAATACGCACCAAAGTGCACACGGTGACCGTGAGTTCGGTTTCATCGGTACTGTAATGCGTAAAGAGCGTAAAGTTGTTGCAGGTCACTGGCAACGTGCTGACGTACAACAGCAGTTAGATGACTGGTGTCGTGCGGCAAAAGGTTGGGCAGAAAGCCAAACACTTAAAGTTGCGCGTTTTGGCGACAACATGCGTCAAGTTGCAGTTACTGAAGGTAACAAAGTTTCAGCGCAAATTACTTTTGGTTATGAAGTACACGCGTTTGGTGTCGCTGAGCTTGTAAAAGTGGTTGATACTATCACTGAAGAAGAAGTTGATGCACAGTTAGAGCTTTATAAGCAAGACTACGTAATTGCTGACGAAACTCTACAAGACGATTACGCAGTGAAAATGCTACGCAACGAAGCTCGTTTAGAGCTTGGTATGGAGCGTTTCTTAGAGAAAGGCGGCTTTAAAGCATTCACTAACTGTTTTGAAGACTTATCAGGTCTTTCTGGTCTTCCTGGTCTTGCTACACAGCGCCTAATGTCGAAAGGCTATGGTTACGGTGGTGAGGGTGACTGGAAAACAGCTGCTATGGTTCGCATCATGAAAGTAATGGGTGAAGGCCGTGACGGCGGTTGTTCATTCATGGAAGATTACACTTACAACATGGGTGAGACTGACCAAGTACTTGGCGCGCACATGTTAGAAGTGTGTCCTTCAATTGCAGCACAAAAACCACGTCTTGAAGTTCACCAGCACACTATCGGTGTGAAATGTGATGTAGGTCGTTTATTGTTTACTGCAAAACCGGGTGCTGCAATCAACGTATCACCAATTGATATGGGTAACCGTTTCCGTATTCTAATCAACGAAGTAGATACAGTGGCTCCGCCAGCTGATTTACCTCACTTACCTGTTGCTTCAGCGCTTTGGGAACCAAAACCAAATCTATCTGTAGCATCAGCTGCATGGATCCACGCCGGTGGTGCACACCACACAGCATACAGCCAAGCAGTAACAACCGATATGATTATCGATTTTGCTGAAATGGCTGGCGTTGAAACGATGATCATCGATAACGATACGACGATCCGTGGTTTCAAAACAGAGCTTCGTCATAACGCAGCTTATTACATGCTAAAACGTGGCCTGTAAGAATTAGTACTTTATGTACTAGAACGTGCTGTGTGTGAGCACGTTCACCCCAAATTTTGTTGTCGATTAAGCCAGTGATGAGCCTCGCTCTTCGCTGGCTTATGCTATTGTGAAGCGAAACATTTTAGGAGTAGATATGATCGATTTAAGCGCCTACCAAGGCATTATTTTTGATATGGATGGCACCTTAATTGACTCAATGGGCAGTCACTTACAGGCATGGCAAAAAGCTTGCGAAGCCTATGGCTACCCATTCGATTACGACTACATGTACAGCTTAGGTGGCATTCCGACCGTTAAAACAATTGAAATGCTTAACGAAAAATTTGGTTTAGAACATGACCCTCTGGTTGTGGCAAAAGATAAACACCAGTTTTGGGTTGATTTACAGCACCAACCGCTGGTAATTGACGAAACCGTCGCAGTACTTGAAAAGTACCATGGTGTATTACCAATGGGGGTAGGCACAGGCGCTGACCGCGAACATGCAATTGATCATCTAACTGATACCAATTTAATAAATAAAATAGGTGCGTTAGTGACTGCCAGTGATGTAAGTAGAGGCAAGCCAAACCCAGAAACATTCTTAAAAGTAGCAGAGCAATTAGGTGTTGAGCCAAGCCAATGTGTGGTGTTTGAAGACACGCAAATTGGTTATCAAGCTGCCAAAAGTGCGGGAATGGATTGCATCATGGTGAAAGACGGAAAAATTCAACTTTAGCGATTAAAGTTGCAATGACACCCTTATTTGTATTATAAAACTATAAATACAATTACAAAAAGGTTATTCATATGTCATTGCAATGTGTTTTCCAAGGTTTAAAAACAACTCATCAAACAGCCAGTTCGAACACGAAAAAGTCGCGCGGGCTTTATGCATTGTTGGTGACATGTGGGATTGCCCTTACACCAGCTTGTGCTCATCAAGGAGACAATATGACTACTTCCCCTTCAGCATCAATGACGGCCTATGGCGTTCTGGCTGATCAAACGCCGGTTAATCAAGTAACGCTGACTAATAGCAATGGTATTAGCGTTGATGTAATCAACTACGGCGGCATTATCACGCGTATTGAAACACCAGATGCAAAAGGCGAAATGGGTAATATTGTACTGGGTTTAGATAACCTAGAAGCATACACAAAAGCGACAACTTACTACGGTGCAATCATCGGTCGTTTTGGTAACCGTATCGCTAACGGTAAATTCACCTTAAATGGCACTGAATACCAATTAGCAACTAACGATGGTGACAACCACTTACATGGTGGTGTGCAAGGTTTCGATAAAAAAGTGTGGAACATGACACCGTTCACGACGCAAAACAGTGCTGGTGTTACCCTAAGTTTAGTGAGCCCTGATGGTGACCAAGGTTACCCAGGTGAAGTAACGACAGAAGTGACTTACACGCTAACGAACAACAACACGTTAGATATGCAGTTTATTGCTACGACAAGCAAGCCTACCATCATCAATATGACGCAACACAGCTACTTCAACCTAGCGGGTAAAGGCGACATTCTTGATCACCAAATGCAAATTAACTCAAAAGCAATTACCCCTGTGGATGGCGGCTTGATCCCAACTGGTGAGTTGATGGATGTTGCAGGCACACCGTTTGACTTCCGTACTGCTAAAGCAATTGGTCAAGATATCAAAGCTAGCAACGAACAACTGAAACTTGGTAAAGGTTATGACCATAACTTTGTGCTTAAAGACACGCCAAGTAATGAACTTATTGAAGCTGCTACGGTTTACGAAGCAAACTCTGGCCGTACGTTAACAGTTTACACAGAAGAGCCTGCAGTACAGTTTTATTCAGGTAACTTCTTAGACGGTAGTACTGTGCAAGCGTCTGGCTTAGTGCATAATTTCAGAAGTGGTTTTTGTTTAGAGCCACAGCATTTCCCTGATGCACCAAATCAGCCAACGTTCCCAAGCACAACATTATTACCGGGTGACGTGTATTCAACACGCATCGTGTACGAATTTGGTACAAAATAAAGGAACACAATCGTGAAAACAACAAAGCTTAAAAGCGCAATGCAAAAGGCTGGCTTAGCCAGCGTATTTGCCTTGTCGTTTGGCGCTCTGACTGGTTGTCAGACTACAGCTGAAGACAACACAGCTAAGAAAACTGACGTGGCAGCCACAGAAAAAGCGCCAATCCAAGATAATGGTATTTTTACCAACCCACTTTTTCCTAATGGCGCCGATCCATGGCTTGAGTACTGGGATGGTAACTATTACCTAACCACAACAACATGGACATCTGAGTTAGTGATGCGTAAATCACCAACACTAGCTGGCCTTGCTGATGCAACACCAGTCAATGTTTGGTCTGATTCAAACCCTGAGCGCTGTTGTAATTTTTGGGCGTTTGAGTTCCACCGCCTAAAAGGACCAAACGGCTACCGTTGGTACATGATGTACACAGCCGGTACTGATGGCACTTTAGATAACCAACACTTAAATGTATTAGAAAGTGCCGGTGATGATCCTATGGGTCCATACGAATACAAGGGCGCATTAATGCCTAACGTATGGAACATCGACGGTAACTACTTAACATACAAAGACAAGCTATATGTGATCTACTCACAATGGCAAGGCGATCAGCAATTAAACATTATCGCTGAAATGGAAGATCCGTGGACACTGAAAGAGAACTCACCGCATACGGTGATCACGCGTCCTGAGCTAGATTGGGAAATCAGTGGTCGTAAAGTAACTGAAGGTGCTGAAATTTTACAGCACAATGGTCGTACGTTTATGACGTACTCAGCAAGCTTCTGTAATACTCCTGATTACAAACTAGGTATGCTTGAGCTTGTTGGTGACGATCCGCTTAAAGCGAGCAGCTGGAAAAAATACGACAAGCCAGTATTTGAGCGTACAGAAGAAGTGTTTGGCCCAGGTCACAACGGCTTTTTCACATCGCCAGACGGTACAGAAGACTGGTTAGTTTATCACGGTAATGATTCGGTAGAGCACGGTTGTAGTGCGACTCGTTCATTACGTGCGCAAAAATTTACTTGGAACGACGATGGCACGCCAAGCTTTGGTAAACCATTAACACCAGGCGTTGAAGTAGCACCGCCATCAGGTGAATACGGTCCACTAGTAACGCGAGTACAAGGTCAGCGCTACCAATTAGTGAATGCAACAAGTGGCTTATGTTTAGACATTGCAGCTGATCCACAAGATGCACGTGCTGTACAGCGTCAGTGTGCAAGCACCAATGGTCAATGGGTTATTGATGCGACAACAGATGGTTTTGTTCGTTTAGCTAACCGTGAAGACAGCAAGTTCTTAGAGCTTGAAAGCTGTAATGACGCAGATAACGCTAAAGTACAATCTGCAGCATGGCGTAATAACTTCTGCCAGCAATGGAAAGTAGCACCAAGCACAGATGGTAATGTATCTATCACAAACCGTTACACAGGCAAGCCTTTAGCGGTTGCAGGCTGTTCTGCTGCACAAAACCAAGCGGTTCTACAGCAAAGCGACGCAACAGCATGTGGCGACTGGCAATTACGCCCTATGGGTAGTGTTGTAGTATTAAGCCAACAAAGTGGTAAAGCACTTAGCGTGGCAGATTCGGTTAAAGCGGGTACCAATGTTGAGCAACAAGCTTACACGCATAAAGATGCACAACAATGGTTCTTCGCACCAACAGATACTGGCTATGTAAGCCTTAAGCAAAGCGCTGACAGCGAGTTCTGTGCTGCGGTAGCTGAT
This sequence comes from Pseudoalteromonas shioyasakiensis, assembly GCF_019134595.1. Classification (NCBI taxonomy): domain Bacteria; kingdom Pseudomonadati; phylum Pseudomonadota; class Gammaproteobacteria; order Alteromonadales; family Pseudoalteromonadaceae; genus Pseudoalteromonas; species Pseudoalteromonas shioyasakiensis. Next base: position 3,735,304 of record NZ_CP077770.1, on the reverse strand, counting down.
AACGCCTTAGTACCAGGTGCCAACGTAGAAATGGCTTCTTGTGCAGCGAAAACAGCACAGTGGCGCATTGCTCCAGTAGAAGGTGGTGGTGTGATGCTGATCAACCGCTACACAAAACAAGCGCTTGGTTTAAGTGACTGTGGTTTAGCTGAAAACACTAACTTCGCACAACAACCTGATTTAGGTAACAAGTGCCAAGTGTTCCATCTGCGTGAACCAAATTAAGTTATAAGTAAAAAATCGACTCAACCAAAGCCACTTCATTTATGAGTGGCTTTTTTTATAGCTGTCAGCCTTCAGCTGTCAGTTTTTAGCCGAGCGGTGGGGTATGTTGGTGATATGTTTGTCTGCTCGAAGGGTGTTGATTTCATGACGCGCCAAGCAAGCATGACGCCTACCACATCACTTGCCCTGCGGTAGGTTGGTGGTATGTTTGTCGGCTCGTAGGGTGTTGATTTCATGACGCGCCAAGCAAGCGTGACGCCTACCACATTACTTGCCCTACTCATTCTTCGGGTAGGTTGGTTTGAGCGAAGCGAAACCCAACATAATCCATCTAAACCTTCTCATGCCTCTACATTGCATATAAAACCCCACGTTTTGTTGTAGGCGTGAAATTTATTTCGCGCGTTGTTTAGGAGCTGTCAGTTTTTAGCCGAGCGGTGGGGTATGTTGGTGATATGTTTGTCTGCTCTTAGAGTGCTGATTTCATGACGCGCCAAGCAAGCGTGACGCCTACCACATTACTTGCCTGTTCATTCTTCGGGTAGGTTGGTTTGAGCGAAGCGAAACCCAACATAATCCATCAAAACCTTCTCATGCCTTTACATTACAAATAAAACCCCAGGTGTTGTTGTAGGCGTGAAATTTATTTCGCGCGTTGTTTAGGAGCTGTCAGCCTTCAGCCTTCAGCTGTCAGTTTTTAGCCGAGCGGTGGGGTATGTTGGTGATATGTTTGTCTGCTCGAAGGGTGTTGATTTCATGACGCGCCAAGCAAGCGTGACGCCTACCACATTGCTTGCCCTGCTCATTCTTCGGGTAGGTTGGTTTGAGCGAAGCGAAACCCAACATAATCCATCTCAACCTCTGCAATCTCCTAATTAATAAAATAACCGATAGGTTGCCACTGGCCACTACTTTTGCTGAGGCTAATTGTTTCAATGGCCTGCTCTTTATTCATAAACTGGCTTTGAAACTGAATGATCACATATTCGCCATCAGGCAGAGCGGGTAAAGAGTCATAATTCATCAGGCTTAAATTTTCACGCAAAATTACCTTGCCAAGTGGTACTCGAACTTGTTTTAACGCTTTGCTCCAGTTGCTTTGTGGCATTGTTTGTTTAAATAATGAGTCTGCTTGCTGCCAACTTTGCTGATACTGACCGTTGTCGATTAACGTAAGCCAGCTTTTAGCGCGATGAATAACTTCGAGCTCCTCAGCATTTGCACAAAAGCAGCTTAAAAAAATGATTAGTAAGAGCGTTTTTTTCATAGCAATTCCATTTACTTGTTGTTTATTGAATTCGTCTTGAAGTGTTTTTATATTACGGCGACGAACAATAAATACTATTCATCAATTGTGCGGTTTATTTTCCCGCAGATAAGCATTTTGACTGCCGATAAATCTTACAGCACATAGCTCAAGGTGCTTTGCGCTGCTCTAAATTAATCGATCAGATAGCCTAATGGATGCCAGCCATCGGCGGCTTTGCTAAGGCTGAGCGTTTCAACTACAGCCTCTTTATTCATAAACTCGGTTTGAAACTTGACCACTATATACTCACCATTTGGCAGGCCGGGTAATGAGTTATATTCTGCTGTGCCAAAATAAGTGCGAGACATAACTCGGCCCAAAGGAACGCGTATTTGATCTAAGGCTGTTTTCCAGCGAGTTTTTGGTGTGGTGTTTTGAAAGACTTTATCGGCTTGTTTCCAACTCTCGTGGTATTCTCCAGAATCTACCAAGGTTAACCACGCTCTGGCTGTTGAAATAGGGCTTGTTTCTTCAGCAGAGGCAAAAAAGCACACTAATAACGATGCCAGTAAAAACAGTTTTTGTAGCGTAAATCCATTTACAGAAAGTAATAAAATTTGACGCATAAGACGCCCTCACTTCGTTCATAGGGTGAATTCATAATACGAATGAGTTGGTTAATTTCTATACTGATAAAGTGCTAGTAAAGATGTTTTATTGAGATTTAAGTGTTGTTTTTTATTTGAGCGGTCTTTGCAATTGAGTTCGCAAAGTGGCTATGTAGATTAGGTCGTTAATTTTATGTTGTTGATTTATTGATCAAAACAAGTCGTTTTAATAGCTACTAAATGTAACGACAATGACCATAAATAACACTTGTTTTTGCTGCTAAGGAAGTTTCGTATTTGCGTGCTCGATAATTCAGAGCCCGCATAGTTACTGGGTTTTTGACCCTTTTTGGGGTTTTATGAGAGAGGTTAGCGAGGAGAAAGTTGGCAAGGAGAAAGTACCGTCCAAACCTAAAAGTCATTAGTCACAAGTTGGAAGCCTTGCTATTTGTCGTCACTTGAAAATCCCGATAATGCAAACTACCCTCAACGGTGAACCAATAGGGGTATACTTTATATGGATAGTTCACTCAATTTATTACGAAAAAAAGCTGAAAAGGATCTGAGTCAAGCAACACTTGAAAGCAATGTTGTTTTGGTTGAAGACAGTGATCTTGATTTTACTATTATCAACAAAGTGCTATCACCTAAGTATAATCTCAGGCGCTTCTCAACTGCCGAGGAATTGTTAGAGCAATTCACTAATTTAAAAGTCTCACTTTTTTTACTTGATTACCGATTGCCAGGTATGGATGGGATTGAACTGTGTCAGAGTATTCGCAGCGTTCCTGCGTTTGAGCATACCCCCATAATCATGTTAACTGGCGAAAATTATACAAGCTTTGAATATAAATTTTGGGACGCGGGATGCAATGATTTTATTGCTAAACCCTACAGTGCAGTAACACTGCAAAAACGTGTAGAAAAAGAGCTGAAATACAGTGCTTTGCTTGAGCAACATAAAGAAGCCTCAATGATTGACTCGCTCACTAAAGTTTTTAATCGACGCTATTTAGAAGTGGTGATGAATCAACTGAGTGCAAGGCATGAGTCACCCGAAGTCTCTGTGTTATTACTGGATATTGATTATTTTAAAAAATATAACGACCGTTATGGCCATTTGGCAGGTGATGCAGCACTGGTATCAGTTACTAACACAGTCAAAAGAGCATTAGCACGCGACACAGACTTTATTTCACGTTGGGGTGGTGAGGAGTTTGCCATAGTCCTTCCACACACTAACTATGATGGTTGTCAGTTGGTGGCAAAACGAATAATAGACCTATTGCACGAAGAGCATTTACCCCATGAAGACTCACCGAGTGGTTATTTAACTATTTCAATTGGTGGGGTGACTGTTCCGGAATCTCCAAGAGATTGGAAGACACTTTTCTTAAAGGCTGACGAAAACCTGTACGAAGCTAAAAAGAACGGGCGTAATCAATACTGTTTAAAGCCTAAAGCCTAAAGTTTTATACCAACACACTCATCAGTACACCGGGATCGCTGATACCTGCTTCTTTAAGCGCGTCGCTAATTGATTGGCTAAGAGTCATTATTTGCGTTTGGATTTCCATAACCATCTTGGTCTGCGTTTCAACTTGCACTTTTACAGCTTCATCTTCTTGGTTTTTGAGCGCTTGCAGTTTAGCTAATTGCTCTTTGGCAAGTTCGAGTTGCTCTTTGAGCTTTTCTAGTTGCTCAACCATTTTGCGAATATGCGCGGGGAGTTCGCTGGTTATTTCATCTTTTTTAGTGGGCTCTACCTCACGACCAGAGAGTTTATTCATCTCTTGGCTGCTGAGTTTGTAGCCTACTTTTGAACTGGTATTACTGCTTGCTGTATCTGCGTTTGAGATAGTTAACGCATTTGCTAATGAGTTAATAGCCATAATGAGAGCGATGAAAGTGGATGATATGTATGTATCGGCAAGGGGTACTAAAGCTTTAGAAAAAAGCCGGGTTTTCACCCGGCCTTTCCAGACAACAAATAGTTGAGGTGAGGCAGCTCACCTCACTTTGTTACTCCTGTGCAGCAGCTGCATCAAAGAGTGCTTTTATTTCTTCAGCGCTAATTGCACCGTTGAAAATTTTCAGTTCATCGATAGCACCGTTATAAGGTGTATCCCAGTAGTTAACACCGAGTGCAAACTCATTTGTTTCACCAGGAACCGTGAATACACGCGGGAAGCCATCGGTTTCTAGCTGTAATTCACCGTTAACATACATCTTCAACACATCACCGTTCGTACCATCAACAGTGAATGCAACATGTGTCCATTCTTTTGCAGGAATACGGCTATCTAGTTCGGCAGTATCGAAGAAGGCACCGTTATTTGCCCATAAACGAGTTAGGCCTGTACCTGCCATAGATGGCACATAACTTAACCAAGAACCTGCACTTGCACCTGCGAAGAACGCTGTAGTGTAATCAGTGAAGGTTTCAGGTTTTAACCACATAGATACTGAGTAGTCATTGGTCGTGATTAAGTTATCCGGTAGACGAACACCTGAACCTTCAAGGAATACTGCTTGACCCATGATACCGTCAACAAAAGTTACGTTACCACCAGTGTTGTTAATGAAACCACCGGTTGGTTTACCCGCTGCATACGCACCGTTTAATGCACTTAGGTCACCTTCAAAGCTGTATTCAGCAGGCGCAAGTGATTTTAAGGTTACATCGAATGACTTAGTATCAGTAAAGTCTTTGTACTTAATAGTTGCAGTTAATGTCACTACTTGGTCGCCAGCAGAGGCGCTAGGTTGAGTAACAACAGCTGTGCCGTTAACTGGTTTTAAGTACTCTTCGTTGTTTGATGTCCAGCTAATACCAGATACAAATGGACCTACACGCGGTAACTCAAAGCTTTCACGTACTGCAGAGACATCGCCTAAATCTAGTGCGTCAGTAATGAAGCTTTCGAATTTAGTCGGATCTGTCAGGTTATTGATTGCAGCACCATTGATGTCTAGGCCGTTTAGCGCGTAGTCGTAGACGATGAATTCATCAATTTGACCTTGGAAAGGTAAGTCCCAGCCGTAGTTAACACCAAGAGCAAAGTTACCTGTTTGTGCGCTAAAGAAATCAGGGCGAGGCATAGAACCTGCACGCACACCATCACGATAAAGGGTTGCAGTGCCATTTGCATAAGTGATTGCAATATGATTCCAATCCATTACCGCTGGAGAGTCAGAAATGATTTGGTTCCACATATCTGTGCCATCATCAGCTAAATAACGGCTCCATAGCATTGGTGTTGACGTAAAGTGTGTACTACCCGGAATCAAGCTCATCCAACGTGCATCAGATGTTGAAGCGAAGAATGAAGGCGTGAAGTTGGTCAATACTGTTGGCTTAAACCAATACGAAATGGTGTACTCATCACCCGTTACTAACTCATCAGGTAAACGCACGCCCGTTGCACCATCAAAGTTAAAGGCTTTACCTGTTTGCCCTTCAGCGTAGGCTGCTGTACCGGCACCCACATTTAACAGGTTGTTATCTGTTACACCCGCATCATCAAGGTTACCTAAGCCATCACTGAGTGAATCTTCAAATGCATAGTGTGCAATCGCATTTTTAAACTCTGGGCGCGCTTCTAGATTTACATTAAATGTTTTAGTCGTGCTCTCGCCGTTTAAAGAGATATTAGCTGTTAAAGTAACCGCTTTATTGCCGCGATCTGGCGTTGGAATGAATACTGAGCCTTCACTGGTGATGTAGTATTCATCACTACTTTCCCAGTTAATTGCAGCACCATCTTTACCTTTCGTTGGTAGTGAATAACCTTCGTCAGCGATTGATAATTCAGTTTTAATATCAAGAGCTTCTTGAACAGTGCCCAGCACATTAGCAGTATCTGTGATTTCATCACGTTTACTTGCCCAAATGGTAGCGCCTTCGCTTGATGTAGCTGATACAGTTACAGCCATTGCTTTAGTTGCATCATCCCATTGCCATTTAGCCACGCCAAAGTAAGTACCAGAATCTAACTCAAGTTTAATATTTGAGTCATCAATCATGTACCAGATACCTGGATCATCACCGGTTACTGAGTGATCTTCGTTTAAAGCAATATGCATTGAGCGAATAGCATCTGTATTTACATCATTGCCATGGTTGATAAATTTGTAATAGCCATAAAGTTCATCTGCCACAACCATGTTGTCGCCTTCAAGCGGTACATAGCGTTGTGGTGATGCCATCGGCCAACCTAATGAGTTAATGAACATTTCATGTACGCGAACTTGGTGCGCTTCTGAAATGGTTGGGAACTCAGTAGACGTTTGTGGGAAACGTGTATGCGTTACTAATATATGACGACCTGTCGCTTCATCGTAGTAAGCAGAATTATGACCCGGTGATTGGTAGCCCCATGCTGGTGCTGTTTCGCCAAGTTCTTGCGTATACTCAAAGCCGCCCATTAGTTTTTCGCCGACCTCTAGGCCGCCGATAGCTGCAATGTCATTACCTGCGTTATCTAGGTAAGGGCCATCAGGTGTTTTAGAGCGAGCAACACGTATGTTGTAACCACCATTAAGGTCAAAACCAGCAACTGAGAAGAATAGGTAGTAGTATTCACTTTCTGGGCTGTACATGGCAAATGCACCTTCCATTGCACGGAAGTCACCACCAACTAGCTTTTTACCATAGCCTTGACCTGCTTCTGGCATACCTGTTTCTTCGTCCATTGCTAGCACGAAAATACCGCCAGAGTATGAGCCGTAAACCATCCAAAGTTTGCCGTCAGCATCATAGAAAGCTGCAGGGTCAATGGCGTTAGGATCAACAGCACCATTCCACGTTGTTTGGCCATTATCAAGTGGGTAAGCTGTAAATTCAGCTTCTGTGCGATAACCGCTGCGTAAGAAAATACCTTTGTTTGTATACGGACCTTCGATATTGTCAGCTTCAGCTAAACCAAGGTAAGAGCGGTTCCAGCATACTTCATCAACAACATCTGGTGTATCTGGGTTGTCTTGTGCACAGTGGTTATAGTAAAACCAAAATTTACCATTTGGCGCTTTAATTACATCGGCAGCCCAGTTTCCTGTGAAGCCGTCTGTCCATTCAATACCTTCGGCAATTTCACCTGTGTAGTTGTAATCAAATAATGCGCTTTCATTAACGGCTGCGTTAGCTGAAAGGCTCGAAATCATTTCCCAGTTCAAGAGATCAGTTGATTTAGCGGCAGCAAGGTGTGAACCAAAAATATAATAAGTGTCGTCAACTTTAACGACAGAAGGGTCGTGCACGCTTACATTGGTAACCATCACGCTACCTGATTCAGTGTATTCAACACTGCTGCTTACTGTCGGTTTTGCACTTTGCGGGTCGGCAACCGCTGGTGCTGTGTCAAGCTTAGTACCATCTTCTTTGCCACAACCTGTAACAGCCAAAGAGCAGGCTATGACCATGGCTAATTTATTTAATTTCATTTTATGTGTCCTCTTGAAACTGGGATTCATTTTTTATTCGATTGTTGTCAATAAAATTGCCGCGTGCCTATATCAAACTAATAAGAACGTAGTATTGTAATTTTATAGTACGATTTAAAATGTGCAAATACTTTTGCAAAGGTAATTGATATGTAAACATGAAGTGTCAGGGTTTACAATATGTACAGCGTGATTTTAATTTTTTCAAGTTGCCAATTTGGGCGTTTTTTTCGCTTTTTTTATACTTTTAGGGAAGTTTTTTACTTATCTGAAAGTGAGGATTTTCCAGTAAACTTGTTTATTTGTATTACATTTGACCACTAAAAAGGGCTCTTTAAGAGCCCTTTTTGAGATTATTTGTCTTGTTTACTTAGACCTTCAGTGGTCATGATAATACGTTTAAGTGTGCCATCTTCGTTGTAATAAAGCGGCTCAATCGCCACTGAACGGCGAAAACGCCCGCCACTTGGTTTGCCATCAATCGGTGGTACGGCACCAGTGTGGTAAATAAAGTAGTCTTTACCTTTGTATTCGATAATTGATTGGTGGTTGGTTTCGCTGTTACCTGCGATCTCATTCAAGATACCTTTATATTCCCATGGCCCATGAATGCTTTTGCTCATGGCATAACAGATCTTCTCTGGGAACTCACATGCGTACGATACATAATAATTCTCGTTTTTCTTATGAACCCATAACGCTTCGGTAAAGTTCGGTAAGTCTAGCGTTTTAATTTCACCATCAAGAGACAGTAAGTCGTCGCTTAGCTTTACGTATTTTGGCATTAAGTTACCAAAGAACATGTAAGTATCGCCGTTTTCTTCTGTATAAATAGCCGGGTCGATGTCGTCCCAATCATTTGGTGTGTGCTTGGTCATGTCATCGGTAACCAGTGCGTGACCAATCGCGTCTTTAAATGGACCCGTTGGTGACTTAGAAGTTGCAACACCAATTGCAAAGCCAGGTTTTGTGTCATCGTGGCGAACAGTTGTAAAGAAGTAGAAAGTGCCATCACGCTCAATCATGTGTGAAGCCCATGCTTCACCTTTAGCCCATTTAAAGTCTGTTGCTTTCATGATTGGGCCGTGCTTTTTCCAGTTCACCATATCTGTTGATGAAAAGGCTAACCAGTCATGCATTTCAAAAAACACGTCATTATTAGGTGCTTCATCATGGCCTGTATAAAGGTATACGGTGTCATTATGAACAAGTGCAGCAGGATCTGCAGTAAATACATCGGTAAATAATGGGTTTTGTGCAACAGCTAAGCTGCTCGAAAAAAGTAATGGCAGCGCTAACGCTTTCAAATTCTTCATGAGTGTCCTTAGTAACTAATAATTGTTGTTAGAACTGCAGCTTTTTCGACCCAGAACTCGATCTAAGTGACCAGATAATAAACAGTGTACGCCTGATTATACTGAGTAACTGATTGTTTACATCGAAACAAATCAGTAAAAGTGCAGCAAAAAATAACTCTATATTGTATTATTGTATTTTAATCATAGTAGCATCAAAATACGCTGGGTAAATAACTTGTTAGCCCTTTTTTGTTGCTCTGGATGAATGAAAGACAAATTAAATAAGCAAACGAATAATCGCTAAGTAGCTGATAATAATGGGCCTTAATAAATTCCCAAAACAAAAACGCAGCATGCTTTGAGTTTGTAACATGTTATAATTGCAACGTTTTTTGTAAACATAATGGCAGTTATTTTAATTTGGCTTTTTGAGTTGACTGTTAAATAATCATACAATATGATTAAAGTTCAGGCAGCAATGTATTAACATAAAAATATAGACACACTCGCGCACCGTTTTGACAACACACGATGCACAATGCAGTGGTCACTCTTCGGTAACTGAATGGGGAAAGTTCAGCGGACCGATATAACTATAATTTGGAGAACACCGCTTATGTTTAAAAGAACACACATAGCCAGTGCTGTAGTTATGGCATTTACCTGTCAATTTGCTTTTGCACAGGAGGAAGCACCAAACACTCCTGAGAATAACGTCGATGAGATGGAAGTTATTCAAGTATCAGGTATTCGCGGCAGTTTAAACAAAGCGTTAGATGAAAAACGTGCAAGCGTTCAAATCGTGGATGCAATTGTTGCTGAAGATATTGGTAAATTCCCTGATAACAACGTAGTTGAAGCATTACAACGTGTAACAGGTGTTCAAACAACTGGCCGTGGAGCTGGTGAAGTAAGCGCGGTTTCAATTCGTGGTCTTACTGATGTTAATACCACAGTTAATGGCCGCGCTATCTTTACAGGTGCGGGTCGTGATGTGGCGCTGCAAGACATTCCTGCAAGTTTACTTTCAGGCGTAACAGTTTATAAAACTCGTTCGGCGGATCAAATCGAACGTGGTATCGCCGGTGCGATTGATATTAAAACTCACCGTCCTTTCAACTTCGAAGGTGAAAAAGTTGTTTTAGCGGCACGTGCGATTTACTCAGATCAACCAGATGAAGTTGATCCAAATATCAGTGCGTTACTTTCTAACCGTTGGGAAATCGACGGCGCTGGTGAGTTTGGTGCATTAGTTAATATTTCATACGCTGAAACACATTACCGCGATGACACCATCACAGCGGGTGCTGCATTCCCATTCTTTACTGATAAACCACAATACAACTACTCACCGTATTCACGTGTTCCAAATGAATTTTGGACTCAAGGTACAGAGTTAGGTCTACCGACAGCGTCAGGTTCTACTTTAGATGTAAATGGTGAGCCAACTGAATACCTATTAGCGCGTGATGCTATCTTCGGTACTTCATTTACAGGTCTTCGTAAACGTCCTGCTGCATCTGTATCTTTACAGTGGGCACCAGATGAAACTCTAGAAATCACAGCTGAAGGTTTCTACACAGGTTACGAAAACGAATCGCAAAATGCGATGTGGTTCTCAAATACGTTTGAAAACGGTAACGGTTTCATTGAAACACCAACTGTGTTTGATGGCACTAATGTGGTTAAAGAAAAGCAAGCGATTGGCGCTGGCGGTTTCCAAAGTGGTGACTTCTCATATGGTAAAACAGATAGCTACTTATATGCGCTAGGTGCAGAGTGGCAAGCAAGCGATTACCTAACGATTAACACAGAAGTTGTTTACCAAGACAGTGAGTACGAAACAGATTTCTTCGCAATGCGCTTTGACCGCACTGCCTATGGCTTAGATGTAGACTTTAACGATAAAGATGGCGTACCAGGCATCGCGTTTTGGGATGATCCAAACACAGCGGTAAACGAAGCAGATATGGCTGCTATCGAAAACTGGAATGCCGGCACTATTTATGACAATGGCGGCGGTAACGCGGGTGATGCACTGACCTTTACATTTGATGCTGAATACCTAATTGGTGGTACTTATTTTGATAAAGTGAAATTCGGTGGTCGTTATGAAAAACGTACTGCGCAAGAGTACACACGTGGTCAAGATACTGGCATTGCAAACACATCTGTAGCTAGCTTAATTGAGCAACTGGCTGCTGCTGGGGCATCTGGCGATGGTTCTGGTATTGTGTTCCAAGTTGATGATTATTTCGATGGCCGTGCTGACGTATTCGACAGCTTTGTAACTGCTGATGGTGGTTATATGCTTGATAACGGCGATGCTGTTCGTAGTGTATATGGTCTTGAAGCTGAAGACGTATACAAAACATTTGATATCGAAGAAAACTCATATGCACTATATGCAACAACTAACTTCTTCTTAACGGAAGATATTAGCGGTGAATTTGGTTTACGTTATGTAAGCTACGAGCAAGACATGGACTTTGTTGCAGAGTCTGGCGGCATGAACTCAAATGTATTTGAAGAGAGCTCAGCAAGTGCTGATAGCAGCGCATTACTGCCAAGCTTTGTGCTTAACTGGAACATTACTGATGATGTAGTGGGTCGTGTTGCGTACACAGAAACATTACGTATGCCTAACTTTGCTGACTTGAACGCCTTGCAATACTGGTATGATCCATTAACAGAAGGTGCTACTTACGGTACAGGTAATGGCGGTAACCCAGAGCTTAAACCAACAGAATCAAAGAACTACGACGCATCACTTGAATGGTACTTCGCAGATACAAGCTCACTTTACGCGGCTTACTTTTACCGTGAAATTGAAGGCTTAGTCGTTGCGGGTCGTAAGCAAGTTGTACGCGAAGGCGATGATGGCGTAACACGTCCGTATGTATTAAGTGCGCCAGTGAATGCTTCAAACGGTGAGCTGTCTGGTTTAGAAGTTGGTTTAGTTTACTTCCCTGAAAACTTACCAGAATACTTAAATGGTTTTGGTGTGCAAGCAAGCTATACAATGCTTGATTCAGAGCAAGATACGCCTGAATTCAATGAGCTAGGTGAAATTTCTGGTTATGTTGATTCACAAATGGCTGGTGTTTCTGATGAATCGTACAGCATCGTAGGTATCTACGAGCGTGATTCATTCGACATGCGTTTATCTTATGTATGGCGTTCTGAGTTCTACACAGGTAATGAAGCGGCAATCTTTGCTAACCCGATTCAGTTCTGGAATCGTCCTGAGCAAAGCTTAGATTTCCAATTTAGCTACAATGTGAATGATGACTTTGTCGTAACCTTTGATGCAACGAACATCCTAGATGACGTATATCAGAGCTACTACGGTGAAGGTAACGACAACCTATTTAACTTTGGTAACGGTATCTACTCACGTACATTCGCACTAGGCGCACGTTATTCTTTCTAAATTTCTTTTATAGACCTAAAAACCCCGGCTCTGCTGGGGTTTTTTATTGGTTTTTATAAACCAAACCACCGGTCGAAAAGAGTTGCGATTTAATAAGTATGATAATACTATTAATTAGGTTAGCATTAAATTTACAAAAATAACGAACGCAATGGCCAAGCTGTGTAATATCTAGGGCTATAAATTTATTCGATACGCAATGTTGAAGGCTTTTTAGCATTGCTTGAAATGGTGAGCGGCGGCTCACTATTGACCAATTAGGGTGTTGTTGTATGGAATCTCAAAAGTTATCCGTTGTAGAAAAGGTCGGCTTTGGTGCCGGCGACATGGCAGTAAATGTCATGGTTGCAGCGTTATTCTATTTTATGTCTTTCTTTTACACCGATATCTACGGACTTGATCCGGTTGATATGGGTGTGTTGTTCTTAGTGGCGCGTTTTGTTGATGCCTTTACCGATCCATTAATGGGGGTGATCACCGACAAAGTGAAAACCCGTTGGGGTCAGTTCCGTCACTGGTTCTTATTTTTATCTGTACCTTATGGTTTGTCGGTCGTACTGTTATTTACTACGCCTGATTTCGACTACAACATGAAGTTAGCTTGGGCTTATGCCACTTACCTGTTTGCGACCTTGATGTTTACCGGTGTTGCTATCCCTTATATCTCTTACATTGGTGTATTAACCGCAGATCCAAAAGAGCGTTTGTCAGCTAATGGCTACCGTATGTTCTTCGCTAAGATTGCTAATGTAATAATCGTATTTTCAGTGCCGCTACTTGCCTCATATTGGGGAGATGGCAGCTTGTCGTATGGTTATAAACTGGCAATGGCATTGGTATCGGCATGTGCCGTAGCACTATTTCTGTTTTGTTTCTTTACTACTCGCGAACGTATTACGCATGAGCCACAAACCGAAGGCGTGCTTACGCAATTAAAAGTACTTATTAAAAATGACCAATGGCTACTACTGTGTGCAGCTTGTGTACTTGGTACGCTTGGTTATGCGATTCGTGGCAGTGTTGCTATGTATTACGCAACCTATTACTTAGGTGTACCAGATTTAGCAGGTGCCTTTACCAGTGCGGGTATTGCAGCATCTATTGTCTCAATGGTGGCAAGTACGTGGATCACCCAGCGTTACTGTAAAATGAAGCTATTCCGTCAATCACAAATCGCCGTGTTATTCATCTCATTGCTAATGTATTTTGTGGTGCAACCGGGTGATGTGATGATGGCGTTTGTGCTTTATATCATCTTGTCATTTGTGGTTGATTTACATGCACCAGTATTCTGGTCTGCAATTGCTGAAGCCGTAGATTACGGTGAAATTAAAGACGGCGTTCGTGCATCAGGCTTATCGTTTGGTGGTATTTCATTCTGCCAAAAAGCCGGGGGCGGTTTAGCTGGTTTAGCGGGTGGTTTATTACTGGCATTTTTTGAGTACAAGCCTAACGTTGAGCAAACCGAGTTTACCCTAATGGGCTTAGCACTAATGCTAACCATCATTCCTGGTGTATTCCACGCCTTACTTGGTCTGATCTTGAAAAAATACAAAATTACCGATGAGTACTATACGGATATGGTTATTCATAAACGCCTACCTAAATAACCACCCTTTAAACGCACACATTTAAAAAGTGTGTGCGCTTTGCTCTTTAAAATAACAATTTGCTGGGAGACAACAGTATGAACACATTCAAAGTTAGCTATTTAGCAAGCGTTTGCGCAGCAATATTAACTGTGAGCGGTTGCAGTGAGCTGCCAACTGACAGTAAACAAGCCGCTTCTGTGGAGCATGCTGAACATACCAGCGAACAACATTTATTTGCCCTAAACCAAGTAAGTTTAAGTGCCAGCCCGTTTTTACATGCACAGCAAACGAATGTGCGTTATTTATTAGCACTTCATCCTGATCAGCTGCTTGCTCCTTACCTGCGTGAAGCCGGCCTTGAACCAAAAGCGCCTAATTATGGCAACTGGGAAAGCACAGGCCTCGATGGCCATATTGGTGGTCATTATCTTTCAGCCTTAAGCCTTGCGTGGGCAGCCACAGGTGACGAAGAATTAAAGCAGCGTTTAGATTATATGCTGAGTGAGCTGGATCGCGCTCAACAAGCCACAGGTGGTTACTTAGGCGGTATCCCAAATGGCGATGAAATGTGGCAGCAGATTGAAAAGGGTGAAATCAAAGCCGATTTATTCAGCTTAAACGACCGCTGGGTGCCACTTTATAACATAGATAAAATCTTCCATGGCTTGCGTGATGCATACGACGTAGCCGGTAGTGATAAAGCCAAACAAATGCTATTTAAGCTAGGTGAATGGTTTTTAGCGACTACAGCTAAGCTAACTGATGAACAAGTTCAACAAATGTTGTATTCAGAGCATGGCGGCTTAAATGATGTTTTTGCTGATATGTACTTTATTAGTGATGATGAGCGCTACTTAAAACTAGCTCGCCAGTTTTCTCATAACATCATCATTGAACCCTTATTACACAAAGAAGATAAGTTAACTGGCCTGCATGCCAATACGCAAATTCCAAAGATTATTGGTATGTTGAAGGTAGCAAATGCCAGCGATGACAAAGCATGGCAGCAAGGTGCTGACTTTTTCTGGAAAACAGTCAGCCAAGAGCGCTCAGTATCAATTGGCGGTAACTCAGTACGTGAGCATTTTCATGATAAAAGTGACTTTACGCCTATGGTTGAAGATGTTGAAGGCCCAGAAACCTGCAACACTTACAACATGATGAAACTTAGTAAGTTATTGTTCTTAAAAACCGGTGATACGCGCTATTTAGACTATTATGAGCGCGCCACATATAACCATATTTTATCGTCACAACACCCAGAGCATGGTGGTCTTGTTTACTTTACCTCAATGCGTCCTGGTCATTACCGTATGTATTCGTCAGTGCAAGATTCAATGTGGTGTTGCGTAGGCTCAGGTATTGAAAATCACAGTAAATATGGTGAGCTGATTTATAGCAATACTGGTAAAGAGCTATGGGTAAACTTGTTTATTCCTAGCACGTTAAACTGGCAGCAGCAGGGTTTACAGGTAACGCAAGACAGTCAATTTCCAGATGATAACAAGGTCTCACTGGCCGTGAATCGTTTGTCTGAAGGTCAAAGCTCAGAGTCGGTAATTCATATTCGTAAACCGTCTTGGCAGCAAGGTGAGCTGAGCTTTACTTTAAATGGACAAGCTGTAAGCGCAACCGAAAAAGACGGTTATTACAGTATCAGCCATGCTTGGCAAAGCGGTGACAAGCTTGCCTTTGAGCTTAGTCCTAAGCTTTATACTGAGCAGCTACCTGATGGTCAGCATTATTACTCTGTGATGTATGGGCCTGTTGTAATGGCTACCAAAGTACAAGCATTTGCAAATGAACAGCTTAACTTTGTTGCTGATAATAGCCGTATGGGCCACATCGCCGCAGGGCCGACTTGTCCGCCAGAGGCTTTGCCAATCATGCTGAGTGAGCCAGAAAAATTTATTGCCGATCTTACTCGTAAACCGGGCCAAGAGCTTGCATTTATCGCCGATAAAAATGTGGCAATTGCCAAGCAAGGTATCGATAACACTAAGAGCACAGAGCTAATTCCGTTCTTCCGCTTACACGATAGTCGCTATCAAGTGTATTGGCCGCAGCAAAGTGAAGCTGAGTTCACACAATTTGTTGCTGATGCAAAAGCGGCTGAGCAAGCGAAAGAGCAGCTTCGTTTATTAACCGTTGATCAAATTACGCCGGGTGAGCAACAACCTGAAGTCGAACACGACTTTAAAGGTGAAGGAACTCGTGCGGGTGTTAATAATGGTCATCATTGGCGCGATGCGACAGGTTGGTTTGAGTATCAGCTTAGCAACCCAGAACAAAAAGCGGTTGCTTTGCGTGTTCGCTATTTTATTGGCGATGTAGATCGTCATTTCTCAATTAATTTAAATGGTGAGCAATTAGCTGCGGTTAATTTGCCTGTAGGTAAACCAACGGATGAGTTCTACACCATTGATTACCCATTAACAGAGGCAATGAAAAAGTCGAAAACGCTTACCTTACGTTTTGCTGCCGACAAAGATTCTGTTGCCGGTGGTATCTATGGTATTCGTTTAATCAACGCACAATAAAGAGTTGGCTATGTTAAGCAACAATGTATTTGCGACGGCTAAAGAGCATGTTTTACCGTCGCTTTTAGATAACAGCGCTGAGCAACACAGTTTTTACCGAACACCGACAGGGCTTGGTTATCGAGTGATTGAGCAAGGTCAGGGGGATAAACCTAGTTGGGATGCCACTGTGACTGTGCATCAACGCGTTACCCTTACAAATGGTCGGGTGTTGTTTGATACTCGAAAGCAAGGTGCTGCTGTAGAGTACGAAATTGCAGAAGCGATTGTGGGCTTGCAAGAAGCGCTGCAGTTAATGAATAAAGGCAGTCGCTTTGAAGTGCTAATACCTGCGCATCTTGCGCGTGATGTGTACAGCTCATTTATTGAAGAAAAGCACCAGCAGGGCTGCCAAAGCCCCATGCTCGTTGATATTACCTTGGTTGATTTCGTATAGCTGGAATATTACTTCATGAAAGTGCTATCCCAAAAAGGATAGCACGCAATATCTTTGACTAAACCAGCTCTTAATGGGTTGGCGATTATATAACGTGCATTGCTAAGTAAGTCATCTTCATCTCTAATTTGATGATCATAAAACCCCTTTTGCCATAGCCTTTGTTGATTGAACTTCCTAAAAATGGACGCGGTTCGCCCTTTGAACCTTCGAACAAATTCACTTAATGAATACACATCAGATAATTGAATTAACCAGTGCATGTGGTTTGGCATCAACACGAAGGTATTTGAATTGATGAGGCCTTCAGCCTCAAGTTGCCGCATTTGATGGATAATCTGACGGTTAACGAAGAAGTTATTTAAATGATTTGCTCGGTTGTGGCAAACAAACGTTAGCGCATAATAGTGATTTGCTACAGAAACTCTGCCTTTTCTGAGTAAGTATGATTTGTTCATCGGCTTTCCTTAGCTTTGATAAATCAATTAATAAAGCGTAGCAGCGATTTTACATCGCGTATATTTGCTTCTTTTGTTGAGGTTTAACGTTGGGTTCGATTCGGGGGTCAACGCGGGGTAAACCCGCTGCTACAGTGGTCGTAGCAGTGATTTTATATCGCGTATATTTGTTTCTTTTGTTGAGGTTTAACGTTGGGTTCGGTGAGGGGGCAACGCGGGGTAAACCCGCTGCTACAGGGGTCGTAGCAGCGATTTCATATCGCGTATATTTGTTTCTTTTGTTGAGGTTTAACGTTGGGTTCAACGCGGGGTAAACCCGCAGCTACAAGGGGCGTAGTTGCGATTTTATATCGCGTATATTTGTTTCTTTTGTTGAGGTTTAACGTAGAGTTCAATGCGGGGTAAACCCGCTGCTACAGGGGTCGTAGCAGCGATTTTATATCGCGTTTGTTTGTCGTTTTTGATAGTACGGGTCATCGCAGGGTAGACCCGTTTCTACAGGTTTGAATAATTACTTTTTAAGTTTGGTTTTAAGCTTATTTAGGTCGGCTGGGTTAACAACCGGCCAATCGTTTTTCCAACTCATAGGTAAAATACGTAGCTTTTGCACGCCGTTATCGGCTGTTTCGTAGGCGTGTAATACTAAATAGTCTTTACCATCAAAGGTGTATGCGGCATTGTGGCCAAGGGCTGCCCAATCTTTATTACCTTCAATAACTAAACTGCCACCGCCATCAACCATAGAGCGACCTTGTTGATCTAAATATGGGCCTTCGATGTTTTTGCTGCGACCCACACGTACGTTGTAAGTACTCTCTACGCCACGGCAGCATTTATCAAACGAAACAAATAGGTAGTAATAGCCATTCTTTTTAAAGATATAAGGTGCTTCAATTGGGCCATGTTCCGTGTTTGGGCGACTCGCAATGTGATGCCATTTTTCAGGTTTTGCTAAGCGCACCATATCATCATCAAGTTTTACTAGTTTAAGGCCGCCCCAGAACGAACCAAAGCTCATCCATGGTGTACCATTGTCATCTTCAACTATTGCAGGGTCGATAGCGTTCCAATCGTCGCGCTCAGGCACTGATTCAACCACGATGCCGTAGTCAATCCACTTGTAATCAGGTGATGATGGGTCAAGGGTTTCGTTAACCGTTACACCAATTGCTGAAGTGTTTTTGCCAAATGCAGAGACTGAGTAATAAAGGTAAAACTTACCATTTTTTTCATACACATCAGGTGCCCATAAGTGGCCATCAAAGCTTGGTGAAATACGCTTTGCCCAACTCGGCTCATCTTTAAAAACGCGGCCTGTGAGTTTCCAGTTGGTTAAATCTTTCGATTCATAATAGGTAATACCAGGGCCTGTGCTAAATACATAGTACGTGTCGCCTTCTTTGGTCATTACCGGATCGTGTACTTCAACTTGCTTTGCAGATACGGCTGCGGCAGAAAAAAGTAGCCCTGTTGAAAGCCACTTCATTGCGTGTGTCACCTTACTTACGGGTCTCATGCTTGAATACCTTTTGTTGTTTTAACTCTTGTGTTCATTCAGCTACTATATAATATGTAATACAATATTAACAATAAAATCGAGACGAAATACAGGACACATTATGCTCAAAAAATTATCTCGGCTAACGCTTCTTAGTGCGTTAAGCGCCTCGTCATTGTCAGCCCTTGCTAATAGTAGCAAGACTTTAGCGCCAATTGATAACCCCATTGTACTCAAACGTGCTGATCCTTGGTTAGTTCGTGATGATAAAAGTGGCTGTTACACGTTTATAGGTAGTTCGCCGAAATTTGATGAAATTGAGCTGCGCCAAGCTTGTCGCTTAAACGATTTAAAATTAGCTGAGCCGAAGGTTATTTGGCAAAAGCGCGATAAAGGCCCAATGAGTGTCAATATTTGGGCCCCTGAGCTACATCAGATTGATGGCAGTTGGTATATCTACTTCGCCGCAGGTGATATCGAAAAGCCGTTCAGTATTCGCATGTATGCACTTAAAAACGACAGTGCTAATCCGATGCAAGGTGAGTGGCAAGAAATGGGGCAAGTAACTAGCCACCTTGATAGTTTTTCGCTTGATGCCACAAGCTTTACGCACAAGGGTAAGCGTTACATGATTTGGGCGCAGCAGAACCAGCCTGCAACTTATAACTCAGCTTTATGGTTAGCTGAAATGGACTCACCAACATCAATTAAAGAACCCATTATCGCGATTACAGAGCCAACCCTTGATTGGGAAGTGCAAGGCTACAAGGTAAACGAAGGTGCTGCAGTCATCACTCATGGCGATAAAATATTTGTCACTTATTCAGCCAGTGCCACCGATCATCGATATGCGATGGGCTTGCTATGGGCAGATGTGAATGCTGATTTACTTGACCCTACTAGCTGGCATAAGAAGGCTGAGCCGGTGTTCACCACCAATGCTGAGCTAGGTCGTTTTGGGCCTGGGCACAACAGTTTTGTAAAAGCTGAAGATGGTGTAACCGATTTGATGATTTATCACAGTCGTGACTATAAAGAGCTGAAAGGCACACCGCTTACAGACCCAAACCGCCATGCGCGAGCACGCATTATTACGTGGGATAAAAACGGTTTTCCAGTGTTTTCACCAGAACTCGCTGATTAAAAAAGGGCGCCAATTGGCGCCCTACAACTTTGGGAACGAACGATTACCAGAAGCGGTAGTAAATAAAGGCAGTAATACCAATAATACCCGCGGTATGAATGTAATCCCACTTATCTAAGCCGGCCGCTACTTCTTTCATAGTTGCTTTATCTAGGCTTGAGAAAGTAAGACCTTTCAATTGTTCTTCGTCTGCTTGCTTGGTGAAAATACTTACCACAATCATAATAGCAACGACCACAACAAATAGCAGAATACAGTAATATAACCAGTTCATTGTGGTGATCCACGCAAATGATGAACCTGTTAAATCATCTTTAAATGGCAGTAACACTAAGCGGATCATACCAAGCACAAAACCTGATACTAAGCCCACAAAACCCGCTGTTGGAGTGATGCGTTTACTACATAAACCGAGTAAAAATACCGCAGCAATACCTGGTGCAATAAGAGACTGCACACTTTGCAGATATTCATAAAGCACATCGGCAATTAAGCTCATGACGGGTATCCACAGAAGACCTAATACAACAATCACGATAGTGGCAATACGGCCTACTTTCAGAAGATGCTTCTCAGATGATTCTGGTTTGAATTTCTTATAAAAATCAATGGTAAATAAGGTTGCTGATGAGTTAAATAATGATGCTAAAGAACTCATAAGAGCTGCTACTAAACCACCAATTACAATCCCTTTAACACCAGATGGTAATAGCTCAGCAACGAGAGTTGGGAAGGCTTGGTCAGCACTTTCATAGCTAATAATACCTTTAACATTCAATGCGTATGCAATCATGCCTGGTACTAAAAAGATAAATACAGGAAGTAATTTTAAGTAACCGGCGAACATGGTACCGCGACGTGCTTCTTTAATGCCTTTTGCAGATAAAACACGTTGTACGATGTATTGGTCGGTACACCAATACCAAAAACCAATAATGAATGAACCAAATACAATGCCAGGCCAAGGGAATTCAGCATCTGAAGCACTACGAATAAGGTGCATATTAGCATCGTTTATACGCTCAACTTCTGCCCAGCCACCTACTTTATCTAGACCAACAACTAATATGACTAAGGAGCCAATAATGAGCACAGGGGTTTGCAACACCGAGGTCCACATAATGGCTTTCATACCGCCAAGTACCGTATAAATACCGGTGATCACGACAAGGGCAATAGCTGAAATCCAGAAGAAATCGATACCCCAAATGCTCTCGATACCTAATATTGTTTTAAATGCGATACCGCCGGCATAAACCGTTACCGCAACCTTGGTTAGTACATAACTAATCAATGAGATAACAGATAAGAAGGTACGTGATTTAGAGTTAAAGCGGCGCTCTAAGAATTCAGGCATGGTGTAGACTTTACTACTCCAATAGAAAGGCACGAAAATCCAACCGAGCAGTAGAATGATCCACGATTGCATTTCCCAGTGAGCCAGTGCCATACCCGATTGTGCACCTGAACCTGAAAGGCCCACTAAATGTTCCGAGCCAATGTTTGATGCGAAAATTGAGGCACCAATCACTAACCAACTTGCATTACGACCCGCTAAAAAGTAATCAGCGGTGTCTTCTTCTTTTTGTCGCATAGACATCACGACAACGCCTAGTAACAGGACGAAAAATCCTGCTAGCACTGCCCAGTCTAAGGTACTTAGTTCGACCATCGTGTGTTCCACCTAATTTTGAAAGAGAATTTTGCTTTTTTAGTTGTTGAATAAAAATATTATATTATAAATAAGCTAAGTGAAAGAGATTTGTTAAAATAAGGTGACAGTCTGTAGGTGAAATGGTGACTATGTTGTTCGAAATACAGACACTTGTATTAGGTTGTTTTTTGCTTGTTATTGATTTTAATCAATTATTTCCAGGATGACGGAATAGCTTTATAGATGTATCATATTACTCAGATCTTTTGAGGAACACACATGGCGCGTTTAGAAAATTTAAACCTATCACAACAAGTTACCAATGAGCTTGGTAAAGCAATTATTGTTGGTGATTATAACACTGAAACGGGGCTACCAACCGAAGCACAACTTTGCGAAGTGTATGGTATTAGCCGCACAGCTGTTCGTGAAGCTGTGAAAATGCTTGCTGCAAAAGGACTGATTTCTTCTCGTCCACGACAAGGTATTCGTGTTGAGTCGGCGGAGAACTGGAACTTATACGACACAAGCGTATTAAAATGGTTGTTAGAAAGCAGTCCATCACTTTACGTACTTAAAGAATTCTTACAAGTGCGCTTGGCGATTGAACCACAAGCAGCAGCACTTGCAGCAAGAAAAGGCGATCAAGCAGCCATTGCAGAAATTAAAATGGCACTCGATAAAATGCAAGCGGCAGCAGAAGAGCCTGAAGGCGTAATGCATGAGCCAGACCTTGCCTTCCACACAGCAATTTTACATGCCAGTGGCAACCGTTTTTTCTATCAATTACGTGATTTTATTCGCACTGCATTACATGTGAGTATTCAACATACTACACCAGCTAAGGGCAATAAAAAGGCTATCGCTGAAGAGCACTTTAAAGTGTATAACGCGATTGCGAGCGGCGACCCTGAGCGTGCTAAAAACATGATGACGTACATGATTGATGAAGCAATGGCGTTTATTGAAAAAGAAATCGCTGATAAAGAAGCGGCTCAATAAGTATCACTTTTGACGTTGTAATTACTTTAAAACAAAAGGTTATCATGCCAAATTCGAACGAGCTAAAAACAGTTTACCCAAGCCTTGCTGGTAAGAGTGTGTTTATTACTGGTGGTGCATCGGGAATTGGTGAAGTAATGGTAACGCGGTTCTGCGAGCAGGGCGCGAAAGTCACCTTTGTTGATATTGCAACTGAGCAAAGCGATGCGTTATGCGCAAAATTAGCGGGTAAATATGAGTTTGATCCGCAGTTTATCCATTGCGATATACGTGATGTTGAGGCCTTAAAAGCGGCCATTGAGCAAACGCGTCAACAACAGGGTGACATTGGTGTGTTAATTAATAACGCAGCCGATGACACCCGACATGCCGCAGAGAATATGGATGTGAAATATTGGGAAGATAAGTTTGCTGTTAACTTACGTCCATGTTTCTTTTCATCGCAAGCTGTGATTGAACAGATGCAGCGCTTAGGTGGCGGTAGCATTATCAATATGGGGTCGGTAAGCTGGCGTATTAAGCAAACAGGCATGCCAGCCTACACAACCGCAAAAGCAGGGATTGAAGGTTTAACCCGTTCATTAGCTGCCTCATATGGTAAAGACAATATTCGTGTGAATTCACTGGTTCCGGGTTGGGTGATGACAGAGCGCCAAATTACTCATTGGCTAACCCCAGAAATGATTGAAGATGTTCGTTTAAGTCAGTGTATTAACGAAACAATTCAACCAGACCATGTGGTAAACGCGGCATTGTTTTTGGCCGCTGATGACAGCCGAATGATGACAGCACAATCACTGATCGTGGATGCAGGTTGGACATAATTTTGCGAAACAATCGTAAAATAACTAGCTTGAAATAAAAATTTTTACATAATTCAAATGATACTATAATAATAAAATATGGGTTATAGAATCAACAGAGCTCATACTTAGGAAGGTGGTAAGAAAGTTTGACCGACTTTGTACTTGTTTATTTAATTCTGATTATTGGCGCTTGCCTGCAAAGTGTTATTGGCTTTGGTTTAGGTATGTTATGCGTGCCTGTACTTTACTGGCTGATGCCAGAGCTGGTGCCTGGGCCAATGATTTTGAATGCGCTGTTCTTAACGTCGGTGTTAATGATTAAACACCGCGGCGCGATAGACATGAAACAAACGGGCATATCCATAATTGGTGGTGCAGTTGGGGTTATCTTTGCCGCTGTGGTGATGTGGTATGTCAATGCGAAGCAGTATCAACTCTTGCTCGGAGTGAGTATTTTGGTGGTGGTGGCATTGTCTATCATAGGTATGAAACCGAAAATTTCCACCATCACAAGCTTACTCGCGTCAATGTCGTCGGGCTTTTTAGGTACCACAACGTCAGCCGGTGGCGCGCCGATGGGGCTGCTCTATCAAGCTGAAGATAAAGACAAAATTAAAGCAAACCTAAGTGCCTTTTTCGTCTTTATAAACTTGTTTGGCATTATTGTACTGATGCTGACAGGCTCTGCCGATATGGCTGATGTAAAGCTGTTCTTTTTCTGCTTACCTGCTATTTTAATTGGCTGGGGCTTGTCGTTTGTGATCAACAATAACCTCAATGAAAAGGCCATTCGTGGCATCATCTTGCTGGTTGCAGGTTTATCTGGTCTAGCACTTATTTTCATACACAGATAGAATGAGAATAGTTCAGCAGTTTGTGTAATGAAGCCTATGCTCGATGACACCATTAAAGTAATCATTTCTAGCCAATGCCAATTGGGCGAAGGTGCCTATTTTGCGAAGGCACATAACTGTTTATTTTGGGTCGATATTTTAGGGCAGCGTTTGTTTCGTTTGCAGTGTCAATCGATGCGAGTTAGCCAGTTTACTATGCCAGAACCTATTTGTTGGGTGATGGAAACCGAACAAACTGAATTAATCGCAGGCTTTGCCAAAGGCATTTATAAGCTCAATAGTGAAGACTTTAGCCGCGAACTTCTTTACTCAATCGATCACGAACCCTCACAAAACCGCTTAAACGATGGTAAAACGTCTCGCCAAGGCTTTGGCTTTTTTGGCTCAATGGACTCTCAAGAGCAAACCAATAGTGGCAAGTTATACCGTTTTGGTCATGGTCAGGCTCCGACAGCAGTTGATCATGACTACACCATTAGCAATGGGCCTGCGGTAAGTAAAAATGGCCAGTTTCTATATTCTACAGACTCAGATAAACAAATAATCTACCGCTTCACTCTGAATGAGCATGGCGAGCTTGCTGATAAACAAGAGTTTATTCGCTTTACTGACAATATGGGTTTTCCTGATGGCATGACAGTTGATAGCGAAGATCATCTTTGGGTTGCTGCATGGAATGGTTATGGCGTGTATCGTTTTGCTCCAAATGGTGAGCAAGTACAGTTTATTCGCTTACCCGCACCGCGTGTTACGAGTGTCGCATTTGTAGGTGAAGAGCTCACGCATCTGGCGGTGACTACTGCGTCAGTAGGGCTAGAAGACTCAGTACTCGCTGATTACCCTCACAGTGGTGGCGTGTTTATTCTTGAGCCAGGCGTTAAAGGTATTGCTGAAACGCCCTTGAAGCTATAGGTTTTCCATTACTTGATAACGCAACTCGCCAATAAACGAGCGTGCTGCAGGACCCAGTTTGTCACCGTCTTTAAAGAGTAAATGTAACTTAGCGCTGCGACTGCTGTTATGGGTTAAATTAAGTGCTTTCATTTGCCCTGTCGCAAGTTGTTTTTCTATCGCGATTTTTGGTAACCACGCAAAGCCCAGTCCATTACTGATCATATCAATCGAAGTGCGCATATGAGTGACGGTCCAGCGTTGATCGGCACCTAACCAACCACCATCTTGTTTGTGCTTATTTGCTGAATCGCGAACAACAATTTGGCGGTGTGATTTTAAATCTTCGAGGGTAATTTCACGCTCTATCGCATGCAAAGGGTGATCTGGGTGGGCGACGGCAATAAACTCGATATCACATAATTCTTCGTGAAAGTTTGCCGCAATTGGAAAGCCGGTAATAGCAATATCAACCTGATCGTTTTCGAGCAGCTCATTGCCCCCCATTAGTACAGACTCATGCAGCTCAATACGCAGTTGAGGGTATTGCGATGACGTGTTGTTAAGTACTTTATAAAGCAATTGTTGAGGGAAAACAGCATCAACGGCAATGCGTAACTTACTTTCGATACCTTCACCCAAAGTTTGCCCAATGGCCTCAACTTTAGCGGCTTCATCAAGTAAGTAATTAGCACGGCGCAGCATCATTTCGCCGGCTTCAGTCAGCACGGTTTTACGGCCTTGGATGCTGAATAATTTTACATTGAGTGCAGATTCAATTTTGCCAACTGCATTATGAATACTCGATTGGCTTTTATGAATACCTTGTGAGGCTTGGTTAAAGCCTCCAAATTCAACAACAGCACGAAACATGCGCCACTGTTCTAGCGTAATTCTTAGCATGATGTTCCTTTGCTTACTTAACTACCTAATAGTACCTGTAAATGCAGGAAAAGTTTACTTTTTAGGTGAGGGCAACTCAATATACTCAAGCTCATCACCGGGGATTTTAGCAAAACGCTGTGCTTGCCAATCTTGTTTTGCTTGCTCGATACGCTCTTTGCTGTAAGCAACAAAATTCCAGTGTAAGTACGGGACTTTATTGAATTTACTGCCACCGAGTAAAATAAAGCGGCTGTGCATCAGAGTCGTTATTTCGTGTTCACTGTCATCAAGTAGCACAAAGTCGCCTTGGGTATAGCGAGTATCACCCACACCAATTTCACCATAAATAACATACACGGCGGTTTCATGGCGAGGGTGTGGTTTAGTTAAATGGCTACCTTGCTCGGCTACCGTATCTACATAGAACATCGGAGAGTAGCTTTTCACAGGGGAGCTTAAGCTATAGGCATCACCAACAATGAGTCGCATCAGCACGCCTTTTTCGATTTTCTCAGGCAATTGCTGTTTTTTGATATGTTCAAAACGCGGTGCTATTTCGGTCATACTCTCAGGTAAAGCAACCCAGCACTGCAGACCATTAATGTCATGCTCGCTCGCCCGCACTTCAAGGCTTTCTCTTTCTGAGTGAACTATACCGCGACCTGCGGTCATCCAGTTAACATCGCCGGGTTCTATTTGCAGGCTATTACCTAGCGAATCGCGATGGTAAATACTGCCAGTAAATAAATAAGTGAGCGTTGATAAGCCAATATGAGGGTGAGGCCTCACATTTATGCCTTCACCGCGAGGAAAGTGATTTGGCCCCATGTGGTCAAAAAAGATAAATGGGCCAACCATTTTTTTGTCAAAATGAGGCAAGATGCGTTTTACATCGAGCCCACCAATATCATGGCTGGTTGCTGTTAATAACGTTGCCATACTCGCGCCCCCTTAAAAACAAATTCAGCCAACAACCTAGGTTATTGGCTGGGATAAATGTTATGCCTGACTACGTTTTAACACTAGTTGATCTAGGCTGATTTTGCCTGCACCAACACTGGCTAATGCTAAAAAGCCGCCTGCCATCGCAATATTTTTGTAGAACATTAAAAATTGCATTTGATCATCAAGCTGAAAGTGGAATAACAAAGCACTAACTAGGCTGAAACCAGCAAAAGCGACAGCGGTTAGTTGTGTTAAAAAGCCCAGTAAAATAAATAATCCGCCAACAATTTCAAAGGCAATTACAAACGGCAGTAAGAACTCTGGTAAACCTACTGATGCCATGTACTGTGCTGTTGCATCAAAGAATTCTATTTTGCTAAAGCCGGTTAGTAAAAAGATGGCCGATAAACCAATTCGTGCCAATAAAGTGCTAATATTTTGTAAGTGTGGTTGAGCTGAGATTAAAGTAAAAAGTTTCATAGTAGGTATCCTGTTTAGTTAAGCAGTGTGTCTGCGATGGAGTAACTATAAGTTCACTTTAAAAGAATTAAAAATTGTAAAATTAGCGTTTATCATTCTTTAAAAAAGAATTTAAAAGGAGGTTGAATATGAAGTTGTTGTTATTAATAGGGTTTTGTTTTTCGGTGACTACAAGTAGCTTAGTGTTTGCCGAACAAAATTTACCAAATAGTCGTCATTATGAGTTGCTAGCTTCAGATATTGCGGTGCAGCAAAGCTGGCAAGTTAAAGACACAATTAAAGGTTATGAGATGCTGGAATATCAAATTAACCTTAATAAAGGCACTACTTTAAAGGTTGATTTTGCTCCATCAAATTTAAGCAACTACTTTAATATTTTACCAAAAGGTAACCCAACTGCTTTGTTTGTTGGCCCGGCAAAAGGTGATCATGCCGAGATTAAAATTCCTGATAATGGCGATTATGTGATTCGGGTGTTTCTAATGCGCAATGCTGCGCGCCGTGATGAGCAAAGTGAATTTACAGCCGATATCACGGTATTAAAAAGTACATTAAAAGGCATGCATCCAAGCTGGGATGTCGATGGTGATGGGATAAATGATTGCGAGAAAGACGGTAGCTGCGATCATACGGTTGACTACAGCCTTCCTCGAAAGTCGAATTAGGCCTTTGTTAAGGCCTAATCAGCATATTATTCAGGCGCTACTTCAAGCGTTGTGAATAATGAGTAACGAACGTTATCGATATCGGCATCTGCTGGTTTTTGATCAACAGATGCTTCAATCAAATACATATCGGCGTGAGCGAATGTCACAGTAAAGAAACCTTTTTTATCGGTTGTTACTTTCACTTCGTCACGCTCATTATGGTAGCGAGCACTACCACGAACAATAGCAAGTTCAACGTCAGCAGCTGGTTTGCCATCCATTAATAATTGGAACTTAGCTTCTTCACCAGCAAATAGATCGTTCGGGTGAGTTGGGCCAGAAATTTCTAAGCCCTGACCAAGCAATGTTGGCTTAGAAGTACCATTACGGCTTACAAAAGTATCAACAGTTGCGATTGATTTTACAGTGCGCACGTCGGTTGCGCCTGCTGGTAGGTCTGCTTCTTTTTTACCTGCGAAAACACGGCCGCGATTGCCGTCTTTATCTTTATAGAAAGTCATTAGCATTGGTTTTTGCTGCATAGCAATATGGTAAGTACCGTCTTGCGTTAAGCTCACTGCCGCTGAGTTTTTGCGTTTTAAATAGTATGCACGAATCGTTTCTTCAACCGGCTTGCCATTTGGAGCAAGGGCAATTAATAAGTTGTCGTCATACTCTGCGCCTTTTTGTTTTGGGCGGTATGCTTTATCTGGGCTAAACAACTCATTAGAAATACTGGCATCGATCATCACATAGTGAGTTTTCTCACCAGACAAAGAAGTATGAGATGGCATTAACCAACGGGCGTGTGCTTGTGCATAGCCAGATGCAATTGCTGTGAAGGTCACTGCGCCGATCAGCGCCGTCTTTAATAATTTTAATTTCATTGTTTGTCCTTAATTACTGGTAATGGTAACAAAGCTAGTTGCGAACTCTTTTTCGCCTTTAATAGTGACTTTGCCGTCTTTCGTTAAGTCGATTTCAACGCGGGTGTAATCTCGGCCACCTTCTTCGCGTACAACTTCAACATTAAGTAGGTAGCTGCCAGGTTTAACTGGGTTACCTTTTAAATCTTTACCTTGCCACTCAATGGTGTAAGTACCAGGGCGCTTTGTTGCACCCGTCACACCATCAAAGCTGTCGTTGCTACGACCTGCTTTTCGCCACCACTGACGTAAGTCTTTAAACCATTCAGCTTTTTCGACCCAAAGTGCAATAGTGGTAACGTGTTTACGTTCAGGTGTTTCTAGCCATAACGCCACGTAAGGGCGATGATATGGAGAAACATCTAGCTCAGGTAAGGTAAATTCAACGGTTAGGTTGGGATCTTTTGCAAAGCTCAGTGGGCTGAATAAACAGCCAATTAGTAGAGCAACGAGTAAGTGGGCTTGTT
The DNA here is from genome assembly GCF_019134595.1 of Pseudoalteromonas shioyasakiensis. Lineage (NCBI taxonomy): Bacteria > Pseudomonadati > Pseudomonadota > Gammaproteobacteria > Alteromonadales > Pseudoalteromonadaceae > Pseudoalteromonas > Pseudoalteromonas shioyasakiensis. Next base: position 3,705,824 of record NZ_CP077770.1, on the reverse strand, counting down.
TCATTAAGATACTCCTTTAAGTTGAGGCACCCAAACTAGATAAATAACCAAAGGCGTGGCAACACCAAGAAGCGTTAACCATAGACCTGCGGCACGTTTTTTACGGTTTTGAAAGAGGATAAATAATCCAGTAATAGCAAACAGAATCATCAAAACAGCTGAGATATCAATGACCCAGCTCCATGCTTCGCCTGTATGGCGGCCCTTGTGTAAGTCGCCAATCAGGCTCATAAAGCCACCTGTTTGATAATCAATATTAAGTTCACCGGTTTGAAAATCGATTTCGGCATAGGCAAAGCCAGCCGGAAGCGGGTAGTCGAGCATCACCAAGGCATCTTCTTTTTCCCACTCAATACTTTTTACATTGCTGAGTGAAAACTGCTGTTGCATGTATTGCTCTATTTCAGGGTAAAGGCTTGGCAATGTGTCGAGGTTTGCTTGTGCTTTTTCGAATAGCTCTGCAGAAACAAGTAATTGATTCTGACCATTATGTTTATCATTTTCGAGCCAACTAACATGGTTAAGAATGATGCCGCTGACACAAAATAAAATAAGTAAAAAGAATAAGGCCGTTGAAAGGTATATGTGTAAGGCGCGGCTAACGCTATAAAAGCTGCGTTTGTTAAATGAGAACATAATGCGGTTTATTCGTTAAAGATACAAATATGATAATGATTTGTATTACTGATAACAAGCGTGTTTACGTTCTTTACATTTCTTTGTGCTAGAAATGAATAGCGAGATAAGCCATAACTGCTAGTTGCAAGCTGAGAAAACAGGCAAGCAACATCAAGCGCATCTGTGTGGTTATATTAACTTTAATTAGGGTTGGTTTATTGGGTGCAGATGGGCGGTTAATTAGATAGGCTAATACGCTCAATTCAATCACTGCTACTAAATACATCACCCAAATTGGCGCGGTACTTTGTAATAAAAAAGCATATCCGATAGCCATACCAAAACCTGCTAATAACTTAGCACGGGTAGGGACAACCTTATGCTCTTGCCAAAACCTTAACGGTTGGCCGTATCTAGGGTGGTTTAGCAGCCAGGCAGAAAGCTTGGGTGATGAGCGGGTAAAGCACGCCAATGCTAGTATAAAAAAGATAGTCGTAGGCATCACAGGTAATGCAATACCTATGATACCTAAACCCACCATCAATAACCCGAGTAATTGATAGCAGCCATTTTTATAGGCGGTAAACGCCGCTCTCACATTCATCAATAAAGTTGGGCCTGATAAAACTTAAATCGTTGCAGTGCTTGCTCGGCACCCTCTATCAAGGTGGCTTGTTGCTGCTCACAGAGCTCAAGGTTATCAATAAGATGACTAAGTTGACAGCCTTTAGAGTATTCACTGGCTTTCGCTAGGTAGCGTGCACCACGTTGATTATTTAACTTTAGCTCAGCTTCCACCTGTTTGCCTAATGTAGCTGCAGAAAATTGTGACCCTTCAATTACATACAGCCAACCAAGTACATAGGCAAAGTCGGCATTTTGAAAGCGGCAGGGTTGCTGTTGATGATTTGGTAATGGGTGCTTTAAATCGTCTAAGTCCTGCTCGATAAAAGATAATCGCGTACGATCATGTAAGTTATCTATGTATTGATGTAAACCAGCATGCTCGTAGAGGCCTTTTAATTCTAACTGGTAGGCATACTGTAAGGTTAAAAACTTTTTATAGTTATCTAAATCAGCACTAGGCGCTAGCGCTAATAAATGATGATCAATATCATCGGTTATGATGCTTATCGCTTGTTTTAGCTTTTCAGCTCGAGAAAGTAGCTCGAGTATTGGCATGAATATTCTCCTCTGCAACGTCTATAGAGTAAATGCACGGGGTAGTTGATGTTGTCATAGGGTTATACCCATAATTTCTAAGTGATAATCAGATAAAGCTGCTATACAGCTTTTAACAATAAATCGGGCTTAGAATGGCGCTATATAATAATGATTTTCATTTGTATAGCCAGAAAATGTTTTTGCAAAAGGTACAGATCGGACCTTAGCCTTGTGCATGGTGGACTACTTGGGAGTGAAGTAAGAAGTTTGCTAGTAACGAGTAAGCGTTAAGAGTTGTATGGGATTGTTGTGTTTTCGAGTAAAGAAAAGCAAGGAGACCAGCTCCTTGCTTTCACTTAATTAAGCGTATCTTAGAAGTAATAACCTATATTGATATTGAAGCGGGTTTCAGTCTCGTCGCTGTCGCCGGCAATTGAACCACCAACAAATGGTTGGTTTTTCGCTTGTACAAAATCAAAGTAAGTGAATAAGCCACCTGCGGCAACAGATACACCAGTTACATTCATCCATGTATCTTCGCTGTTATCTGACTTGTCATAAATGATGCCGTAGTCATTATAAAACTGCAGGTTTGTTACCGGACCCCACTTTACAGGCAGGCTGTAAGCGATATTAGCATTAGTCATGGTCGCTTCTGCGGCAATACTATCGTAAAACGCATAAGCACCCACGGCCATACGGTCGACGTTGTCGATATCGTAGTTATACTCACCATGCTGGAGCTGGAAATTCCATGGGCCAATAGTACTGTTTAAGTGCACAGCCCAGGCGTAGTAATCGCCGGCTTTATCTTCACCGTCATGCAAGCCACCCGATAACGCAGAAACACCTAGCTCGGTGGTGCCGCCGTCATGCTCAAAGTGATAACCATAACGACCAGAGAAGGTGTTGTACTCACCAATCGCATTGGTTGGTTCGGCATATACACCTTCATCAGCTGAGCGGAAACCAACTACATCATATGAGTAGCGGTCGCTTCTGTCGCTTACGTAACCATCAACGCCACCTAGCTCATCATTTTTGAAAAAGCCCAGATCAATTTGCCAGTTGTCAGCAATTTTGCGCTTGAATAGCACACCCAGATCGTGATCATCTTCAAGACCAATATAGTAAGTGGTGCCAAAGAAGTAATTGTGTGAATTATAAGGCCAGTTACCAAAAGGAACTTTGGTAATACCAGCCTGGACTTGCCAGTCTTCGGCAAAGTCATAAGCTGCGTAGGCATACTTAACAGCGGTCATGTAATCGAAAAAACGGATCTCAGCGTTAAGCTGTACATCACCGACATCGCCTGCAAAATTTAGCCTGAAGATGTCAAAATCGAAGTCGCCACCGCGGTTTTTATTACCATCGTTGTAAGATGTATGGCTAAAGTTGGTACGTACTGCACCCCCGACTTTAATGCCAGATTCTTTTTTAGGAGCTTCAACAGCCGCTGTTTGCTGCTCAAGCTGCTTTTGTTGCTTTGCTACTTGTGCATCAATCTGTGCTTGTTTTTCGGCTTGTTGCTGCGATTTTTCTTCGGCAGCATCAAGTTTACTTTGCAGTTGTTGCATTTGCTGTTTGAGCAATTGCAGCTGCTTTTGAAGGTCATCAATTTCAGATGCCTGACTAAGACTTGAAGTTGTGCCCAAGGCTATTGCGAGGGCTAACTTTGATAGTTTAAGCATGAATTTTCGCTAGTGTTGGAATGGGTACTACCAAGCATAGTTGATATTCATGCTGAACCCAAGACTCGACACAGAAAATTAATATTAATCAACCAGTTTTAATTTTTACTGTGGTTCTAATGTCTTGGTGATTGCGCCAACTTCAAGCAGGGGTGATGCATCAAGTTGATCTGCATCCATCATTGCGGCAATACGTTGCATTGATGAAAGTAATAAGCTTTGCTCCCACTCATCGAGTGCTGAGAACTTTTCGATGAAGTGTTCTTGCAGAGGCTGAGGTGCTTGATCTAATAGCTGTTTACCCGCTTCAGTTAGATGCAAACTAACTCGGCGTTTATCTAATTGGCTACGTACACGAGTGATAAGGTTACGGTTTTCTATACGGTCTAAGATATTGGTAACCGTCGCTGGGCTTAGATTTACATTTTGTGCAATGCGACTAGCGGTTATGCCATCGGTTTGTGCAACCTCGTTCATAATCAGTAATTGTGGGCCTGTTAAGCCAGAGGTTTTATTGAGCTGTTTTGAATGAAGGTCGATGGCTCTGATCACTTTACGCAGCGACACTAGTAGCTCGTCATACTTTTGCATGTTTCTGTCTCTTAAATAAGGCGGCGTGGAGCAACCGCAATCAAAAAATTTTACACATCTAATAAATTGAGTTCAAATAAATAATGACTATATTGCTTATAATTTATGGCCATAAAGGTTGTTTTTGTGCTTTTAAAATAATTAGAGCAGAAATTAAAAGCAAAAGTTAAAATTTAGATGGAGTAATTGTTGTTAACACTTAAAATGCAACTACGAGGTGACACCATCACTTTGTAGTAAAAGAATTTATACAAATAACTAAATATTATTTACTAAAAGCCACTGCATTGGGTAAGGTGGATTTTTCTTTCATTAAATGGGACGAATTATGAAGTTATCGCCATCAGTTACGATTGAGCAAAGTGAAACCGGGCTTGAATTTATTAAAGTTGCTAGTGAGTTTTGTAGCGCAACTATTTTTCTGCAAGGTGCGCAGATCACTGAGTTCACGCCAACCGATAAAAAGCCACTATTATGGGTCTCAGAATTAGAAGATTACCAAGAAGGCAAAGGTGTGCGAGGCGGTATTCCGATTTGTTGGCCATGGTTCGGAGTAAGCCAACATAAAGGCTGGCCAGCTCATGGTGTTGCTCGCACAAGTTTATGGCGCGCAGAAGAAGTGAAAGAACAAGACGATTCTATTTATATCAGCTTGTCATTACCGATGACGCAAGTTGATGAAAAGTATTGGCCTTATAAAACTAAGTTATTGGCCGAGTTTATTTTAACCTCTGGTTTAGAGCTACGTTTAACAACCACAAACTTAGATAACCAAACTGTACAGTTCACTCAAGCACTGCACACGTATTTCCCAACACCAGCAATTGAAGAAACAAAAGTAGATGGTCTGCAAGGCGCGAAATACATCGAATTTGCTGAAGGTCCATTTGAGCAAAATGAGTTAGTGTCGTTCGCGCGTGAAACAGACATGGTTTACACCGAAGCAAAAGACACTCAGCGTATCATTACACCTGATGGCATTATTGAAGTAGGCCGCGAAAATTCAACATCGTGTGTACTTTGGAACCCATGGATTGATAAATCAAAACGTCTTTCAAATTTTGCTGATGACGAATATCACGTTATGCTGTGTTTAGAAGCGGCTAATGTCCTTGATGATAGTGTTGAACTTGCACCAGGAGCAAGCCACACACTTGCAACAAAACTACGCTGGGTATAATTTATAAACATATATAAACTCAGTGTTAGCACGTAAGGCCGGCACAGCTGGCCTTTACAAGGAATTACCGTGTTTAGTAATCAACAAATAGAAACCCTTCCAAAGCATCAAGCCATTCAATTCCAACCACTTGCTGATAATGCGATATGGCATGTACAACTAAATTGGTTGTTGTTTTATGTGCCTCTGATGGCCGTGATCATTGCGGTACGGCACTTTAATCCTGCCGTTAGCGAAGCTATTGCTACACCTTGGCTTTTGGTTTTGCCATTGTTGGTAATATTGTCGATGGTTTACAACCTTTACAGCGTTCGCGCTAAAGGGGTGGCAGTAAGAGAGCATGATATTGCCTTTAAGCGAGGTTTAATTTGGCAACAAATCACTTTATTGCCTATTTCTCGCGTGCAACACACCGAAATTCATCGCGGCCCAATTGAGCGAAAGTTAGGACTCGCAACACTCAGGCTTTACAGTGCGGGTGGCATGAGTGCTGATTTACATATCAGTGGGTTAACTGACGAACAATGCAATGATGTTCGCCAGTTCGTGCAAAGTTATGGTGATAATGCAGCAACTCAAGAAAATGAGCTTGCCGATGAGTGATCAACAATGGCAACGCGTGTCGCCATGGGCGCTACTGTATTTTATTGTTCACTTTGCACTGCGTTTCATAAAAGATGGGCTGCTTAATTTACTGCCTATTTTGGTGTTATTTGTTACGCAAGTTGAGCAAAAGCTGTTTTGGGGGCAAATAGCCGTTGCCGCAGCCTCTTTAGTTTTAGTGCTGTATGCCTTTGCTTATTATCGTAATTTTAAATATCGCATAACGGATGGTAACGAAATACTGCTCAATAAAGGGGTATTCAAAAAAGAGCGGCTAACCCTAAAATTTGCTCGAGTACAGAACGTAAACATTGCCGAGCCTTTTTATTTTCAGCCAGTTAATTTAGTTAATTGTATTTTCGATGCCGCCGGTAGTAGTGCTCAAGAAGCTGTTATCCCGGGAGTTAAGCTTAGCTATGCCGAGCAAGTTCGTGAACAAGTTATGGAATTTAAGGCTCAGTTACAACAGCAAGAGCTACCTGTTGAGCAGAGCGAAGCAACAGATAAACCGAAAACCTTAACGATCAGCAATGCTGAAATTGCTAAGTTTGGTTTGATGTCGAACATGGCAATTTTAGCATTGGCTGCGCTTGCCCCATTTATGAATGTGATTTTTGAGTACCTCGAAAAAACTATCATAAACCGTCTAGAGACCATACTGAATGAGCAAGCTGCTTTTGTTGGCAGTGCTGCCGCAATCGCTGTGTTAATTATGGTTGTTGTCATTGTTTTATGTGCCATTTTACTTTCTGTTGTCATGGCTTTAGTGCGCTTTTTTAACTTTCAGCTGTATTTTCAGGACGATAAGTTTAAGCGTGTGGCAGGTTTATTTGAGCGCCAGCAACTCTCGATCAGCGTGTCGAAAATTCAAAGTGTGCAAATCAAACAAAATATTATTGCTAGGCTCCTTAATCGCTATACCTTAATTTGCCCACAAGTGAGTAGTGGTGGTATGGCAGCTGGGGTTGCGGCACATAAAAATAAACAAACGTTAGTGATGCCAGTAATCACTAAAGAGCAAGTGCAAGCCGTGTGTGGCTGGTTATTTCCATGGTTTGTTGATTTAACAGAGCTTAACTTTATTAAGCCTGAGCGAGCTTTACTTTATAAAAATACGTTTTTATATGTGATCCTGCCAACTGTATTCTCTGCTTTAATTTTCAACGCCTTATTTGATGCTGCTACGATGCTGTGGAGCATTGTCGTGGGCTTAGTTTTGATGATCGGTGTGTTTTTGAATTATCAAAAAACGGGTTTGGCTATGTATCAACATGACGGCCGTTTTTTTGCCGTATTTAAAACCGGCATGCTGGGTGTGCAGTATCGTGTTTTTGAAATCTATAAAGCGCAAAGCGTCACCACAATAAGCACTTATTTAATGCGCCGATCACAGCTTAAAAGCTTGTATATACAACTGGCTTCTGGTTCTGTATCAATGCCTTACTTAAAAGCAGATCTAGCTGAACAGTTTGCTGATTTCGCCCTATATGAAATAGAAGGCGTTGAGCGGAACTGGTTTTAAATGAAAATAATTCTCAATATCATTGATTCATCTTAATATTGAGGTATACTAGCGCAACGTCAATAACCACGGGTGCGCAATGATTTATTTACTACCTTTTTTAGCTATTTCAGGTGTTGCTGCCTTACTTTGTTATGCACGTTCGCAGCAGGAGTGTAAGGGCTTGTGTGTAAGTGTTGCTGTTACAGCAATTGCTTTACTTGTGACCGCGGCCTTAGTCATCGCGGGGCTCGGTGCTTTAAGAAGCAGCCTGATGTTTGCTGTGACTATTTTTATTATTTATCAATTACTAGGCTTGGTTCGCCCACTTAAAATCGAGTAATTTCTTACACTTTTTAACTTCAGCCTTTTAAAAAAGCATCGCATACTAACCCTTAAATTAAGCAACTTGCTAATCAAGGATTGTGATGAAAAAAGCCCTGTTAACTGTGGCACTACTTGCTGCTAGCCACGCTTCAAGCCAAGAGACTTGGCAAACTATTCATACCGAGCACTTTAATGTGCATTTTAGTACTGAGAATCAGCAATGGGCCCGTTCAGCGGCAACAGAGCTTGAAATTGTTCGCGATAAGGTACTAAAACAGCAAAACCGTGCTCTTGATGAAGTGGTCGATGTTCTGGTTTTCGACCCGTTTAACGCCTCCAATGGCTTTGCTTTGCCGGTGACTAACAAGCCTTTAATGGCCTTGTTTACTACGCCTCCACAATCCGATACGGTAATTTCTAACACTGATGGCTGGCAGCAGTTATTGATTTTGCACGAATATATTCATTTGGTGCACCTTGCTCAGCCTACTCGAAGTGACGTGCGCCAAGCTATTCGTAATAGTTGGGATATTTACGACTTAGTCGAAGGCGAAATGCCGCGCTGGGCTGCTGAAGGGTATGCGACGCTGCTTGAATCGAAAATGACAGGGCGGGGTCGTTTATACGATAACCTTTCAGAGGCAATACTGATTGAATTTGCACAGCAAGGTGCATTGCCACAATATAGCCAATTAAGTAGTACCGAAGGGGGTTATTTAGCTGGCTCAATGGCGTATTTAATGGGCTCTCGCTTTCTTGCTTGGCTTGAAGAAAACTATTCAGCGCAAACTCTTGATGCAGTTTGGACCCGTATGCAAGCGGTTAAAGCGCGTGATTTTAATGAGGCCTTTAGCGGAGTATTTGGCGACTCACCTGAGCGCCTCTACCGCCGTTTTATTGCCGAATATACTTATAAAGCAATGGCTAAAGAGGTAAGTGAGCAAGCACTTACAAGTAAGCTTTGGTTAGAGCTTGATCTATACGCTTCGAACCCTGTTTTAAGTTTAGATAACAGTAAGCTTGCCATTGTTGAGCGCAACAAAGATGACGAAACCCGTTTAGTCATTTATAGCACTGATGATAATCAACAGGCTGCCGATGATTTTGCAAAGCAGCAACAAACGTTACTTGATGATGACCCTGCGGATATTGCTGATAAAGCCCCTAGTGTTTTTAAACGTAAGCAAAAGCACGTGCTTCACCAAATTAATAGGCAGGGTATAAAAAACCCGCAGTGGTTAGACGAAAATACACTGTTTTTCACCGCTACCACAACCGTTGCAAAAGGCTCGATTCAAGGTATTTCTGATTTATACCGCTATGATATTGAAACAGGTAAAGTGAGCGCTTTGACGCATCATGCAGGGCTGCGCCGCTTTAGTATCAGTGATAACGGGCAAACTATTTATGCTGAGCAAATTAAGCATGGTTTCTCTGAACTAGTGCGCCTTGACCTCAATACTGGTGTTGCTACGCCTTTATTTGAGAAAAGCCTAGAGACGGTTTATGACTATCCATTACTAAGCCCTAATAAAACTCAACTTGCTTATTTAAAAGCGACATTGAATGCTAATTGGAGGTTGTATATACAAGATGTGAGCTCTCAGCAATCAATAGCTGTGCCTATGCCTGAGGGCTATCAGTATGTGTCACAACCTAATTGGCAAGCAGATGGAAAAGGGCTTTATTTTGTCGCCGGTAAAAATGCCGCTCTCGATTTATATCATTATGATCTACAAAGCAATTCACTGCGCCAATTAACGCAAAGCCAAGAAGCTGTTGCGCACCCAATGGCAATGAATAACGGTGAGCTTTTGTATTTATCGATCACTGCTGAAGGGCCGAATATCAAGCATTTTGCTGAGCAACCACAAGGATCAGAGGTTGCTGAGTTGGCAAGCAGTGCAGCGCCACCGCGAGGGCAAGTAACGAGTGAAGTATTACCTGAGGCGAAAATATACCTGCAAAGCCCAACTGAACCAGCCGATTATAATGTTTGGCAGCAAAAACCAACCTTTTCGCTGGCATCTCAGTATTATTCGGCATCATCTTCACTGCTTACCCTTGGGGTCAAAAGTAATGACTTTTTAAAGCAGCTCGATTTACAAGCAGGCTACAGTGCTGATTTACATGACAAAGCATTAGAAGGGGTGTTCGCGGCCGCTAAGTACTCAGCGTTTAATTTAAAATTTAAAGCGCTGTTATTTGATTACGACCTTGAATCAGCAAAACAGTACCATTCACAAACGCCGGTGAACATAAGTAACACAGGAGCACATTTTGCCATGAGCTACCCGATGCAGTTTCAGCAGCTCAGTATTACACCGAGTTTGAGCTATAACTACAGTGATTTTAGTAACGGGGATGATCAATGGTTAAAGCTTGGGCTTGAACAAAAATGGCAACATGATAGACAACGATATGGTTTTTCTCAGTCTGTAAGTGCCCAGTGGTTATCCGGTGATGCCGACTCAAATAATTGGCAGGGCTATAACTTTGCCACCGTATTGAGCGGTTATGCTTTTGATATTCCTGTTTATGTTAATTTTGCACAGCAATATCGCGATGACAGTAGCCTTGCGCTTGGCGGTTATGAGTCAAACTTAATTAATAAAGACACGCAAAGCGGCTTTGTTGTTGCCCCTGAGCTACCGTTTATCAGTCAATTAGGTAACCGCTATAAAGGCTATGGCGGGGGTATTAGTTACAAAGATTCATTACCTTGGCTTTACTACCAACAGCATCAGGTCGATAACCGAGTTTATGCACAAAGTTACGGGCTAAAATGGCGAGGAGACTTTAGCTTTGGTATGGGGCCCGCTGGTTTGAACGATGTAAACCTCGATTTTGGCGTCGCCCGGGTAGAAGGCGACGACTTTGAAAATGATTTACGGGCTTGGCTAAGCTTCTATTACTCGTTATAGCCTAGTGTTGGTCCTTTAAGGCGAAAAGCTTGGCGTGATATAACGCCAGTTTTTCGTCTTTACTTTCTATCTCAATGGCTTTTTCTAGCCATTCCTTACTGCTTTGTTCATTACCCTGCTGGTAACTAATAATCGCTAATTCTACATAAGGCTCTGATAAGTAAGGTGCTAATGTTATAGCGTCTTCGAGTTGTTGCTTTGCTTTGTAAAGCTTACCATTGTTACGGGCGTTAATTGCCGTTGCCAGTAACTCGAATGGATCTTGCTCTAGCATCGCCAATTGTGAATTGAGCTGCTCTGCCAAAACCTGATCATTAAGTTGCTCGGCCAGCACTGCGTAATTATGTAGTAAATTTGTATCGCTAAAGCCATGCTGCATTGCTGTTTGATAAATATGTTTTGCTCCAGCTAAATCACCCGCTTGGCGATGTAATACGGCAGCTAGATTATAAAGTGCTGCTGCATTTGGGGTGTATTCATTGGCTTTTAATATATAACTGTAGCTTAAGTCGAATTGTTTCAAGGCCAGTGCTTTAGCAGCCAAATTACTGTAATAGCGGCTAATTAAGTCTTTTAATTCAGCGCGGCCAGAGTAAAAACTACCACGAGCAGGGAAGTAATCGATGACTGTGCCTGGCGGCACCAAGTAATTATCGTCCTCATTTAAAGGGGCGTAGACTTTGGTGCGAAAATGGCCCGATACATACACGATGTTATTTTGTTTGCTATAAACAGGCTCACTTGAGACCGCTTGAAAACTGGTTTTAAGTCCTGCTAGTTGAGCATAGGCATGGGTTAAGATTGCTAAGCTAATACAGTTACCTTGATGACCTTGAAGAGTCTGCTGGGCATTAAGTGTGGCGCTAAAGTAATTAAAATTGGTGAGCTTATTTTCTAAATAGTGATATAGGATTTGGTCATCCCTTAAATCACTACCCTGACGCTTGGTAAAATAATCAAGAAAACGTTTCTGCTCATCGGCAGGGAGCGTAAAGAGCTCTGGGTCGCTAAGTTCAACGTGTTTAAAGTGTGCTGCATTGAGTAAGCTGGCCACACTCGGTGGTGGCGTTGGTTGTTGTTTTGTACTCTTGCATCCAACTAAAAAAGTACTTAAAACAAGCGCATATAAAATTGACTTCATGGCTTAACCCTCCTGAGCACTATTTAATCAATGTACCCAGATCACATTGATTATTCAAGTCAGTCGTTTGTGTCATCAGCTGTAAACAGCTTGTACGGATATCTTGCCAATAGCCTGTTGTTTATTTTTTATTCTTTATTGCATTCTAAAACGCTCTCATTACAATGCCGCGCTCTTTTAAATTGCTTTAAAAACAGGTGTTTACTGTATTTTTATAGGTGATTTATAAGCTGCTAACTTATTAACTAAATTGTAACGAGAGAGGTCTGTTTTGGCGCACTTTTTGCCGATTATTTCATGCTTTATTTTAGCGTTTAGCTTTTATCCGCTTTTAAATAAGATCCGTAAAAATCGCAGTGTGTCGGGCGTTTCGCTGTTAATGATGAGCTTTGGTGTTGCGCAAAGTTTATATTTCATCACCTTTAACCTGTTTTTTCAGCGTTTTTACATGGTTTTGCCATTTGTTGTTACCGGCATGCTAAGTGGGGTGATTCTTTACTACTTTGTTCGTTACAACGCTGCGCGAAAGCAACGCATGCAGCTAGTTGGGTTATTAGCCATCTCGGTCGTGCCTTTTGGTTTGTTGCTTAACCCTCATTATGAAACAGCAACGGTGCTTAACTGGCTAACCTATGTGGGTTTAGTCATGAGCTCTATTCGTGTCATGCCGCAGACTTATAAAACCATTAAAAGTGGTGATATTAGTAATTTAAGTGCGCGCTACTTTAGCCTACAGTTTGTTGCTGGAAGCTGCGGCCTCGCTGCCGAGCTTGCTATGGCGACACCGAGTGTGTCTCACATACTGACCTTTGTAATGATTCTACTGACTAATGCCGCGCAACTAGGATGTATTCAGTATTATAAATCGCGCCCGGCAATGGCTTAAACTACCTAAAAAACAAAAGGCTGCCAAGTGGCAGCCTTTTTTGTGTTTTTTTACTTATGCTTCAAGCGCTTTACTAATTAAGCGATCGATATATTGTTTATGCGCTTTAGCTGCGGTGTCTGCACCCCAAGGTACGCTCATATCAGCAATTTGATTTAACTGATAAAGTGCAGCTGCTTTGGCTAGGTTATCGTGCTTGCTGGCTTTACCTAAACCAGCAATCGCGATTAGCTGATTCACATATTCAACTTGTAGATTGTGACTTAGGGTATTTGCTTTTTTGCTGTCTACAAAAATGCTTGCTGTTAAGTCATTCATAAATTGGTTAAGTGAATACTCGTTGCCATACATTGCACTGTCTGAAATACGCAGCATGACCGCTGGGTGTAACAACTGAGCAAGTACCAGCTTTTGCATGCCTAAAATCATGCCATGTGGTTTAGGGTCTTCGTTCTTACCATAATGATTAAAACCACGACGCTGCTGTAGCAGGTAGTTATACAGTGGCTGCATGCTAGCAAGCACATTTGGCGAGAATACTTTGTCGGCTAACACTTGCATTGCATGTTGCTGGCGCTCAAGTGGCACAGGCGTAAATGGTGCACCATTTTTGTAATCGCCCACCACATTACGTTCTACATAAACACCACCAATTTGACGAGATACCACGCCTGCTTGTGTTCTGTAGCTTCTAAATAAAATGTTCGCTGAGGTAACTAGCTGCTGGTATGACTCACCATTAACCGTGGCATTGTCTTTAAGTTCAGTAAACAGCTTATTGATAAGCTCCATACGATCATCAGCATATGCGGCAGGGTTAGATGACATATCACCAATCATTACACGTGGGTCGATATGGCGGCCTGGGGCACGCATATCATCAGCATCATTACCAAAAGCTAAAGCATGCTCAGATGAGCGAGCGAGAATTTTTTCAAGGCGCTGCTGCTCAGCGGCTTTATCAGCCAATGCTTGGCTGTAGCCGTATTCAATTGCCCAATCATCGTAAGGACCAGGTTTTGTTTGGAAGATATCACCTTGCTGCATGCCAATAGGGGCGATGTTTGCTGGGGCATAGTCCATAACAGAACCCGTTACGATACCTTGCGTTTTGCTCTTATCGTGAACTTCTTTTTCATCCCACAGGATAGATGATTTCATATTGTGGTTAAGACCAAGGGTATGGCCCACTTCGTGTAAAACTAGCTGAGTTAAGCCTTGGCGTAAAATCTCTTTGTCTTCAATGCTCGCACCTGTGCCTAAGCCTTTAGCAAGTAGCATGTTTTCTTGAATGCTGTGACCCAATGAGCAATGTAAATCTGTGCTGCTTTGGTTAGTTTCAAGCGCGGCTGCACCTTGGGTGTATAAGGTGTCGTACATCCAACGGTTTTTCATGAAAACATACTCTAACATGATGTCAGAGCCTAAAATCTCACCGGTTAATGGGTTCGCAAGGGCAGGACCATAACCGCCAAATGGTGGGCGCGGTGATGCAGTCCAACGTAATACGTTGTAGTTAATATCGCCTGCATCCCAATCAGCGTCATCAGGCTGTACTTTTACTTCGATGGCATTTTTAAAGCCCGCTTTTTCAAATGAGCTATTCCATGCTAGTACTGCATCACGAATAGTGTCACGCCATTCAACTGGCGTAGTGTTTTCAATCCACCAAGTAATCGGTTTAACTGGCTCTGAAAGTGCAGCTGACGGGTCTTTCTTTTGTAAGTCCCAGCGCTTGATGACATCTTCATAAGGTGCCCAATCCGCTGATGTCATATTGTCGAATTCGTTAGTGAAATAACCAATACGCGCGTCATCTTGGCGAGCTTGATAATCATTTTTCGGTAACGCAACAAATGAATGCTGTACTTTAATTGAAACATTACGAGGGTCGCTTACGGCTTTTGAGCCTCGTACTGTTGGGTTAGCATTAGAAAATACATAATCCACTACAACATCTAGGTTATTTGGGTAAGGGCGCTGTTTAACGATTCGCGATTTTTTGTCGTTTAACTTACCAAGTTTAAAGCGTTTGCTGGCATTTTTATCTTTTGGGTTTGCCCAAGGTGACACTTTATGCAGTGCTTCACTTAAAAATAGTTTATCAACATTAAAGGCAATTTTGCCGTCTTCTTCTTTTTCGATTTTAATACTCGCAAGGACTGCTTCGCTGACGTTGGCATCGGCAGAGCGCGCTAGGGCTGAATTTTCATCAAATTTATAGCGCGGTGTTTTGCTAATAATATCAATGCGGTCAAAGTATTTACGAAACTCAATTAGTTTTGTCTCACGGTATGCCCCTCTGAAGTGGCCTGCATCAGTAACACCATCAACGGTGTGAGCAAAATACACAAACGGTGTATCAAGTTGAGATTGGTCGATCACCATTAAGTTATCACCCGTTTTCGCATCTTGGTAAATGCTGAAAACACCGGCAAACTCGCTTTTATCTTTGATCATTTCAGCCAGCGTTTTTGGTTTCTTTTCTTCTTTTTTTGTTTCGGCTGCGTGGCCATTCATGGCAAACGCTAGGCTTAGTGCCAGCGCAATGTTTGTTATTTTCATTGTTAACTCGTTCCTTTAATTATTTCTCAATCAAGTTTAATGAATTAACCCCTTGATAAAAGGCTGTTTGTTAACAAGTGTGAAAGTAAGTTTGTAAGCTTTTGATATTACGTTTATTTTGTTTGTAACAAATTGTTCTTAGATGAATTTTTAGGTGTGTGTTGTCAATTTATCTGTTTTTGTAACAGTTCCTTACAAATGTCACATTAATGTTTCTGTCAGCTTTGGTATGATAGGGCCAGTGAAATTTTTATAGGTGTAAGTTATGCGCACAAGTTTATTAAAATGGATATTACCGTTTGTTGCATTAATCGTTGGTGTTGCTGGTTTTAAGGCAATCAACGCGATTGCTCAAGAGCCTAAAGACAAGGATGTAGTTGATGTGCGTCCTTTAGTACAGGTTGAGCCAGTAGCAAGTGATGATCATCAAGTGATTATTAATAGTTACGGCGAAGTGAAACCGCTTGAAAGTACCTTACTAGCCTCGCAAGTGGCTGGTGAAGTTACAAGCTGGCATCCAAATTTTGTTGCTGGTGGCATCGTAGCTCGTGGTGAAGTGTTATTTACCATCGAAAAAGACAACTACGAAGCAGCTGTACTACAAGCTGAAGCGTCACTTGCTAGTGCTCAAGCGGCACTGATCGAAGAGCAAGCACAAGCTAAAGTGGCAGAGGATGAAGCAAGACGTTACCCAGAGCGTGAGCGCACTGACTTATTCCTACGTAAGCCTCAAGTTTTAAGCGCGCAAGCCGCTGTTAAATCAGCGCAAGCGGCATTAAAACGTGCCGAGCGTGACCTTGCTCGCTGTGAGGTAAAAGCACCTTACGATGCATTGGTGATCAGCCGTGAAATTGGTGTCGGTCAATACATCAATGTGGGTAGCCAAGTTGCTGAAATTAACAATATTGAAAGTGCAGAAATCATTGTACCAATCGCTGGTTTCGATAGTGTATTTTTGCCAAAACGCTTAAAAGGCGTTAAAGCGACCATTATCAATAAAGGCTTAAACAGCTTTACTCGTGAAGCCGAAATTGACCGTGACTTAGGCGTAGTTGATAACGCGACGCGTATGAGCAACTTAGTTGTTCGTGTTGATGACCCATACGGCTTAAAGCATGACGTACAACCAATTAAATTTGGTGCTTACGTACAAGTGAGCTTTGCCGGTGCAACATTACAAAATATCTACCGTTTACCGCAGTCTTTAGTGAATAACCAGACGGTGTGGATTGTGAACGACGAGAATAAACTTGAACCACGCAAAGTAACGGTAGTACGCGAAGAAGGTGAGTACTTCTACATTAGTGATGGCCTTGAAGTGAATGACCAGTTGGTTCTGACGCTACCTGAGTACCCGCAAGAGGGTATGGAAGTGAAGGTTGCAGGTATGAAAGAAATGACAAGCGATGCAGAAACTGCAGCGGTTGAAAAGCTTTAAGGTAGCACTATGACTGATACAAACACAGAAAAACAGTCTGGCATTATTGCCTACTTTGCCAATAACTCGGTCGCTGCTAACTTAATGATGGTGTTTATCATCATCATGGGGATCATTAGTTATTTCACTATTCAGCGCCAGATGTTCCCGAATATTGAAATTAACTATATCGAGGTGCAGGCCAATTATCCGGGTGCCTCACCACAGGAAATTGAAGAAAGTATTCTGATCAAAATTGAAGAATCACTAAAAGATGTCACCGAAATTAAACGTGGTGTATATCGTGCGTTTCGAAATAATGGTCGTGCAAGCTTAGAGATCAATACAGACGCAGAGCTCACTGATGTGCTTGATAAAGTGAAGCTACGAGTAGACAGTATTGCGACTTTCCCTGCGGGCATGGAGCCGGTTACTATCAGTCAGGTTGAATTTCGCCAAGATGTGATTGGTATGACGCTGGTAGGTGATATTCCACTTACTGAGTTAAAGCCAGTTGCAAATAAAATTGAAGATGAGTTACTGCAATTATCTAATGTGTCGCTGGTGCAAAACGATGTACCACTTGATGAGATTGCAATTGAAATTGATCCTGATTCACTGCGTCAATACAACCTTACTTTAAGTGAGGTTGCCAGTGCGGTACGTCGTTACTCTGCCAATATCTCGGCAGGTCAACTACGTACTGACGCAGGTATTATCTCGGTACGTGTTGAAAACCAGTATTATAGCGGTGATGAGTTCCGCCAGATCCCAGTCAAAATTGGTGCTAATGGCGCGAAAGTGCTGCTAAACGACATTGCTGTGATTAAAGACCAATTCACAGAAGGTGAACGCTACTTTAAATTTAATGGTGAAAATGCCGTTTATTTATCAGTAAAAGCAACCAAAGAACAAAACATGATCCCGGTTGCAGACTCAGTTAAAGCGTTTATTGAGCAAAAGAATAAAGAGCTACCGGCTGGCCTGCGTCTTGAGCCATTAATGGACATGACTTACTACTTAAATGCCCGTTTAGACATGATGAAAAGTAATTTATTCCAAGGGGCTATCTTGGTTGCCATTATGTTGTCTATCTTCTTGCGCTTTAAGTTGGCACTTTGGGTAATGATTGGTTTACCTGTGTGTTTCTTAGGGGCAATGATGATGATGCCATTATTTGGTATCAGTATTAATATCGTATCGCTATTTGCCTTTATTATGGTGCTCGGGATCGTGGTCGACGATGCTATAGTCATAGGGGAAAGCGCCTACACCGAAATTGAGAAAAAAGGCGGTGGTGTTGTAAACGTGGTAAATGGCGCAAAACGCGTTGCGACCCCAGCAACATTTGGTGTTTTAACAACGATTGCTGTATTTGCACCGTTTACATTATCAAGTGGTCCAGAGAGCGCATTCTTCTTTGGTATCGCCGTGGTGGTTATCC
Organism: Pseudoalteromonas shioyasakiensis; assembly: GCF_019134595.1. Lineage (NCBI taxonomy): Bacteria > Pseudomonadati > Pseudomonadota > Gammaproteobacteria > Alteromonadales > Pseudoalteromonadaceae > Pseudoalteromonas > Pseudoalteromonas shioyasakiensis. The sequence goes on along the minus strand of NZ_CP077770.1, from coordinate 3,687,772 downwards.
TGTGTCTGATATTCAGTTTAATTGAATCAAAACTTATTTTACCGGCACACATTGCCCATACTAAGTTTCCGCCAATTAACCCAAATAGCTGGCGAGCACGTTTTAACAAACGTTTTTTTGAGTTTGTAAATGGCCCATATAAGCGTTTTATTGAGCTGTGTGTAGAGTGGCGCTGGTTTGTGCTATTTGCGTTTATCGGTTTATTGATTTTGACGTTTGGCTTAATTTCATCAAACCAAGTGCGTGTGGTGCCAACACCAAAAGTACCTCATGACTTTCCGCAAATTCGTTTAGAAATGAATGAAAATGCCTCGGATATGCAAACGATTAATGCCATTCGTGAAATTGAGAGCATGGTTAATAAGGTAGACCAAGAGACAGAACGTGAATTTGGCCAAAAGCTTATTCGCGATATCTTAGTGTTCAACCAAGGTCGTACTGAAGCACAATTACTTGCTCCGCTGGTAGATGAAGAGCTTCGCCCGTATAACGCATTCGAATTATCTCGTCGATGGCGTGAACAAATGCCAAGCATCCCAGGTGTGAAATCACTGCAAATTTACGATGATGTAAATGGCGGTGGTATGGATGGTGAGTTTGGTTACTTACTTTACGGTCCAGATATCGATACATTAAACGAGGCTGGTCGTCGTTTCATCCAACTATTACAACAGCAAAAAGGTTTATTTGATATTAGTTCGACCATCGATCCGGCGAGCAAAGAAGTACAATTAAGCTTAAAACCTGTGGCATATGATTTAGGTTTAGACCTTTCCAATATTGCTAACCAAGTGGGCGCAAGCTTTTACGGTGGTGAAGCACAGCGTGTTATTCGTCGCGGTGAAGAAGTACGTGTTATGGTTCGTTACCCGAAACTAACACGTGAAGCGTTTGCATCATTAAAGCACGCCGTTATCACAACGCCTGCAGGCCAAGAGGTGATGCTGGGTGATGTTGTTGAACTGAACGAAAAACCAGGTATTAGCTATATTCGCCGTGAAGGTGGCTATCGTACTGTGTATATCTACGGCAGTATCGATGAAGAAGCGATTGAACCGGGCGAAGTAGTTAAGCAAGTTGATGAAAACTTATTACCGCAGTTAAAAGAGGAATACCCATCAGTTAAAACTGAGCTAGGTGGTTCTATTGAAGAACAACAAGCGCAAGCTAACGAGCAAATCATGTTCTTCATCGGCGGTATGATTTTAGTTTATATCTTGCTTGCAGTACCGCTTAAGAGCTATTCGCAACCTCTTATTGTTATGTCGGTTATTCCATTTAGTTTAACCGGTGCAATTTGGGGTCACTTCTGGTTTGGTTTAGATATTAGCTTGATGTCGGGCTTTGGCTTGATTGCCGCAGCGGGTGTTGTAATTAATGACTCGTTAGTTATGACCGACTTTGTAAACCAAGCGCGCCGCGAAGGTATTTCAACTCGCCAAGCGGTTATTGAAGCAGGTTGTGCGCGCTTTAGAGCAATCACCCTGACATCAATTACAACCTTTGCCGGTGTATTACCGATTATGTTCGAAACCAGCTTGCAAGCTAAGTTTGTAATTCCAATGGCAGTAGCACTTGGTTTTGCGGTTATGTTTGCAACTCTAATCACTTTAGTACTAGTACCTTGCTTGTACATTGTAATGAGTGATGTGGGTAATGGCTTCTTGAATGTATTCCGTGCAGGGCACCGAGTAGTGACCAGAAGAAAGCTAGCAAGGGATTAACAACCCATTTGCGAAAAGCCAACCAAGAGGTTGGCTTTTTTGTACCTAACGCATTTACTAGTAACTATTTGCTATATAAGACGTTTGGTTACATTCTTTTGTTTGATTTGTGATTCAGTCACGATTATACTCAGTCTTGTTTTTGGCAAACTAACTGAAAGGTTAGGACGCAAAGTTTCCGGTCTAAGGTTTTAAACTATGATAGCGGGACCGCTGATAAGCACATAATCTAGTGCTTTGGTTCACTTGCCTCAAACTAAAAGTATTTATTTTGTTCGGTTGTTAGATAATGCCTATTAGTTGTTCTTAGGGTGATATTTTGTTTATGCATACGTCAATGGCCTCCGGGAAGTGGTTGCCGATTGGTTGCTTAAATCATCATACCCAGCTGTTTGTTGGTGATAAGGTGATTGTGACCTTTTATGACATGCAAGGAGAGCTAGTCGATTTATCATTCGAATACCCGATCAGCAGTTCTGATCAGGGGGAGCCTCATAATTGGCCTCGTTCTGTTGCCGAGCACATAAATGTGCATGTTCCGCTGGTAAAAGCGGGCAAAATGACTGAACAAGGTTTAGTGGTTGCGTACCGTTCAAACCAAATTTATGCCCTTGAAGGTTCGGGTATTACGCATGTAAAAGTGGCGTTTAATTGCATCGCAAAATGTAAAGAGCGAGTGCAAGATAGTCTACAAGATTATGACTATGTATACCCACAAGCATGCAGCGATTACAGTGCGGGTGTTAAAGTACTACAGCCAAAAACAGGTCATGTTTATATGTGTAAACCATGGCCATTTAGCGAGTTTTGTCGTGTTAAAGATTCACACAACCCGCTGTTTGAGCCAGGTGTAGGAAAAAGCTGGGCTATGGCTTGGCAGCAAGTATCGCATTAACAGTTTCCCCCTAAATGCTATTTTAGCATTGCTTAGCCCACTCAATTTGAGTGGGCTTTTTTAATACCAACCCGCAATAATACTTATACCAAACCGCAATAATACTTAATCATTTTGAGGGATTAAACCTGTCGCTAACTGCGTTAAAAATTTCTCATTTAGAACAACTAAATAACGAAATTTTTGCCTTGTTATCAGCGAGGTTTCATTGCCTCAAAATAGACTACTTAATTAAGCGGATTGGTATTAATCATTTTGAGGGATTAAATCTGTCGCTAACTGCGTTAAAAATTTCTCATTTAGAACAACTAAATAGCGAAATTTTTGCCTTGTTATCAACGAGGTTTTCTTGCCTCAAAATAGACTACTTAATTAAGCTGATTGGTATAATTCTGTGATAAACTGCCAGCAATTCGTTTTTTATTTTGGTTTTTCTTGTGTCGTCAAATTCGTATTCTTTGTCTTTATTAGCGCATCCTCCTGTTGCAAAAAAACAGCCTCAGCAATTAACTACTCACCAACTGACGCGCACCGATAACTATTATTGGATGCGTGATGATGAGCGTGAAAATACAGATGTATTAGCGCACTTAAATGCCGAAAACGATTATTGCGATAAACAACTTGCCGACATAAAACCACTGCGCGAACAGCTATTTAATGAGTTAAAAGATCGTATTGTAAAAGATGACAATACGGTACCCGTGAAAGATGGCCAATATTGGTATCACTCAGAAGTACGTGGCGACGATGAATATGCACGCCATTATCGTAGCAGCTCAATAGAAGCGCGCGACAAGCACATATTGTTAGATGTAAATCAATTAGCTGGCGATTACGAATTTTATGAGTTAGGTGAAGTTGCAATTAGCCCTGATGAGCAGCTACTTGCTTACTCTGAAGACACCGAAGGTCGTCGTATTTATACCGTGCGTTTTAAAAATATTGCCAGCGGTGAGATGTTTAGTGATGTGCTGGAAAACACCGAAGGCCAAGTGGTGTGGGCTAATGATAACAAAACGGTTTTTTATGTGAAAAAAGACCTGCAGACCTTATTGGGTTTTCAGGTTTTCCGCCATGTTTTAGGCACCCCGCAAGCTGACGACGTACTTGTTTATGAAGAGCAAGATAAAAGTTTCTTTATGGGGCTTGGCAAAAGCCGCGATGAAAGTCTTATCATTATTGACCTTGCGACTACAGAAACAAACGATACTTGGGTGCTTGATGCGAATAACCCAGAGGGTGAATTTAGCGCCTTAATGCCACGCGAAGAAGGCCATGAGTTCGATGTCGATAAGCTAGGTGATACCTTTTACATTGTGACCAACTGGCAAGCGAAAAACTTTCGTTTAATGACCGCGACACAAAGCACCATTGCCGATAAAAATCGTTGGCAGGAGCATACAGCACATCGCGAGAACGTACTATTAGAAGGGGTCGAGATTTTCGATGACTATCTTATCCTCACTGAGCGCGAGCTTGGCCAAACACGCTTTGTGGTGGTTAATCAGCAAGCAGAGCGTCTTACTTTAGAGTTTGATGATCCTTGTTATTATGCTGCAATTGCAATGAATCCAGAGCCGAATGTGAGCACTGCGCGCATTTACTATTCAAGCTTAACTACGCCAGGTTCTTTGTATGATGTTGATTTAAAAACAGGTAACAAAACCTTATTAAAACAACAGCAAGTGCTCGGGGATTTTAACCCAGAGCATTATCGCTCAGAACGTGTAATGGTTACTGCAAGAGATGGCGAACAAGTGCCGGTTTCTTTGGTTTATCGCATTGATAAATTTAATAAAGACGGTACTAACCCGCTGTTGCAATATGGCTATGGTGCGTACGGTATTACCATCGATCCTAGCTTTTCAAGTAGCTCACTAAGTTTGTTAGACCGCGGCTTTGTTTATGCGATTGCGCATATTCGTGGTGGTGAAATGCTAGGTCGTCATTGGTATGAGCAAGGTAAAAAGCAATATAAGCAAAATAGTTTTAGCGATTTTATTGATGTTACGCATGCGCTTACTGAGCAAGGCTATGCGCACCCAGAAAAAGTATTCGCGTCTGGTGGCAGTGCTGGTGGTTTATTAATGGGCGCTGTGGTTAACCAAGCACCTGAGCTTTATTTAGGTATTGGTTGTCATGTGCCATTTTTAGATGTACTAACCACTATGCTCGATGAGAGTATTCCACTGACGACCAATGAATATGACGAATGGGGTAACCCAAATGATCCTGCGTTTTATGATGTGATTCAGGCTTACTCGCCGTACGATAATATCAAGCCGCAGGCTTACCCTAATATTCTTGTTACCACCGGGTTCCACGACTCTCAAGTGCAGTATTGGGAGCCAATGAAGTGGGTTGCTAAGCTGCGTGAACTTAAAACCGATGACAACATTTTGGTATTTAAAACCGACATGGATGCAGGCCATGGTGGTGCATCGGGTCGCTTTAAAAGCCTTGAGGAAAAGGCATTAGAAATGGCCTTTTTTATTGCTTTATTACCGAATTAAGGCTTAGATAAATAAGTAAATAAATTTTATAAGCGTAAACTTAAGTTGTATTTCAAAGGGGTGAGCATGTTTAAAGCCCATGGTGATTGGCGTTATTTTGTTGAGCCGCCAGTGATTTATGTGGAAATGAGTGGCAGCTTTAATAAAGAAGCCGTTGCTTCATTTAGCATTGAAGTCGGTCAAGAAATCATGAAGTACCCTGAAAATTCAATTCAGTATGCAGTGGTTAATTTGGAACAATTTGAATTAGCAACTGCCGATAGTATTGAGATTGCAAAGGCTTACTTTCAGGCTGTAAAAGCGCGGGGTTACAAACGCGTTGATTATATTAAAGCGAATATCATTGCTCGCAACTTATTAGAGACAGTTTGGTCTGGTGTAGAAATGGATATTAACTTTCACCCAGATGCTGAAAGCTTTTTTCAAGCAAGACCCGAGTACGATAATTTAAGAAAGTGGTTAAAGTAATGCTTTCTAAATATAAAAAAGCCCTCATTTGAGGGCTTTTTCGTGTCAATTCTAAATATTAACCAAGGTAGGCTTTTAACATCCAAACAAGTTTCTCTTGTTCTTTAATGTAGTCGCCCATGAGTGATGCTGTACCTTCGTCATCTGCATCACCTGCTTGTGCAAGGATTTCACGCTGCATTTGAATAAGCGTGCTGTAACCTGCTAAAAGGTTTTCTACTGCAGCAGTACCTTCAGTGATATTTTTAGCTTCACTGATCTTGCTATCTTCGATGTACTCAGAGAATGCATGTACCGGTGTACCGCCTAACGTTAAAATACGCTCTGCAATCTCGTCTACTTTCTCAAGTAGTAAGTTATAAATTTCTTCAAATTTAAGGTGTAATTCAAAAAAGTTACGACCTTTGATATTCCAATGAAAGCCGCGTGCGTTCATGTATTGGATTTGGTAGCAGCTTAGTAAAGAGTTTAGTGAATTTACGATATCTTCACTTTTTGCGCTGTTTAAACCAATTGCATTTACCTGTGACATAGATTGCTCCTTAAAAAACCGTTAAGTGTTTACTTGCTAGTGCTTGGTGTTAAGTATTAGCCATCTTGGTTAATCTGTAAAATGGTTTAATTCGAACACAGTGATAGGTTTTAGCTATCAAAGGTTGGTTTTGCCCATTTGTGCACTATCAACACAACTTTGAATTACTTTTATATAGACTTGGGGCAACTGAGCAAAAAATCTACCTTATTTTGCAAATATTCAAAAATTAGGCAGAAAGTATGATCTAAAACAAGGTTTGTACTCGCTGATAAATTGGCCGATTTAGAACTTGATTTAGGTCAAAAAAACAACGAACCAGAAGCGCATAATGACTTTACCGCATTTAACCAGGAGAAGAAAAATGGACGGTAAAACAGTTAAAGAAAGCAAAGCTGAAATAGTCGTTGTAGTGATTGCATTACTTGCGTTTGTTATCGGTTTGGTAGGTCATCTAGCAGGTGCTAGCTTCGCAAACTTTGATACCTTTGGCTATATTGCTGCACCTGTACCATTGATCTTAGGGATCATTGTTTTAATCTCATATAAAGTGGCTGCAAGTGCTGAAGATTAAAGTATCACTCACTTTGATTTATAAGCTTAATAATGTAATCCATCACTTGGCGTGAGTAGATCATACTGGTGTGACTCAAATGAAACACCTTGTGTTCTGCCATGCCATTGAGTTTGGTTTCATCTATCAAAACTGTACCATCGGAGACACTGCCTTTAGCAATCAGTGGCATTAGCCCTATTGGTAAGTCACCAGCAATACTATAAAGCTTGGCATTAAACGGCCAATCGCCATTCTCAGATAATAAAAACTCCACGCTATTTTTTAACAGCATTTCAAAGCCTTTTTGCTGCATTTGCTTAGCAATATGACTGCCTTTATGCGGGGTGCCTAAGGTGATCACCTTTTCGACGTGGCGACTTTGAAGAGAATTGGCCTCTAAGTAAGCGCGAGCAACCAAGCCGCCCATTGAATGGCAAACTAAGGCGGTAGGTTTACCACCGATAAAGCGGTCAATCTTATCGAATATTGCCGCTCTATCGGGAGATAGCGTGTTATAGGTCAAATTGAGTATTTTTAGACCTGACTTTTCAAGACGCGCGCACAGTGGGCGCATCACAAAGCCTGACATATAAAGTCCGTGTAATACTACAACTTGCCTAATTGCCATCGCATTCCTTACATTAACTGTTGCGGTTTAATTTCGATATTTGCTGTATCTGAGCTAACCCACACTTCACCATCTTGAATGGTAATAGTGAGCTTGATATTGCGATCAGCTAAGTCGGCTAATGCCTGAGTAGCGGCATAATCGAGACTAAAAATACTTAAGTTTTTAAAATCATACAACTTAGGTTGATGTTTTTGCCACCAAATCGCTTGGTTATTTTCACCGTAGGTATATAAAACAACTTGCTTCGACTTATTGCAGGCTTTTTTCAGGCGTTTTTCGTCTGGTAGCCCAAGCTCAACCCATAATTCAATTTCTTCGCTATAGTTAATATGCCAAAGCTCAGGCTCATCATCGGCGCATAAGCCTTTAGTAAACTCTAAGCCTTCACGGGCATTTAGCGCAAAAGCCAACAAGCGGATCATCAAGCGTTGTTCGGTTTCTGATGGGTGTTGTGCCAGTGTTAAATTGAAATCTTGATAAATGTGGCGGTCCATATCGCTTAACGATAATTGCGCTTTAATAATGGTTGATTTAAGAGCCATAACTGCTTACTTGAAAAAATTTGCGTCATTATAGCGCAATTCGTTGCCGAGCCAGTTAAAATACCGTGAAATTATCTTGTAGGAGTTAAAAATGGCCATCCAGTGGTTCCCGGGTCACATGAACAAAGCCCGAAACGAAATTAAAGAAATCATGCCACAGATGGATGTGATCATTGAGGTACTTGATGCCCGTATTCCTTATAGTAGTGAAAACCCAATGGTTACTGCGCTGCGTGGCGACAAGCCGGTAATCAAAATCATGAACAAGGCGGACTTGGCTGATCCTAAGTTAACGCAAGCTTGGAAAGACTACTTTGAGCAGCAAAGTGGTGTGAAAGCGATTGATTTTGGTAATGATAAAGCGGGTGAAGTGCACCGCATTAATGAGCTTTGTAAAAAGTTAGTGCCGCATAAAGTAGGCGCTGATAAACAAATTAAAGCCATGATCATGGGTATTCCAAACGTTGGTAAATCAACTCTTATTAATACCTTGGCTGGCCGTATCGTGGCAAAAACAGGTAATGAACCTGCGGTAACCAAAGCGCAGCAACGTATTAAGCTTGACGATGGCATTATGCTTTACGACACACCGGGTATGTTATGGCCTAAAGTGGAGAACGAAAACTCTGGTTATCGTTTAGGGGCAACTGGGGCTATTCGTGATACCGCTATCGACTACGAAGAAGTGGCAAGTTACACCGCTGAATATTTACTGCAAGCATACCCAGAGCTTTTAAAAAGCCGCTATAAAATTGATGAGCTACCAGAGTCTGACTGGGAGTTTGTTGAAATGGCAGGTAAAAAGCGTGGTTGTATCCGCGGTGGTAATCAAATCGATACTTACAAAATGTCTGAAATTCTTATTAACGAATTACGCGATGGCATTATTGGTCGTATTACCATGGAAACACCGGCTATGCGTGAAGAAGAAGAGCAAATGGTTGCTGAGCTTCGCGCTGCTGCAGAGGCGAAAAAAGCCGCTAAAGAAGAAGAGAAAAAGCAACGCCGTGCACGTGCACGTAAGAACCGTCGATAAAGTTAATGCATTAATTTTTAGACATAAAAAAAGCCCTGCAAGGGCTTTTTTAGTTTCATATCTACCGTCACCGATATGAGCAATGTAGCAAGTAAAATAAGTAGGGTCGCTCACATGTTGCCAACATCAAGGGGCGTTGTGATTAGCAACATATAAGCTAAAGCTTTAACGTGGCGACACGCGTTTCTGGGGAGAAACAAATTCAATCTGAACAAGTCATCATACTTCGTTTGGCTTGTTGAGATTAATTATCAATTAGGTTTGCAATACTGTCAACACCTTTTTGAAAATAATTCTCATTTAGTTTGGCTTGCAGGTTTGGTACGAATTTTAGACATAAAAAAAGCCCTGTAAGGGCTTTTTGAGTTTCATATCTACCGTCACCGATATGAGCAATGTAGCAAGTAAAATAGTAGGGCGATCACCTGTTGCCAATATCAAGGGGCGTTGCGATTAGCAACAGGCGATCTTAGCTTTATCGTGGGCCACACGTGTTTCAGGGTCGAGAAACAAATCAGTTTATTCCGAACAAGTCATAACACTTTATTGTCTTGTTGATACTGATTATCAATTAGATTTGCGTATCTGTCAACATTCAATTGAAAATAATTCTCATTTCTTTGTGTTTGTTTTTTAAACTTCAGTTATACAATGCATTAGCACTAAAGTTAGGCTGTAAATTACGTGCAATAAAAACTATGCTGGGGCTATAACAATTAAAATAATCACATGCGATGTTCTCAATTTGGTCAATAAGCCTTCTTGCAATTGTATATCTGGCAATTTTATTTGCGGTTGCAGGCTGGGCTGATAAAAGAAAAGTATTGCCTTTTAAAGGCTTAACCTATGGTTTATCACTTGGGGTGTATTGCACCTCTTGGGCGTTTTTTGGTACCACAGCACAAGCTGCATACAACGGCTGGTGGTTGGCTCCGACCTATGCCGGTACTATTTTGCTATTCATTTTTGGCTGGCAAATCTATTGCCGCATAGCGCATATTTGTCGGCAGCAAAAAATAACCTCAATGGCAGATTTTATTGCGACCCGATATGGTCAATCGTCGAGTTTGTCTGGGTTCATTTCATTGATTTCAGTGATTGCCATTGTGCCCTATATCTCTTTACAGCTAAGTGCAACTGCACAAAGTATCAACTTACTTACCGATCGTGCTGCCACACAAAGCCATGAAGTATGGGCCGATAGCACTTTTTACATCACGATTGTATTGGCACTGTTTGCTATTTTATTCGGCGCGAGGCGGTTAAAGCCCAGCGAACATAACCCAGGTTTGATTGCCAGTATTGCCTTTGAATCTGTGGTTAAATTATTGGCGTTTTTAGCGGTGGGTTTGTATGTGTGCTTTGCTTTATTCGACAGCCCAGTGGCTCTGTTTGAAAAAGCGCATGACCTAAATATTGATCAGCAAGTGGCGGCCACACAAAGTCCAACCTATGTGTATGTTGCTCATACTTTGCTTGGTATTTTGGCGACCTTATGTTTGCCAAGACAATTCCACATGAGCTTTATCGAAAAAAATAACGATAAAGAGCTGGCCTCGGCGCGTTGGCTATTTCCGATTTACCTCTTACTTATTAACCTGTTTATTCTACCGATTGCATACGCCGGATTAATTTACTTTCAAGGTCAAGAAGTCGGCTACGACACCTTTGTATTGGCTTTACCTATGGCGGCTGATGATGCCCTTGTGGCGTTATTAGCCTTTTTAGGTGGCTTTTCAGCGGCAACCAGTATGGTGATAGTGTCATCAATTGTGCTTTCAGTGATGATCACTAATGACTTTATTAACCAGTTTATTTTACGCCGCTCGCAACTTACATCGAGCAGTCGCGGGCTTGATAAAAATAACCTATTACATGCACGTAAAATCGTTATCGTATTGATTTTATTGCTAAGCTATTTCACTCACCGAGTGCTAGGCGAAAGTACAACCCTTGCCAATGTGGGTTTGATGTCGTTCACCTTAGTCGCGCAATTTTCGCCGGCCATGATCATTGGTTTATGGTGGCGACAAGCATCGTGTCGCGGTGCGCAATTGGGGATTTTAAGCGGCTTTATTATTTGGGGGTACACACTTTTACTACCGAATATCGCCGGAGGTTTAGGAAACGATAGCTTATGGCTTGTGAATGGACCGTGGGGAATAAGCTGGTTAGCACCAACCGATTTATTCTCATTAGGCATGGAAAGCATTAGCCAAGCTTTATTGCTATCGCTAGGTGCGAACTGTTTAGTGTATTTCTTAGTACCGTTATTTAGTCGAGCAACCTTAGCTGAACGCTTACAGAGCAATAAGTTTGTGTCGCAGCTGAATGATTCGAAGGTAAGCAATCATCTACAGCCTTTGAGCTACCATGACCTAGGTGCACTATTGCAACGATTTGCCGAAAAAGAAGCGGCACAGTCTTTGGTAAATCATTACTTTCCGGATGATAAAAGTAAGTGGAAACGTCCTGCCAATGTCGAGTTAGAGCTATTAGTTGAGCGCGAGATGTCTGCGGTGATCGGCGGCGCATCGGCACGGCTTATTTTAGATGTAGCCAAAAATGAGCAGCGCCAGCCTCTAGAGCAGGTTGCCGAGTTTGTTGATGAAGCAAGCCAAGTACTTAAATTTAATCGTGACTTACTGCAATCAACAATCGAAAACATTCAACAAGGGATCAGTGTAGTTGATAGTGAGCTGCGCTTGGTAGCTTGGAACCAAGGCTACAAAAACATGTTCGCCTACCCAGATGATGCGCTTTACATAGGCCGCCCTGTTGCCGACATTATTCGTTTTAATGCCGAGCGTGGCTTATTTAGCGGCGAGAGCATGACCAGCGAAGTCGAAAAACGCTTAGCCTATTTACGCCAAGGCAGCGCTTATAAATATCAGCGCTCGCACAATGATGGCCGCGTGTTTGAAATGCAAGGTAACCCACTGCCAGGAGGCGGCTTTGTAACAACCTATACCGACATTACCGAGTTCGTAAAGCAACAAAAAGCGTTAACCGAAGCAAATGTTAGCCTTGAAGAAAAAGTCGCAACACGCACCTTGGCATTGACTCAAGCAAACCAAGAGTTGTCGATGGCAAAGCAAGTGGCGGAGCAAGCAACGGTCAGTAAAACACGCTTTTTTGCTGCTGCCAGCCATGATTTACTGCAACCTTTCAATGCTGCGAGTTTGTTTTGTTCTTTAATGAATGAAAAAGCCCAAGACACCGAACTTAAAGAGCTGGCGATGAATATTAAGAACTCATTAGGCAGCGCCGAAGAGTTGTTATCGAGTATTTTAGAGTTAACCAAGCTCGATTCAGGCTCGTTTAAAATACAAATGAGCGAGTTTGCTGCCAGCTCGTTGGTTGAGCCACTGCGTAATGACTACGAAGCCCTTGCCCGTGAAAAAGGCTTAAAGTTTATTATTGAAACCTGTGATGTGCGCTTGCATACCGACAAAGCGCTGCTGCGACGAGTACTACGTAACCTTTTGAGTAATGCGATTCGTTATACTGAGCAAGGTGAAGTTCGTTTAAAAATGCAGCATGATGACGACCATGTATCCTTTATTGTTGAAGACACAGGGATTGGTATTGCATCGAGCGATCAACAAACTATTTTCCAAGAGTTTAAACAGCTTGGTGCAAAGCCAAGCGCCGAGGGGTTAGGCTTAGGGTTGGCAATCACTAAACGTATATGTGACTTACTTAAAATCCCCCTAGTGATGGGGTCTGAGCTTGGTAAAGGCACGCAATTTACCCTAACTCTGCCTTGTAAAGTGAGTGCTGCGCCAGCGCAAGCGAAAGGCGCTGAGGCATCACAAGAAACAGAGCTGGGGCAATTACGCATTTGGTTGCTTGATAACGACCGCAACGTGTTAGAGGCATTAAAGCAGCTACTCGAAAATTGGGGCTGCGAAATCTCAACGGCCACTAACTTAGCGGAGCTTGAGCAGCTAAAGGCAAGCCAAGCCCTGCCGCAATTGTTGATTATTGATTATCAGCTTGATGATGGGGTAACTGGCCTTGAAGTAATTGAGCAAGCGGCACTAACACGCTTACCTGCCATCGTGAATACTGCGAATCATGACGAAGGAATACGTGAGTTAGTGCTCGATGCGGGCTATCCATTGCTTTATAAGCCTCTGAAAGCGCCCGCCTTAAAACGCATGATTAAGCGACTGACTTAATCTGCGTTTTGCTCAGTTGCTGGGGTATTGGCTTTAATTAAGCGCTCTACCTCAGCGACAAACTTCTTATCTAAGTCATCTTCATGGCTCAAAAATAACAGCATTTCATCACCATTATGGTCGATTACTGTTACCGTGGTGGTTAGTAGGGCGCTTTTAGCATAATCAACGTTGAGCTCTTTAATGTCACTAAAGCGGCGCTGATCTTTTTCGAGCACACCTTGCTCATTTTTCCAGTAACTAAAAATAGTGTTTTCTGTGATGCCGTTTCCATCAGTTTTAAAATCGAAAAATGCGTCACTATAAAAATAGTGCACATTCTCGTTGGCAGGAATAATTTCTTTTCTTTTTAAAAAGTTAACTTGATAGGACCAAAGCTTATCGCCGGTTACTATGGTTGAGCTTGGCAACAAATATAGCTCATAAATTAAGCCATAAAATAACCAAGGCAACATGAATATCGAAATGATAACCTGCCTCGCTCGCCACTGAGAGTGGTACTCAAGAGCCTGTTCTGGTTGCTTGAGGTTTTGAATGTAATTAACCAGTGGCAACCATAGAATAGGTATAACTAAAAACAGCCAACTACCATATTCCCAGTTATAGCTTACGACTTCAGAAATGATAATCGCCAGCCATAACACGAACCCAACCGCGACGGGCATGATCTTATTTTTGCCAAAGGTTTGTTCGCTGTGCTTGCAAAGTTCAAGTAACAACGGAATAAAAAACAGTGGTGCGAATATCCCTCGAGCAATCGGCATAATATGGCTTTGTTGCTGCTCTTTTATCGCTTTCCAGTTGCGATAGCTCCAGTAGTGAATGAATATTCCTAAGCTCAATAAGCTGTAAATAACAAACTTACTGTTACTGACAGGGTAGAACTGTTGCTCAGCAAAAACTGGGCGGTTACTTGCTTCTATACGCCAAGCCGCGATGAAAAAGATGATTGCCGCCAAGTAACTTAAAATAAAAACGCTATACCAGTTGGTTTCGTCATCTGCTGGTGTGGTTGTTGAGCTATTTGTGCCGTATTTAATGATGCCGAAATGGGTCGCGTTATTGAGTTTTTTGCGCTCGCTTAGGTAAAGGTCTATTTGATCGGCTGGAATATGATCCTGCTTAGCGCTGTAATCAAAGTATAAGGTCAACACAGAATCTTTAAATGTCACGCGTTTTTCGAAATGAAAAAATGGGTTGTCGATCGTGACCTGCTTATCATCAAACTGCCAATTAGTATCCGTAAACGTAACCTTTATGGTTGTTTCGATATTATTTGGGTAACGAAACCACATTGGTGCATTGTTACGCTCTCGCTGTTCTGGCTTATAAACTGAGTTTTGAATTTCACTAGCGTAAAAGTCGTTTTGAAAATCATTACCTTCAGGTCGCCAAAAGTCATCAATAGTATAGTACTCATTGGTAATTAGCTGACCGGTGTCCTTTGGAGATTCAACCAGCATAGGTTTGACTGTCTTTAAGCCCTTGTAGGTATCTTGATAATATTCGCGGTAATCATCTTCTATGCTTTTTAAGCTGTTTTCAGCGATTGAACTGCGGCGGTTAATTGCTTCAAAGTCGCCGTATTTATATTGAGTTGAAAAACTAACTGGCTCATTAATACCTTCTGGGATCTGATAACTATCAAAAACCTGAACGCGTTTTAGGGCAGGTTCTGTGAACATATCTGTAAAGCCTGTTTCACCTTGCTTTATGATTAACGCTACATCGTAGTTCGGTTGAGCTAGATGTGCTAAATCGCCGCGCTGGTACGAAATGGTCGGATCAAGCCAATAGCGTTTACCTTGGTGCTCTAAGGTGACAATGACATGGTCAAATAAGCTAGGAGATACCGGTAAGCTAGCAGTACGCTTTCTGTCTTCAGTGTTAACTAAAGCAGGGTGAGCCTCTACGCCGAGCGCTTTAAGTAAAGAAATGAGCAAGACGGTTTTGTCTTTACAGTCGCCATAGCGCAGTGCCAAGGTTTCTGATGCAGGAGTAGGCTGGTGCGAGTTGGTGCCCATTTCTAGGCCCAAATAACGTACTTCGTCTTGGCTAAAGCGCAGGGCAGCCACAATTTGAGACTCTAAGTCGGCATGTTGAAACTTAATTTGACGAGCAATTGTTTCAATAGCAGGGCTTACTTCGATGGCTGATTGGTACAAAGGTAACGACCAATTGACTACCTCTTGCCAATTATTTACTTCAGAAAAATACACTTCTTTGTAAGGCGAATACCAATGCGGTACTTCGCTTGCAGAGCTAAGGGTCGGCTCATTGTGTTGGCTAATTTGGTAGTCAAAACCCGTATCTAACTTGGTTTTAGTAACTGGCGACTCGCCATTCATAAAGTTGATATATAAGGGCGTAGGCTTTTGCCACTTTACCCGCATAAATTGCTGCACTATCGGCACCGACCAGTTCAGTGTACGCTTGGTGCTGAAGTGCTGATAAACCGGATTACTTCCCGAAACCGTATAGCTGTAATCTAAAATATCCATTACCCGCATATCATCAATAATGACATTTAGGCTTAAGGTGCCATTGTATATACGACTTGCTAAGTCGGTCTCGCGCTGTAATACCTGTAGCTCGGCACTATTTAGTTTATCTATATATTGGCCGTCGCGAATAATGCCTAAACTATTTAGCGTAAGAGATTGATAATTTGGATCAAAATCAATATTCAGCTGGCTTATATAATCAACCCCAGACTGATTTACCGCTTGCATTACAGTACGATTAAAGCGTTGCTGTGGGGCTTGCTCAGATACCTGAAGCTGAGTGTCGAGCATCAGGTAGAAAGTCCCGTCTCGTATTTGGTCTCGAGGTATCTCAGGGGTAAGTAACTTATGTTGTTTTACCCAGTTAGCTGCGGGGGCAACTTGATAGTCTTCAGCGTTTGCAAAACAGCTCACAAAGAATAAAAAAACAGCCAGTACCTTAAGTTGTAAGTGCATCCATTTCATTGTTATTTTCTAATTACGTTTAGTTTTATATGACAAATTACTGAATTTCACGGCATGAGCCAAATAAAATTCAATATAAATGCTTCTTTTTAGGTCCAATGCTTAATAAGCGCTAGTTTTCAGTGCTTTCTTTATTAGGTAAATCTGTGATTTCAACGCGGCTATTTACTTCATAGTATTTTTGCGTGATTTTTTTCAAAATCTCGCGGCGCAGTGGGCTTACCTGACCTATTACTTTACTTGAGTTATCGCCATAGGTCGTAAAGGCCGTATCCCAACCAACTGCCACAATACTTGGATCGATAACGACTGCATTACCGCCACCGTATGGAATATCACTACCTAAAATATCGGTAATATCGTAATTATCGATACTAAAAGAGAGGTTTTTCACAACTTGGTCTTTATCTGGCTCTTGAATAACTAACGATTGAAGGTGGTCAGCTAAATCTTCTTCAAAGTTAGGAAAATAGTTTTTCTTTTCAAGGTATAAAGAAGAAACGCGTGTGCTGTGATTATCAATAACACTGCCTCGATTTGAATTTACAAATTGCACAGCATTGTTAGTCAGAGCGGTAAATACATTTTTCGCTGTATATGGGGAGTTAAGTAAATTTGGGCTGCCAATGTAGCCGCGATAGTAGCCGTACATTAATAGTGGATCGTTGTTAAATAGTGGTGCCACAATGTTGTATTCAATGTCGTTCAATGAATACTGGTTACCATTAAAGTTAAAACGCGGCTTATCAAAAAAACTTGGCTCTTCGTTTATTAGCTTAGATAAATTTTTTACTGGGTACTGCTGAACTAGCTCATTGAGTACCGTAACGTTATACAGGTTGAGCCAGTAAGCGAGTAACTCTGATTTTGGTAAGTTACTTAAGTTAACCTTGTTTGGCAGGTCGGCCATATTTTTTTGTATAACCTGCAAAGCTTGCTTCATTTTAGGGTTTTCTTTATAAGAATCATAATAAAAGCGGTTTGCTTCTGTTGCTGTTGAAGGTTTAGGGTTAGATGACAACCTTGTACCTATAGCAGTGGTGTTTGAGGTAATGCGGTAGCGGTCAGACATGCCTAAATCAATCACCGAAGCACTTAATATTTGACCATAGCCGGTGTACTCAAGTGTGATATTTGAGTTTGCATCATACTGATGAAATTGGCTAAATTTTTCTTGGTTAATTGCTGTGATGGCTGTTTTATTAATAGGTGCCGTTGAATTACAGGCCGTTACCAAAATAAGTGACGTTGCTAATATGATAGGTTTTATGGCGTTTTTCATTTTTACCACCTTCCTTAGTACAAAAAATAAACATATTACTTTTACTTTAAATTGGCAATATCTAAGTAATTAACACAGAAAAAACAAGACTTAAAGTTGGCTATTGCGGTTTTGCTAAGTGTTTTAGTTGGGTATTTAAGGGGGTATTAAAACGGCTCATAGCGAGCCGCTTTAGGGTTATATTATTTATCTTCAGACTCTTTAGCTGGTAAGTCTTTTATTTCAACGCGGCTATTTACTTCATAGTATTTTTGCGTGATTTTTTGCAAAATCTCGCGGCGTAATGGGCTTACATGGCCGACTTCTTTGGTTAAGTTATCACCATAAGTCATAAAGGTAGTCTCCCAGCCCCAGGCTATAATACTTGGATCGGCGACTGTCGCATTCCCTCCACCGTATTCAATATCGCTACCTAGAATGTCGGTAATATCATAGTTATCGATACTGAAAGAGAGGTTTTGCACAACTTGGTCTTTATCTGGCTCTTGAATCACTAACGATTGAAGGTGGTCAGCTAAATCTTCTTCAAAGTTAGGAAAATAGTTTTTCTTTTCAAGGTATAAAGAAGAAACACGAGTGCTATGGTTACCTATCACACTACCACGATTTGAATTTACAAACTGCACTGCATTGGTGGTCAGGGCGGTAAACACATTTTTCGCTGTATATGGGTGGTCAAGCAAATTTGGGCTGCCAATGTAGCCACGGTAGTAGCCATATATTAATAGCGGGTCATTGTTAAATAGCGGTGCAACAATGTTGTACTCAATATCGTTTAATGAATACTGGTTACCATTAAAGTTAAAGCGCGGCTTATCAAAAAAGCTTGGCTCTTCGTTTAATAGCCTCGTTAGGTTTTTAACAGGATATTGCTGAACTAGTTCATTGAGTACTGTCACGTTATAGAGGTTGAGCCAGTAAGCGAGTAACTCTGATTTTGGTAAGTTACTTAAATTCACCTTGTTTGGCAGGTCGGCCATATTTTCTTGCACTATTTGCAAATCTTGCTTCATCTGAGGATTCTTTCTGTACGAATCATAATAAAAGCGGTTTGCTTCTGTTGCTGTTGAAGGTTTAGGGTTAGATGATAATCGTGTGCCTATTTTGCTCGTATTATTTGAAATACGATAGCGGTCAGACATGCCTAAATCAATGACCGAAGCTCTTAATATTTGCCCGTAGTCAGTGTACTCAAGGGTGATATTTGATTTTTCATCGTACTGATGAAATTGGCTAAATTTTTCTTGGTTTATGGCCGTCGTTGCTGTTTTATTAATAGGGGCCGTTGAATTACAGGCAGTAACTAGAATTAGTGATGTTGCTAATACGATGGGTTTTATGGCGTTTTTCATTTTTATGACCGTCCGTAGTTTAAAAAATAAACATAGCGTGGTTTTTCTATAAGCGCAACAATCTGTTGTTTTTGTTAAAAGTACTAACCTTTGTGTTGTTTAAATGGATACGGTGATGTTAGCTTGCGTGCCTTGCTGGGGTTTTGAGTTTATCGATAACTCAAAGCCTTGGTTACGCACAAGTTCTCGGGTGATCACAAGTCCTATACCTGTGCCATTTGCCTTGGTTGAGTAAAATGGCACGAACAAGTTATCGGGGTTTTGAATACCACAACCTTGGTCGCTAATTTCAATATTTAAGTTATCACCTTGCCTTGACCAAGTGAGGGTAGGGGCAGAATTGCTGCCTGCTTCAAAGGCATTTTTTATCAGGTTGATCAACGCTTGTTCTAGCTGGCCTAAGTCGGCATTAACATGTAACTCTTCGCTGCTATTTATTACTAGTTCAGGAAAAATAGCACTTAAACGTGTGTTTAATTGCTCGCTACTGATTGCCTGCTTTTGTGCGGGTGGTAGCTTGGCAAACGCACTGTAACTGGCTACAAAATCAAGCAAGTGTTGAGCGCGCTTTTCTATAACCTGCAGCATATCTTGGGCGAGATCATCGTGACTGCTAATTTGTCCTTGGCGCTTAAGGGTTTGCAATGACTGACTCATCGAATAAATCGGCGTGAGTGAGTTACGCACTTCATGGTTCAACACTCGAATTAAACGCTGCCAAACAAGTTGTTCATTATCGCGAAGCTGTTGCTCAATTGAAAAGAAGGTTAGTAATTCAAAGTTTCTGCCGGTCCGCCAAAAAGTCTGCGATGAGATTTGAAAGCGTTGTTTAAACAGTGAATCGCTGTTTTGTTGCCATTCGCCATCATGCAGGGCAATGCCTAAGTCGCTGGCCGATTTGCCTTCAATTTGGCGATGACTAATACTGTTTATAAACGCCTTATTACTAAAATAAATCAAGCCATGGGGGTCTAGTATAACGATGGGTAAGTCCAGCATGCTGGCAAACTCAAAAACAAACTCTTCTGTTTGCATATAATGGCGTTTGTTCTTGGCTATTTTATTGCTGAGCTTGGCAAAATCTTGCTTAAGCGCTGCGACTCGTCCACTTTGATAAGACGCTAAATGCCAACTATTACTTTCGTCATTTGCCAATGCATCTAGTTGCAGGCCAAAGCGTTCAACCACATCGGTGATCGCACGGTAGCTTTTAATTAAAGCAAAAGCGCTTATCCCGATAAACGGCAATAATAGGCTGATACTGGCAAACCAATCTAGTTTTAAGCTGAGCGAAAGGGCAATACCAAGCGTTAATAGCACCGCTATAAGCATATAAAAATAGCGTCGAACACGCTGCTCTAACGACAACTTGTTACTCATTTAGCGTTCTACTTCTTTTAAATCGAGCTGATGTTTATCAATGCGACGATAAATCGCCGATTTGCTTAATCCTAAAAACTCTCCTGCGGCGATAACATTGCCATTAAATTGCAGCAGTGCTTTTTGAATCATCTGTTTTTCAAGCTCTTCAAGGGGCAATAGTGGCAAAGCCTGTTCGGCATTACTATTTGTTTGCTCGCAACTTGGTTGACCTAAAATGAGGTCATTGGCTTGAATATTATTGTTATCGCTCATGATCACCGCGCGTTCAATACAATGGCTTAGCTCACGAATATTACCAGGCCAACTGTAATTTTTTAGCGCCTTTAGGGCATCATCACTGAGCGCCATATTCGCGCGTTGATATTTTTTACCATGCACCAACAATAAGTGTTCTGCTAAGGGAGCAATGTCGTCTTTTCTGTCACGAAGTGGTGGAATGTGCAGTTCAATGGTATTGAGTCTAAATAATAAGTCACGGCGGAATTCACCCTGCTCAATAGCCGTAGCTAATTCACTATTGGTGGCAGCAATAATGCGAACATCGGCGGTTTTGGTTTGGCTTGAGCCTAGCACTTCAAATTCTTTGCTTTCTAGCACACGGAGCATTTTACTTTGTAGCTCAAGGCTTAAAGTCGCAATTTCATCTAAAAATAAGGTGCCGCCTTCGGCAATTTCAAAACGCCCTAAGCGGTCTTCTTTGGCATCAGTAAAAGCGCCTTTTTTATGGCCAAATAACTCACTTTCGAATAGCGTCGGGGCAATGGCGCCAACATTCACGCTTACATAGCGTTTATCAGCTCTGAGTGAGTGTTGGTGGATATAATGTGCCAATAAGCTTTTGCCAGTGCCATTTTCGCCGGTAATTAAAATGCTGGCATCGGTCTTAGCTGCGCGCTCAGCTTTGGCGAGTAACAGCTGCATGATTTCTGATTGAGCTATGTAGTGGGCCTGTGTGTCGCTGGTAAGTGCCTTTAAGCACGCGTTGTCGTGATTACTTTGCTTGAGCTTGAGTTGTTGTTGTACAACGGCGGTTAAGCGTAAGTTATTCCATGGCTTTTCAACAAAGTCGACAGCCCCTAATTGCATGGCTTTAACGGCAACATCAATACTGGCCCATGCGGTCATGACAATGACAGGTATGGTCGAACCTAATTGATTTAGTTGCTTTAAAAAGCGTAACCCCTCTTCACCAGAGGTGGTGTCGAGCTTGTAGTTCATATCAAGCAAAATCAGGCTAATGTGCTCTGATTTTAATAACTCAAGGGCATGTTCAGGGCCTTCGGCCTCAAGGCAATGTAAGCCCAATTGTTGTAATGCAACAGTAGCAGCCAGACGTACATCAGCTTGATCGTCTATGACTAAGATTTTGTCCATGATGTTTTCTTATTATCCTGTTGAGGCAGCTTAAGCTAAAACTAAAGCTGCCATTTTGTGCTGTTAATCGTTACGCAGTGCGGCCATAGGTTTTGCTTTAAGCAGTAAAACCAAAGGTCTAAAGCAAGCGAATAGCGCAATACATAAGGTAATACTCCAAGCAAGTAATTGCAGTCTTACATCAAGTATCAGCCAAGACATTAGCTGTCCTTGTAACATGTAAAAACCCACCATTACCGCAGCGAGAGCAACCGCAAAACCAATGAGCACAGGGATAATAGCTTCAACACTCATCAGCTTGAATAAGCGTGCTTTTTTCGCACCTAATGCCATACGAATACCAAACTCATAGCGGCGCAGACCCAGATTGTAGCTCAGTACCCCAAAAATACCGATTGCTGCTAATAATAGAGTAAATAGCGCTAAGGTACTACACAGAACCACGGTCAGTCGGCTCATATACAGTAAATTGTCGTACTCTTGTTGCAGGTCATTAAATTGCCACATGGTTAAGTCGCTGTTCTTTTCTTTTAGCGTATTAAGTATTTGTTTGTTAGTCAGCTTAACGCCTTCAGAAGCTTTGATAGTAAACATGTAGCTATACGGTGTCGCAGGCCACCAAATGTGACGACCAAACGATTCATCGTAGTATTTAGGGTGATTAAAGTCTTCGGTTACACCCACCACTTCATACATCTTTTCTTCTAAGCCTTGGTAGCTCTTGCCGATGATATTTCGATAGTCTTGGCCTGGTAATAAGTTCTCTGCAACGCTGACTGATACCAGTATCTCGTTGGTTTCACCACGTATAGCTTGTTCGCTAAAGGTGCGGCCAGCGAGAATTTTGGTGTTAACTAACGCAAAGTAATCAGGCCCTACCCACTGACTAGGGAAAAAAACCGAGCTTTTACCGTTTACATCAGTCAGGGTGTTGGCATTTTGTCTTGCTGATACTGGGCTGTGACCCAGGGCAACATCATCAATGCCTTGGCTATCAAGCAAAACCTGCTTGTATTGCAGCATATGTTCGTAGCGCTCAGCCAATGACATCTGATTATTTGGCTGGAACAGGTTGGCAAAATACAGGTTTTCGGTATCACTGCCGAGTGGGCGGTTAATCGTGCCCATGGCTTTACTCACTACCATCACTGAAAAGCTAACAAGCAACGCGGCAACAAACATTTGTGAGCCAATTAAAATACGCACTGTGCGGCCAGATACCTGCGAAACCCCGCCTTTTCCACTGTTCTGCATTTGCGTATTTAGGGTTTTGTAATTCACCAAACGCGCTGTAATTACAGAGAAAATATAAGCAAGAGCAATACACAGTATGATGGCAACAATGACCAACGTGCTATCAACCGCCAAGCTGTTAACCAGTGGTAATCGTCCTTCTGCCAATACTTTAAATAAACGTATGCCCCATACCGATAAAAACAGTGCAATGCTTACCGATAAGGTCATTAAAATTAGTGACTGTAAAAAGATACTTTTAAATAATGTGCTGCGTTTAGCACCTAACACCGCCTGCAAGGCGAGGGTTTTATGTTGAGCAAGAGCGCGCGAGAAGAATAAAGTGCTTACATTAAGTACTGCAATAATCAGTAGCCCTACTGCACCGGCTAACATCATTAAGCTTAAGTCATCGTTATTACCCAGCTCAACGTCACGATAAGGAGTTACTTCAGGTTTTACATCGGTGATCCCCCCGTTGTTTAGCCACTCCGATTTAACCGTATCAATTTGCTGTTTTAAATCGACTTTAACTTGATCTATGGTGACCCCAGGCTTTAAAACTGCAATCAGTTTTAAGTTTTTGAAAGTGTTTGTCCACGGGCTTTGCCAATCGTCATTGTGAAAGAAACGGCGGTCCGCACTCGATGGAAACCACACTTCAACATCACTTGCTTTAAACATGTAAGGTGGGCTGAATGAATCATCAACAACACCGACGATACGGTGAACATAATCGGTTTCACCCGCCATGACTGAAAGTGTTTTACCAATAATGTTCGGGTCGCTGTTGTAATGCTTGCGCCAAAAGTTAGCAGAGATAACAACTCGGTCATCAGGAGTTTCTAGCGTTTCTCCAAGGTCAAAACCCTGTCCCATTAAAAATGGCGTGTTTAATAAGTCAAAGTAGTTGCCGCCAACATACAGCACAGGCTCTTTCGGTTCGCCATCAAGGTTTGCAAAAATTTGCTCACCCGCATTGATCATCATGCTTTGTTCAAAGCTTTGATTATGCTTAAGCCAATGCACCATCGACTGATAGCTTTGAAAGCCGGTAGCATCGTAGTCATCATAAGTAAGTGATTGCTCAACCACCACCATGCGGTTTTCATCGTACACATCAAGGGGCTTTAAAAAGTAGCTGTTAACAAGGCTAAGCACCACAAACAAGGTGGCCAATGTTAAAGCAAGCGTTGCGATAACCGCAGTGACAAAGCCCGGAGCATTCATTAATGATGCCCACGCTAAGCTTAATTGGGCGCGTGTTTTGGTTAATTTCATTACATCACCTCAGCGCTTTCAAGTGCATGCTCAGCAGTGTCGCTGCTAGGTGCTTGGCGAGCTTCAGAGTAGGAAACAATTTCACCATCTAGCAATTTAAGTTGCGTTTTAGCACGTCCGGCATAACGTAAATCATGGGTTACCATGCAAATGGTGGTGCCTTTTTTATTCAGCTCATCAAGCAAGTCCATGACGGCATCACCATTTTTTGAATCTAAGTTACCGGTTGGCTCATCCACCAATAAAATGCTTGGCTTGCCAGCCAGTGCACGGGCAATGGCAATACGCTGTTGCTGACCACCAGATAATTGGTTTGGTTTGTGCTGAGAGCGGTGGCCCATTTCAACTTCATCAAGGGCCTGTTTTACCGCAAGCTCAATTTCGCTCGGGCTCATGGCTGGCTCTCGGTAAGTGAGCGGCAGTGCTACGTTGTCGAACACCGATAATTCATCAATTAGGTTAAACGACTGAAATATAAAACCAATGTGAAGGTTTCTAAGTTCAGCTTGCTGATCCATATCAAGGGTTTTTGTGTCGACTTCTTTAATAAAATAGTCGCCAGCAGTTGGGCTATCGAGTAAGCCTAATAATGACAGCAACGTCGATTTACCACAGCCAGATGGGCCGCTAATGCAGATATAGTCACCTTGGTTAATATTCAGGCTGATGTCTTTTAATGCATAGGTTTCAACATTTTGGCCGCGATAAACTTTGGCGATTTTGTTTAATGAGATAAGCGTATTGGTTTTCATAAACTGTCCTGTTCGATTTTTATTGTTGCCAAATGCTGCCATTTAGAAAGGTCTGAAATGATCAGCTGTTCGCCCACGGTGGCACCGCTCAAAAGTTGAATTTGATTGTCACTGAGTGTACCAAATTCGATATTGGTTGGCGTTGCTAACTGGGTATTTGGATTAAGTTTAAATAGCGTGGCTTCGCTGTGTGCTTGTGCTTTTTGCGGCACGTTAATGGTTAACGCATCAGGAATAATGTTGCTAACCACATAGCCTTCAATGCTTAAATCTGGGCGGGCATTGGCAGGCAGTGTGCCTTGTAAATCAAGTTCGATAATAACTCGACCATCGGTAACAATAGGGTCAATTCGGGTGACTTTGGCATCAACTTCACTTTGCTCTGCTTGGCTAAAAGTGTTTACTTTCGCTGCCATATTGAGTGCCACTTTTTCGGCATCTGCTTGTTTAACGCTTAGCTCTGCTTTGAGTGCTTTGTTTGAGCCAACCACCGCAAGGCGGGTACCGGGCACGAGGTTTTGACCAAGTTCAACATTCAATTCTTGTAACATGCCATCGATACCTGCCGTTATTTGCAGCTGATCAAAAGCGTGTTGCTCAACTTGATAATTAAGCTCAAATTGGCTTAATAGTTCTTGCTGTATTTTGCTACGTTGTAAGTGCATTTCTTTAAGCTGTGCAAGGCGTTGCTGCTCGATACTTACGCGCTCTGTAAGCTGTGCAACGTTTAGCATACTTCGTTTGTAATCGAGGCTTGAAACAATCCCTTGCTCGATCAGTTTGCTTTCAGCATCGACTCTAAGCTCAGCACTTTGCAGCTCACTTTTTAATATGGCGAGGTTTGCTTGGCGCTCAAGTAGCTCACTTTGCTGGTTAATTCTTTGCTCATTAACACTGGCTTTTTGGCGAGCAAGTTCTAACCGAGCGACCGATAAACGCTGCGCTTGCTGTGGGTTGACGAGGCTTAAAATCACAGTGTCTTTTTTAACGATAGTGCCGGGGTAAACATGGATAGCTTCGACCATTGCAGTATCGGTATTGGTTAAATATCGTTGATACTTTGGCTTTAAACGGCCAAAGCCACGTATTTTTACCACAAAATCGGCTTGTTCTACGGTTGCTATTTGCAGTTGGCTTGCAGCAACCACAGTGGGTGTCGCCCATTGATATACCATTAAAGCGCCAAGAGCCGATACGCCAATAGCTGCACCAGCCAGCCATTTTTTAGCTGTTGATTGCTGAGGTTTGCGTTTTAGTGTGCTGTCTAAATCCATGATACTGATAAATGTAAATAATCATGGAGTAGCTAAGGCGAGTTTTGTGCCAAAAGTTAAGGTGTTGAAAAATAACAACTTGTCATTTTTTGCAACGTGAGCTTTTCCCACTACTGGGAAAGCGAGTTTTAAAACTGGGAGTGAATGCTTAAGTTAACTTTCTTCGATTTTGCCAACTTGCGAAAGCTGATTAAACAAAATGCCCGCTTGGGTACGGTTATAAACATTGAGTTTGCGTAAAATCGCTGACACATGTTGTTTGATTGTGGTTTCTTGAATCGACATTTCAAAGGCGATTTGTTTATTCAATAAACCGTCGGCAATCATCGCTAGTACGCGGTATTGCTGGGGGGTTAGTTTTTCAAGGTTACGAGCAAATTCGCTTTGTTCGTCGTTGATCACCACATCGGTTAAATCTACTTCAGGTGGTAACCAAGTGTCGCCATTGAGGACATGGCTAATTGCTTCACTGATGACATCTAAAGAAGATGACTTCGGAATATAGCCTGCAGCGCCAAGGCTCATCGCTTGTTTGATTATGGCGGGTGTCTCATTGGCAGAGACCATAATTACTAAGATATCAGGGTAGTGGTTACGCAGTTGCGAAAGAGCTTGTAGGCCATTTGCTCCTGGGATTGTAAGGTCTAAAAATATTAGTTCAATCTCAGGGTGAGCGCTTAACAGTGCAAACAAACCATCAATGTCACTGGTTTCTTTAATATGTTCTTCAGGCACTGATGTCGCGGCAGCTTGACGCAGCGCACTTCTAAATAACGGGTGATCATCGGCGATTATGGTGTTCACAGCTAAAGACATTCCCTCGATTCTCCAATGCGTTATGTTATAAGTGATTTTGCGCTTTGAAACAAGGTTTGCCTGAAGGGAAGTTCCAGACAAACCTTTCTCACACAAGGATTTAGATTCTATTTTAGAAACGGTAACCAACAGTGAAGGCTACAGTGCGAGGGTCGCCGTAGTAACCAATCAGGGTATTATCACCACCTAAACCTGGGGTGTATTTGCTGATATCAGTTGGGTCTGTTGGATCAGGTGCCACGAATTGGTAGCCACCAATCATGTACTCTTCATCCGTTAAGTTTTTACCGTAAAGACCTGCAGTCCAGTGACCATCTGTGCTGTACCAAGTGATACCCATATTAAAGATACCGTAAGCATCTTGCGTTAATAGGCTATCTTCTTCGAATAGCGCGTAGTCGCCTCTGTGGTAGTAGTTACCATTGACAACAAAGTCACCCATTTCTGTGTACATGCGGTACGTTGCACCCAGGTTAAAGGTTAAATCAGGTGTGTTTGATACCGTAAAGCGATCTGATTTATCGAATGCTTCACCGGTTTCTGGGTCGTAATCAATTACGTTATCGAAGTTACTATCGATGTAACCTACTGATGCATCAAAGCTGAGTGATTCTGTTGCAACATAGTTAAGCTCAAGCTCAATACCATCTGATGTTGACTCACCAATGTTACCTAAACGTTGGTTCAGATCTGCTGCGCTATCGCCTGGTAATACCGAAATATATTGACGGTCTTTATGGTCAAGGGTGAATAAAGTGACGTTTGCACGTAAGTTGTTGTTCCACTCACTCTTCATACCGATTTCGAATGAATCAACGATTTCTGGTTTTGCTGCTGGCTCTGCAGTGGTTGCACGTGGGTTGAAAGTACCTGACTTAAAGCCTTGTGCGTAACTTGCAAAGAACATGATGTCACGATTGTATTGGTATTCAACACCTGCACGTGGTGTGAAGCGTGACCATTCTTCTTCATCATCGAGTACTGTTGGAACCAGTTGGCCTTCTGGGCGAGTATAACCTGGCACCCAACCTGACTCAGGGTAAACAATGTCAAAGATTAGGCCGTTGTTAACCTGTGCTTCTTTTTTGTC
The DNA here is from genome assembly GCF_019134595.1 of Pseudoalteromonas shioyasakiensis. Lineage (NCBI taxonomy): Bacteria > Pseudomonadati > Pseudomonadota > Gammaproteobacteria > Alteromonadales > Pseudoalteromonadaceae > Pseudoalteromonas > Pseudoalteromonas shioyasakiensis. Next base: position 3,659,882 of record NZ_CP077770.1, on the reverse strand, counting down.
TTTAGTGTAACGCGCGCCGAGTGTCATTGACCATTTATCGGTTAAATCAATTGAGCTTTGGATATACGCTGCTTTACTGTTTGAGTTACTACAACCGCTTACTTCACGAGTCAGACCCGGAGCACCTAGGCTTTGACCTAAGATACCTAAAATAGCCTCAAATTGACCGCAAGATTCACCATCATAGTAGTAAAGACCCGAAACCAGTTTGTAGTTATCGCCTTGATGATTTAGCTGTAACTCGTGAGTGGTTTGTTCATCATCGTAAATAGCAGGTACATCGAAAATTTGAATTGACGTGTTATCAAAGTCTATATTGGTTGGTGAGTAGCTCTCACGGCTTGAACCAATATACTTAATGCTAGTACGGTCAGTCATATCCCAACGAGCAGTTAGGCTGTAGCCTTCGAGTTCAACTTTATTCCATGTTGGTAAGCTGGTGTAAGAGTCATACACGCTGTCTGGAACTGGTGCATCAGTAAGAATACTTGGTAGTAAACGATAACCACCTTTAGCGTTTGATTTGTCTTCTGTTTTATCCCACGCGAAGCGGAAGAATAAGTCATCGGTCGGAGTGTATTCGAGTGTAACACGTGCTGCTGTTACGTCTTTGTTGTAGTTTTCGCGGTCTTGGTTATCAAGAGAAGAAGTTAAAAACTCACCAAAGCCATCACGGTTAAGCGTTGCAAAACCAAAGCCCACGTAAAGTTTTTCGTCAACAATTGGTAATTGGCCAGTGATTTTTAAATCTTTTTGGTTATAGCTACCTACAGTGCCTTGTATATTTAACGTGGCATCACCGCTCATTTCTTTGGTGACGTATTTAATGGCACCACCAATGGTATTTTTACCGTAAAGCGTCCCTTGTGGGCCGCGTAATACTTCGATTTGTTGCACATCAAGAAGGTCAAGCACGGCACCTTGTGGGCGAGCAAGGTAGACATCATCAATATAGATACCTACTCCCGGCTCATAACCCCAAAGAGGATCTTGCTGACCTACACCACGAATAAACGCGGTAATTGTAGAGTTAGTACCACGGCTTGCTTGCAAGGTGGTATTTGGCGAGAACTGTTGAACTTCGGTCATAACGACGATGCCATTTTCTGCCAGTTCTTCAGCACCCACTGAGGTTACAGCAACAGGAACTTCTTGCAGGTTTTCAACAGTTTTACGTGCTGTTACCTGAATACGTTCAAGTTCACCTTTTTTTGCTGCAGGTTCGGCTTGTTCTGCCGCTTGAGCACTGACACCTGCCAAAGCAAGTGATACAGCCAGAGTAAGTGGCGCGACTTTTGGGTTAAGCTTTATCATGTTGTATTCCTTGTTATTGTTGTCATTAGTCTTATGGCCACTCACATTGATGTTGCCGAAGACTTAATAAGATTTGCCCGTGTCACCTGTCAATTAATGTAGAAGATAGTTGCAGAAATTGAATTAGTACCATAGTGCTATACCCGCCACAGCCCTTTATTTATCAAGCAATTAAGCTATTTTTAAAGCAGATAGTACCTTAGTGTTATGTATTTTTTGAACGCTTAGGGTAAGACTGAAAGCATTATTCCGATGTCACCTCATCTGTGTAATAACAATAATTATAGGAATGTCTATGCTGAGCATGATAGGACTGTTAGGCGGTTTAATACTGCTGATCATTTTAACGCTGCGTGGGGTAAATTTATTTATCGCTGCGCCAATCTGTGCAATGTTAGTTGCACTTAGTAGTGGCATGGCCATTTTCCCTGTATCGGCAGATACAAACTTTATTAACGCCTATATGGATGGCTTTGCAGGCTTCTTAAGTGCGTGGTTCTTTATGTTCTTACTGGGTTCGTTATTCGGTAAGTTTATGGAAGACACCGGTGCTGCAGATAGTGTTGCAAGCTACATTGTGGGTAAACTTGGTATGAAACACGCCGTTCTTGCGGTTGTGATTGCCTGTGCTGTTTTAACCTACGGTGGCGTGAGTGTCTTTATTGTTGCGTTTTCTGTTTACCCAATGGCATTAAGTCTGTTTAAAGATGCAAATTTACCGCGCCGCTTTATTCCAGCAACGCTGGCATTTGGTTCGGTGACCTTTACCATGACTTCGGCAGGCTCGCCAGAAATTCAAAACTGGATCCCGGTTAAACACCTTGGTACGTCACCCTATGCGGCATGGGAAGTGAGCTTAGTCGTGGCTATTTTTATGGCGACAGCAGGTTACTTTTGGTTAAACAAGATGATCAAAAAGGCCGTTGCTAATGGCGAAACCTTTGAAGCGCGCGATGATGATCCTGTCATTATTGAGCGTCGTCGTCCGCATCCAATTACGGGTGTCATCCCGCTGATCGTGGTGCTACTTTTATCATTTACGCTACACGATGTACTGCAGCAAACCGCGCTTATTGTCGCTTTGCTTGGTGGTGTACTGAGTATTGTGATTATTAACTTCAAGCATTTTCACGATATGGGTAACGCGATTAATGTTGGTACAACTGGGGCTTTAGTAGCAATCGGTAACACCGCTGCTGTGGTTGGCTTTGGCGCTGTGGCGAAAGTATCACCGGCATTTACCGCCGCTGTCGATGTGATGACCCATATGCCGGGTAATGAGTTGGTTGGTGCTGCGGTTGCGGTTAGTGTGATTGCCGGTTTAACAGGCTCTGCTTCTGGCGGACAAGCCATCGCATTACCCCTTGTCGCACCAGGTTATTTAGACATGGGTGTAAACCCTGAACAACTGCATCGTGTAGTGGCGATTAGTTCTGGAGCCCTCGATACCTTGCCGCATAATGGTTATGTGGTCACAACAATACGCGCTATCTGTAAAGAAACACATCAACGAGCGTATTGGTCAATGGCAGCTCTGACTGCGGTTATTCCGCTTATCGGTGTCGCATTGGCACTTGGACTCTTTATTATCTTTTAAGGAACAGCAATGAAAACCAAATTAATAATTTTGCTATGGCTGGTTGTATTTAGTTGCACTGCGTTTGGCGCTGCCAACAAAGCCGACACCATGCTGGTGGAAAAACAGCATTTTACGACAAAAGATTTTACCACTGTGTCTGGTGTGACTTTAGAGCAAGTGGATATTGGCTGGGAAAGTTACGGAAAACTAAATGCCAATAAAGATAACGTGATTTTAATCACCCATTATTTCTCTGGTACTTCTCATGCCGCAGGTAAATATAAAGCGGATGACGCCCTACCGGGTTATTGGGATGCGATTATCGGCCCAGGTAAAGCTATCGATACGAATAAATATTATGTGATTAGCTCAGATACCTTAGTAAATGCCAACTGGCATGATGAAAATGTAATCACCACAGGCCCTGCGTCAACTAATCCAAAAACAGGCAAACCTTATGGTTTAGATTTTCCTGTGGTTACGATTACTGACTTTGTGAATGTGCAAAAGCGCTTACTCGACAGCCTAGGTATCACTAAATTACATGCTGTGATGGGCGCATCAATGGGATCGTTTCAAGCACTTGAGTGGGCAACACGTTATCCAGATAAAGTAGAGCGTTTAATTCATGTGATTGGCGCTGCAACTATGGATGCATGGACAGTCGCGGCACTTGAAAAATGGGCGTTACCAATTCGTTTAGATAAAAATTGGCAGCAAGGTAATTACTACGGCAAAGAGCGCCCGCTAGATGGCTTAGCGGCAACCATGCTTAATATTACGCAAGATGCGATGCATCCAATTATTTATAACGCGAGCTTCCCTGACTTTAACGTATTAGATGAAGGCGCATTAAAAGATATTCGTACCTTGCCTAAGTTAAACCAAGTACTCGCTCAGCGCGCAATGGCACGAGCGAAAACGCAAGATGCCAACCATGTACTTTATTTGGTCCGGGCATCACAGTTATTTACCGCTGGCATGCAAAGTGATTTAACAACGGCACTTAAAAATGTCTCTGCCAAAACATTATTACTACCCGCAACGAACGACTTACTGCTTCGCCCTGAAAACATGCGTACTGTGTTTGACACCATGAAAGCGGCAGGTAAAGACGTTGAGATTTCAGAAATAGAAGGGGGCTGGGGACACCTTGATGGTATTTTCTCAATCGCCCCGAAAGCGCAGCTTATCAGTGAGTTTTTAGAGGAGTAACCCGATGAGCAAAACAGTTTTAATTACCGGTGCAGCCAGTGGTATTGGTCTATATGTTGCCCAGCAACTGGCGATGCAAGGTCACACTATTATTGTGACTGATTTAAATCAGCAAGCAGCACAACAAGCGGCAGCAGGCATTGTTGAGCAAGGTGGTAGCGCTGAAGGGTATGCGCTTAATGTGGCAGACAGTGATGCAATAGAGCAGTTTTTCACTGAGCTTAATCAGCCAATTGATGTACTTATTAATAATGCGGGTATTCAGCACGTGGCAAAGCTTGAAGATTTTCCGGCTGATAAATGGCAGTTCTTACAGCAAGTTATGCTCGTTGGCCCAGCGATGATGACCAAGGCGGTACTCCCTCGTATGCGTGAGCAAGATTTTGGTCGCATCATTAATATTGGCTCAATTCATGCGATGGTGGCGTCTAAATATAAGTCGGCTTATATCGCCGCAAAACATGGCTTAATCGGCTTTGCTAAAACCATGGCACTTGAGACGGGCGATGCCAACATCACGATTAATACTGTGTGCCCAGCGTATGTAAAAACACCGCTTGTGGAGCAACAAATTGCCTCGCAAGCCAAAGAGCATGGCATTTCAGAGCAACAAGTGATCGACACAATTATGCTAGCACCGATGCCGAAAAAAGCATTTATCGGCTTAGATGAGATCCTGCATACCGTTAGCTTTTTAATGGCCGATGCAGCACGCAATATTACCGCCCAAGCAATCGCCATTGATGGCGGTTGGACTGCACAGTAGGAGGAGCCAATGGCAGGTTTTGATAAAGTAGTTACAAGTTACAGCGAAGCGATGGCAGGCCTTGAAGATGGCATGACAGTGATAGCCGGTGGTTTTGGCTTATGCGGTATTCCTGAAGGACTAATTGCGCAAATTAAACGTCAAGGCACCCGTGATTTAACCGTGGTATCGAATAACTGTGGCGTTGATGGTTTTGGTTTAGGTGTGCTGCTTGAAGATAAGCAAATCAGTAAGATGGTTGCCTCTTACGTCGGTGAAAACGCGCTATTTGAGCAGCAACTATTAAATGGTGAACTTGAAGTTGAGCTCACACCGCAAGGCACCTTAGCCGAAAAAATGCGTGCTGGTGGTGCGGGTATTCCTGCATTTTATACCGCAACGGGTGTCGGTACCCCAGTGGCTGACGGTAAAGAAACCCGCAATATTAATGGTCGCGATTATTTATTAGAGCCAAGCATTACTGGCGACTTTGCGATAGTTAAAGCGTGGAAAGCAGATCGTTATGGTAACTGCATTTATCGTCATACGGCGATGAACTTTAATCCGATGGCAGCAACCGCAGGCAAAATTACGGTTCTTGAAGTTGAAGAAATTGTTGAGCCAGGGGAGCTGGAGCCAAGCCAAATTCACACGCCGGGTATCTATATTGACCGAGTGATTAAAGGTGAATTTGAAAAACGCATCGAGAAAGTTACCACTAAGCAAGAGAATCAATAAGGAGCACGCTGATGGCATTATCACGAGAACAAATCGCTAAACGCGTGGCGATGGAACTACAGGATGGTTACTACGTTAATTTAGGTATAGGTATTCCAACCTTGGTCGCTAATTACGTCCCTGATGGCATCGAAGTGATGCTGCAATCTGAAAATGGTTTACTCGGTATGGGGCCATACCCAAGTGCAGACCAAGTTGATGCTGATATGATCAACGCAGGTAAAGAAACGGTCACCGTTGCAACGGGGGCGGCTATATTTAGCTCCGCAGAAAGCTTTGCCATGATCCGCGGCGGCCACGTTGATTTAACCGTGCTGGGTGCATTTGAAGTTGACCAAAACGGCAACATTGCCAGTTGGATGATCCCGAAAAAGCTGGTCAAAGGAATGGGCGGTGCGATGGACTTAGTGGCCGGTGCTAAAAACATTATTTGTACTATGACCCATGCCAATAAGCATGGCGAATCAAAACTGCTGACCGAATGTAGTTTGCCGTTAACGGGTGTTGGTTGTATCAATAAAGTGATCACCGATTTGGCACTTTTAGAAATTAAAGACGGTGCATTTCATTTATTAGAGCGTGCCCCAGGTGTCTCGGTTGATGAAATTATTGCTAAGACACAGGGCAAACTTATTGTCTCTGGTGACGTTCCTGAGATGACTTTTAGCTAGTTTTGCGAATTTTAAGCAGCTAATTTGCCTAGATTTTATACTAACCCCCAATAATGTGCTTTTTGTTCATGAGCTTTATGAACAAAAAGCCATTTATCACCATCAATGCAACTTACCCCCTAAACATTTCGTTAATCTATCGTTAACACTATGCTCCAAACCAGATCGCCGTTTGCAGTAGGCCGATCAACGACAACAAATAACTATAATCTGGTGTGGAGTAATTCATGAAAGCAAGTAACACACAGCTCGCTTTAGCCGTTGCAGCGGCGTTAGCAAGTACATCAGCATTCGCACAAAGCGACACTGAACAACTACAGCAACAACTCGATGCACTTCAAAAAGAAGTGGATTCATTAAAAACATCTAGCGGCTTCAACCTAGAATTTGGTGGTCGCGTGCAACTTGATTACAACTATTTCGACGGTGCTTACAATGCCGACAATGATGGCGCTGGAGGCAGCGACTTCTTCCCACGTCGTATCCGTACTTATGTTGAAAGTGAACATGGCAACTGGGATCACAAATTACTACTCGAATTTTCTGAAGGCACGGCTGAAATCGTGTTAGCGCGGGTACGTTATGCATTCGACAACGGCTTAAAAGTAAAAGCCGGTAAAATTCGTGAAGACATGTCGCTCAATGCGCTAACCAGTTCTAAACACATTAATACCATTGAGCGTAGCACTCTTGCTAACACTTTCTCGCCTTTCTTCCGCTGGGGTATCTCAGCTTATCAATATTTTAAAGATTCAGGCTTACGTTACGCCGTGGGTGTTTACAAAAACGATGCGTTTGGTGCATCGGGGCATGACGAAGATGACAAACTGACATTGGCTGTAACAGGTCGCTTAACGTGGTCTAGTGCAGCGCCGGGTGATGTGATTCATTTAGGTGCTTGGCACTCTTATCGTGATATGGGCGACAATGATTTAAGCGCTCGTTTTGCCCGTGGTGAAGTGCGTGAAACCAATGTTCGCTTAGTGGATTACGCAGTTGGTGGTGAAACCGCAGCGCTAAATAGCATGTCGCAAAGCGGTCTTGAATTTGCCTACCAAGCGAATGCATTCACTCTAGAGGCTGAATATGCCAGCCGCTACCTTGATACGGTAGATAGTAGTAACGAACTTGATGGTGAGCGTTTTGATGGCTTTCATGTCTCGGCAAGTTACTTCTTAGGCGGTGAGCAGCGCCGTTACAAAGCAGGTTCAGCGCTATTTGTACAACCAAAAGGGATTAAAGATGCATGGGAGCTGGTTGCACGTGTGTCACAAATGAACGCTAGCAGCAAACAGCAAGGTACCGACGTAACCACTTATACATTAGGCACATCATATTACCTAAGCAGCGATATCAAATTTATGGGCAACCTGATTTACAGCGATGTTGATGGTGCCGGTGCTTCTACGCTGGTAGGTGGTGAAGATTCAGGTATGGGCATCAGTGCTCGTATGCAGTACTTATTTTAGGAGTCGTGCATTATGACTATGTTTAAATCATTAAAAAGATCTGTTTTAGCAGCTTCATTATTAGTAGCCAGCCCACTGGCATTAGCAAACTTACACTTTTTGGTACCGGGGGGCCCTGGCGGCGGTTGGGATACCACAGCACGTGGTGTCGGTGAAGCAATGGTAAAAGCGGGCATTGAAGACAATGCATCGTTCCAGAATATGTCGGGCGGTGGCGGTGGCCGTGCAATTGCTTACTTGATTGAGTCGGGCACTAAAAAAGGCGATATATTGATGGTTAACTCAACGCCTATCGTACTGCGCGCATTATCAGGCAAAATTCCTTACAGCTATCGCGATTTAACACCAGTTGCCAGCATGATTGCTGATTATGGTGCATTTGTGGTGCGTAATGACTCGCCATTTAAAACATGGCAAGACGTTATTGATGCAATGAAAAAAGACCCAGGCTCTGTAAAAGTAGCAGGTGGCTCTGCGCGCGGCAGCATGGATCACTTAGTGGCTGCACAAGCGGTTAAAGCGGCGGGTCTTGATGGTCGTCGATTACGTTACATTCCTTACGATGCCGGTGGTAAAGCGAAAGCTGGTTTACTGTCGGGTGAGGTCAATTTACTTTCAACAGGCTTAAGTGAAGCACTCGAAGTCGCTAATGGTGGTCAGGCACGTATTTTAGCGGTGACTTCTGCAGAGACATTGCCAGATTACCCAGCAATTCCAACCTTAAAGTCGCTAGGTTACGACATGGAGTTCGTAAACTGGCGCGGCTTTTTTGCAACCCCAGATTTACCAGCAGACAAACTTGCCGAGTACACAGAAAAGCTACGTAAGTTGCAACAAACTCCTGAATGGGAAGCGGTTCGTGCCCGCAATGGTTGGCTAAATCTATTTCAAGAAAAAGAAGCGTTTATTAAATCGCTTGAGCAGCAAGAAGCGCAATTACGCGTTGTAATGAAAGAACTTGGTTTTATCCGAGGCTAAGGTTAGACGATGTTAAACCGTGAACTAATTGGACCAAGTTTATTCTTGGTCCTCTTTACCCTCTACGCCCTTGTGGCTTGGCAAATTCCACTTATGCCATTTGAAGAGTACGAAAGCGTTACTTCTGCAACCTTACCAAAAGTGTATGCAGTATTTGGTATCGTGGTGTGTGTACTATCGATTGGTGCCAACTTATTAAAGCAAGCGCCTGCAGAAAAAGCAGAGCTACTCAGTAAGGGCAACTTACTACGTACCTTTGCACTGTTGGTTTTAATGGTGGCTTATAGCGCCATGCTTGAACCGTTCGGCTTTTTAATTGCCACCAGTGCATTTTTAATTACGGGCTTTTTTATCATGGGCGAACGCCGTAAGGCTGTGTTGTTGTTTGCTTCTGTGCCTGTGGCCGTGGTTTTTTGGTTTTTAATGACACAAGTACTGGGCATCTACTTAGTACCTGGCAATCTGTGGAGTTAAGTTATGCTTGATGGAATTATGTTAGGTTTGTCGACCGTACTCGACTGGAACAACTTATTATATGTGATTGTTGGCTGCTTTGTTGGCACGTTCATCGGTATGCTACCTGGCCTTGGTCCAATTACTGCGATTGCGTTGATGATCCCGATCACTTACAGCATCGGTGCTGACTCAGGCATGATTTTAATGGCCGGTGTTTACTACGGGGCTATATTCGGTGGCTCTACTTCTTCTATTTTGATTAATGCGCCGGGTGTAGCGGGGACGGTAGCGTCATCGTTTGATGGTTACCCGCTAGCAAAACAAGGTAAGGCTGGTAAAGCCCTTGCGATTGCAGCTTATTCATCCTTTATAGGCGGGACGATTGGCGCCATTTTATTGATGGTGGCGGCACCTTTATTAGCGAAAGTGTCATTAAGTTTCCAATCGCCTGATTATGTTGTACTGATGTTTTTAGGCTTAACGGCCATTGCCGCGTTCTCTAATAAAGGGCAATTTCTAAAAGCCATGATGATGACGGTATTTGGTTTAATGCTGGCAACAGTAGGGATTGATCCCTCTTCAGGTACCGAGCGCTTTACCTTTGGCCAAGCTGATTTATTAGATGGTATTAGCTTTTTATTAGTAGCAATGGCAACGTTCGCGTTGGCAGAAGCACTGATTAATGTGGCGCGTCCTGAAGCTGAACCAGATAAAAAAATTGATGATCCTAATACGCCAAAAATTGGCTCAACAAAACTGACTAAAGAAGAAGTAAAAGACATGGCTCCTGTGGTTGGCCGCTCATCTTTACTTGGCTTTATTGTCGGTGTTTTACCGGGCGCAGGGGCAACCATTGCCAGCTTTATGGCCTATGCCACTGAGCGGAACCTTGCTCCAAAGGCACTGAAAGATAAATTTGGTAAGGGCTCAATGCGTGGCTTAGCCGCACCTGAGTCGGCTAATAATGCAGCCTGTACGGGCTCATTTGTACCATTACTGACTTTAGGTATTCCAGGCTCTGGTACAACAGCAATTATGCTAGGTGCATTAATTGCCTACGGTATTCAGCCTGGCCCTATGTTAATGCAAGAAAACCCAAGCGTGTTTTGGGCAGTTATTGTCAGTATGTACTTTGGCAATATTGTACTGCTTATTTTGAATCTGCCGCTGATCCCGTATTTCGCTAAAGTGCTGGCTATGCCTAAATCTGTGCTGACAGTGATGATTTTATTCTTCAGCTTAATTGGTGTGTATTTAGTGTCATTTAACACCTTTGATTTATTTATGATGGTGGGTTTTGCGCTGGTGGCTTTGGTGCTTCGATTGTTAGCTTTCCCGATGGCGCCTTTATTACTTGGCTTTATCCTTGGTGATATGATTGAGCGAAATTTCCGCCGTGCAATGATGATTTCAGATGGCTCGCTCAGCTTTTTATGGGACCGCCCATTAACACTGAGTATTTTTGTGATTTCGATCTTAGTGTTGTTGTTCCCACTGAAAGACTATATTGTCCAACGTCGTAAAGAAAAAGCAGCTACGCAAGCACAGCAACATGCGTAGAACAAGGCACTGATATGAGATACACCAATAAGCTAAACCCATTTCAGCATGTGGTTAAAAAACCGAAGCGCTTAGAAACGCGGCTCATCATTTGGGTTACCGGTCTATGTGTTTTACAGGCTGTGTTGTTTGGCGCATTGGTGTATCAGATCACTGCAGAAAGCTTACATAACCACATGGGTGATAAAGCGCTTGCGCTCGCAACCAGTATTGCCTCACGGGATGATGTGCAAAACGCATTGCAAACCAAGCAAGGGCTTGATGAGTTAAATACACAAATTGAGCATATTCGTGAACTCACCGCAGCCAGCTTTATTGTGATTGGCGATAAGAATACCCGCCGCATTGTTCACCCAGACCCCGACAAGCTCGGTAAGCCGATGGTGGGTGGTGATAGCAAAGCGGCGCTACGTGGTGAGCGGTATGTGTCGATTGCAAAAGGGAGTTTGGGCGAGTCTATCCGTGGCAAAGTCCCTGTGCTCTCAGAGCAAGGCGAAGTCATCGGCTTGGTTTCGGTTGGCTTTTTAGTGCAATCAATTGAACCGCTTATTCGTGCTCGTAGTGCAGAAATCATGCTTTGGGGCTTATTGCTAGTAGGTTTAAGCATTTTGGCTGCGGTGTATATTGGTCAACGGGTTCGTAATGCTATTTTTGGTTTACAGCCTGATGAAATAGCACGGTTGTTCTCTGAGCAAGATGCTATTTTGAATACTGTTCGTAGCGGCATTATCGCCCTCGATCCTGAAGGTAATGTACGTAACTTAAACCAACGTGCCTGCGAAATCCTCGGTAAACCGACAAGCTGTATTCATCAGCCACTTAAGCTTGCAGACTTACTTCCTGAACACACCGAGTTTTTAATGCATAACCAACAGCGTCCGATTGTTGGTTTTGAATTATTTGCCGCCGATAAACGCATTGTGTTGTCGCGATATGCATTACAGGTGCAAGGCCAGGCTGATGGTATTTTGCTGAGTATGCGCCCTGCGGATGAGCTTGAATATTTATCGCAGCAATTAACCAAAGTGCAAGCCTTTGCTGAGTTATTACGAGTGCAAACGCATGATTACTCGAACAAGCTAAACTTAATTGGTGCGCTAATTCAGATGGGGCAAACGGATCAGGCGATTGAGCTAATTGGTCAAGAAAGTAAAGGCTCGCAAGCGCAGATCCATCATTTGCTCGAAAGGATCCAAGATCCAGTGCTAGCAGGTTTATTGGTTGGTAAATACCATAAAGCGCGTGAACTTAATGTAATACTTGAGCTCAATCCAGATAGCTTATTAGGACCGATCACTCGTAAAGATATGCTTGAACGGGTTGTCTCGATACTTGGCAATTTGATTGATAACGCAATTGAAGCTGCTATTCGAGCTAGCGATACACGTACCCCTAAGGTTCGTGTTACGGTTGATGAAACCAGTAAAACATTATTGTTTGATGTTGAAGACAGCGGCTTTGGTTTAGGCGATGACAAGGATGTGATATTCACACCACAATACAGTTCTAAGTCAGGGGCAGAGCATGGTATCGGCCTTTATTTAGTTAAAACCAACTTAGATTCGTGTCGTGGTAGTTTAGAAATAGGTGAGTCTGATCTGATGGGGGCACGTTTAAGTGTCTACATTCCAAAATAATAAAAAATGATCAGCCTATAAATAAAAGGTAAAAAGCATGACTTACTCAGTTGTCATTGTTGAAGACGAAGTAGAAGTAGCCCAATTATTGGCGCAATATTTATTACTTCCTCATGGCGTTGCTGGCCAACAAGGGGCACGGCAAACTCTACGTCAGGGGCAATATCAGGTTGTGGGTATTGCAGGCAATCTTGCCACTGCGAAAGCGCTATTATCGGCTATTAATGCCGATTTAATTTTGCTCGATATTCATTTACCCGATGGCAATGGTCTTGATTTACTGAATGAATTACGCCGCGAAGAAATGAAAAGCGAAGTAATGCTGTTAACCGCAGCAAAAGAAGTAGAAACACTGGAAAAAGCCATGCAACTTGGTGCCTGTGACTTCTTAGTAAAACCATTAATGCTAAATCGTTTAGATCAAGCGCTGGCGAGATTCGAAGCAAGGCAACAATGTTTGTCAGATGCCGATGAAGTAACCCAATCTATGGTCGATACTTTATTTGGATCGCAAGAACAGTTAAAAGCCCCAGTTAGGTTGCCAAAAGGGGTGGATCAGCTTACTTTGCAAAAGATCTTAAAAGCTTTTAAAGCGAATATTGGCACGGCTTTTACTGCTCAGCAAATGGGTGATTTAGTCGGCGTAAGCCGCTCAACAGCCCGTCGTTACCTCGAATACTTGCTTGAAGCTGAGCAAGTCAGTGCTGATCAGAGCTACGGAAGTATCGGACGACCTGAGCGTTGTTATAAAATGACAAGCAGCTAATCGCATCATTTAATTGCCAAATCAGCGCTAAATTAGCGATTTTAGTAGCATAAACTCACTGTTCGGCACGTTAAAAAGTGCCACTTATCCTTAGCATAGAAAAATTTTATAAAATTGATTGCATTTTAAGCGACTTCGATGGTGATGTTCGCTTTAAGTAATGCTATACTCCCGCCGAATAATTTTTCGACTTTATTAAGAGTAAAATAATGGCAGATTTATCGAAGTACAGAAATATTGGTATTTTCGCCCACGTTGACGCGGGTAAAACTACCACCACTGAGCGTATCCTTAAGCTTACGGGTAAAATTCATAAGACTGGTGAGGTACACGACGGTGAGTCTACTACTGACTTCATGGAACAAGAAGCTGAGCGCGGTATTACAATCCAATCAGCAGCTGTAACTTGTGAGTGGAAAGGCCACCGCTTAAACGTTATCGATACTCCGGGACACGTTGACTTCACAGTAGAAGTATACCGTTCACTTAAAGTACTAGACGGTGGTATCGGTGTATTCTGTGGTTCTGGTGGTGTTGAGCCGCAGTCAGAAACTAACTGGCGTTATGCGAACGAATCAGAAGTTGCACGTGTAATCTTCGTAAATAAATTAGACCGTATGGGTGCTGATTTCTACCGCGTTGTAGGTCAAGTTGAGAAAGTACTAGGTGCTAACCCACTAGTTATGACTTTACCAATCGGTATCGAAGACCAATTTTGTGGTGTTGTAGACGTACTTGAGAAAAAAGCATACGTTTGGGACGAGACTGGTCTTCCTGAAAACTACGAAGTACAAGACGTTCCAGCTGACATGGTAGACAAAGTTGATGAATACCATGAGATGCTTGTTGAGTCTGCTGTTGAGCAAGACGAAGACCTAATGATGGCTTACATGGACGGTGAAGAGCCTTCTCTAGAAGACATCAAACGTTGTATCCGTAAAGGTACTCGTGATCTTGCGTTCTTCCCAACATTCTGTGGTTCTGCATTCAAAAACAAAGGTATGCAGTTAGTACTAGACGCGGTTGTAGATTACCTACCTTCGCCTACAGAAGTTGACCCACAACCTCTAACTGATCCTGAAACAGGTGAGCCTACTGGTGAAGTAGCAACTGTTTCTGCAGATGAGCCACTTAAAGCGCTTGCGTTCAAAATCATGGACGACCGTTTCGGTGCACTTACGTTCATCCGTATCTACGCTGGTCGCATGAAGAAAGGTGACACAATCCTTAACTCAGCAACTGGTAAAACAGAGCGTATCGGCCGTATGGTTGAGATGCAAGCTGACGAGCGTAACGAACTTACTGAAGCACAAGCGGGTGACATCATCGCTGTTGTTGGTATGAAGAACGTTCAAACTGGTCACACTCTTTGTGATCCTAAGCATGAATGTACACTTGAAGCGATGATCTTCCCTGATCCAGTAATCTCAATCGCTGTTGCTCCTAAAGACAAAGGCGGTAACGAGAAAATGGGTATCGCGATCGGTAAGATGGTTGCAGAAGATCCTTCATTCCAAGTTGAAACTGACGAAGATTCAGGCGAAACCATCCTTAAAGGTATGGGTGAGCTTCACTTAGATATCAAAGTAGATATCCTTAAGCGTACTTACGGCGTAGACCTAGTTGTTGGTCAACCTCAGGTTGCTTACCGTGAAACTATCACGAAAGAAATCGAAGATAGCTACACGCATAAGAAACAATCTGGTGGTTCTGGTCAATTCGGTAAGATCGATTACCGCATCAAGCCAGGCGAGCAAAACTCAGGCTTCACGTTCTCTTCATCAGTTGTTGGTGGTAACGTACCTAAAGAATTCTGGCCTGCAGTTGAGAAAGGCTTCAAGTCTATGATGGATGAAGGTGTTCTAGCTGGCTTCCCAGTATTAGACGTTGAAGTTGAACTTTTCGACGGTGCTTTCCACGCAGTTGACTCATCAGCAATCGCGTTCGAAATCGCTGCTAAAGGCGCTTTCCGTCAGTCTATCCCTAAAGCGGGTGCACAACTTCTTGAGCCAATCATGAAAGTTGACGTATTCACTCCGGAAGACAACGTAGGTGACGTAATCGGTGACCTTAACCGTCGTCGTGGTATGATCAAAGACCAAGAAGCTGGCGCAATGGGCGTTCGCATCAAGGGTGATGTACCACTTTCTGAAATGTTCGGTTACATCGGCCACTTACGTACTATCACTTCTGGTCGTGGTCAGTTCTCTATGGAGTTCTCACACTACGCACCATGTCCTGCAAACGTTGCTGAAACAGTAATCGCTGCAGAAAAAGAGAAAAAAGCTGCTAAGTAATTAGCCTTTTAACTTCTTTTAAAAAAACCCGCACTTGTTGCGGGTTTTTTATTGCCTAAAAATCCTAAATATATTGCCGTATTCTTCTCGATTACAAAATAATCACTTCTTATCTTTATAGATTAACCCATCATTCAGTCTTAAATGATTAATGTAAATGTACAGGTATCGCAAATTTAAAGTGCTTTTAACTAATAATTAATCGTAAATATTGCTGAGTATTAATTTGTACGATTTTAATACAAAGTTCATTTTCAAAAATATACAGCTTTATTAGTAAGTTATAAGTTGATTATTTTTTCCTAGTAATAAAGTGCTTCAACCTTCCTTGTGTACCCTTTTTGCTCCATGTAAAATGGCTACGAAATGAATTTTTAATCATTTTGTATTAAACGTCTGCTTATTAAATATTACAACTAAAGAAACATTTTCATGAAAACGATTAAGTTAAGTCCTAATTGGACTCTACAGGGAAGCAAGATAGCATTGACTATTCTTGTTGCATTAAGCGTTACGCTGCTAGGTGCATCACCTCTGATGCTACTGTTACCTATTTTGCTACTTATTATCTTATTAAACTTCTTACAAATACGCTTTTTATACTGTTACAAGGCGGGTGTTTGCCATTCAAGTGGGTTTGGGAAGCGTTACATTAACGCAGAAGATATCGTCACTGTTGAATTTAACCAAGTAGCATTTGTTACTGTTTTTAAAGTTACCCTCGTTAATGGTAAATCTATACAGTTTTTAAATTGGCAAATTGATGCTCAGCAGCAGGCTGAAATAACAAAGCTTTACCAGCGAGTTGGTGGTGCTGAAAACGCAACTCTGTAGTGTATAGCTTAATTATAGCAAGTCTCAATAATGCTAAATTAAGTGAACTGAAATAGAAAAGGCCGCGAAAAGCGGCCTTATTCATATGTAGTATCGTTTATTTTTTTATACGACGACGTAATGCAAATGGTAAAGCAAGTAAGCTTAACCAAGCAAATGAACCAGAATCATCGTCTTTTGACTCTTCTTCTGTTTCTTCTTCAACCTCTTCAGCTACATCCTCTGCTTCATCATCAGCCTCATCGTTTGTGATGTTGATGTATAGCAGTTGTGCTTCTGATAGGTTACCTGCGCTATCTTCTGCACGGATCATCAGCGTAAGCTTGTCTTCTTCTTCGAAGTCTAGCTCTTTAGCTACTGTGATTTCACCTGCAGCACTAATTGCAATCGCATCTGCGTGCTCACCTTCAATGCTAAAGCTTACTACTGGGGTGTAATCAGCATCACCATCAGAGAATACAAGTTGACCAATCACTGCGCCTATTTCGCTGTTTTCTACGATTTCGAATGATTGACTTGCTTCGATTACTGGCGCCTGCTCTGCAGGAATAGGCTCTGCAGATTGAATATCAACAATCACTGGGTCGTGATCAGATGCGCGGTATGCGTTATCAGCATAAAGACCAGCTTGCTGTGTCGATGACTTATACTCAAGGTTGTAATCTAAGCTGATTGGCTCATCGGCATTGATATGCCAATCCGTAGCAGCAACAACTTTAGCAAGCATAGATTCAGAGACTAGTGCGTGGTCAAGGCTACCAATGCGGCCAGAGAAGCTATAAGAGTAACCAAATGTGTCGCCATCTAGTTCAACAACCGCACTCTTCAGACCTTTGTCTGCAAATGCACGGATAGGATCTTCCATCGCATAAGCGTTCATATCACCGACTAGGATGATATCTTCATCTTCAACTTCAGTTGGGTAAGTTGCTAACCAATCAGCATATGCATTTGCACCTGCAACACGGATTTCATTCCAACATGCTTGACCATCGCCTAAGTCAGCATTATTACCTTCAGCGCTACCACAGCCGCCTTTAGATTTTAGATGGGCAACGGCAACAGTGAAGATTTCTTCGCTTTCAAGAGATTGGAAGCTTTGCGCAATTGGCGGGCGATTACTGTAATCGAAAGGCTCTACAGTGGTATGAGCAGCCTTACCAACTTCAGATACTTTATTTGAGCGATAAATCAGCGCTGTTGTGATTGCATCAGTACCAATTTGGTCAACGCCGAAATCAACAAATGCGTAGGTATTTTCTGCATCTTCATCATTAAGTGCAGATACTAGGCTAGCAATAGCGCTATTTTCACCGAAACCGTCATTTTCGATTTCCATTAAGCCAATAACATCAGCGTTAATAGCTGTAATTGCGCTAACTAATTTAGCTTCTTGGCGAATCAGCTCTTCTTCGCTATCTGCGCCACGGCTTGTTGGGAAGCCTGCGCCTTGGCCATCACCATTGAAATAGTTTAATACGTTGAAGCTTGCTACACGTAGATCTGCATCTTCGTTAAGTTCTGGGGCATCTGTACGAGGGTTAGTCGCAGTGAATTCAGGTTGTACTGTAGGGTGAATACGGTAACGGTCGAAGCTATAGCCCATCACACCAGTAATCGTATTAACAGTATCGCCTAAACGTAACGTGTTATAGGCATCGAGGCCCGTACCTGGATAGGCAATAGGGTCAAGGTTTTGCTTTGTTGAACCATCGTCTATTAAGATTTGTTTTTTCAGGTTTTCAGCTTCAACAGCATTTGCTGCATCACCTGGTAGCGCAACTTGAGTACCTTGGTATAAACGCTCAGTACCTAAGTCAACTTCGCCATAGCGACCAAGACCGTAGTTGTTATTAACGACTAAAGGTTGATCTATGGTTACTAACATACCTTCGTAAGCTTCAAGGTCTGCTACGTCAGCAACAGGTAAAGTGATAGAGGTTGCGTCAGTAGATAAACCTGTCGCACAGATCTCCACTTGGCTAACATCGCCTAGTTGTGTTGCGCTGTAGTATTCAGCCACGCTACCTTTAACGCGCACATGATCACCAACAGTAACGTCGGTATCTGCGAAATAAACGAATACACCTTCAGAAGTAAGTGGGTTTGCATCATCATCTGCAGCAAGTGAGCTAATGAAGAAACCTTTTAGTTGATCATCACCTTGGAAGTCAGCTGTAACAACACCTTCAACTTCTACTTCAGTGTTGATAAGAGGGCTGTCGCCGCCTTCACCTTGAATTGCGCTAATTAAGGTTTTTGCTGCGCCACACTCAAGCGGAGTGACTGGCTCAGGCTCAGGCGTTGGCTCTGTGCTCTCACCATATTGACCAATATTGCTGAAATCGTCTTGGTCGAATTGCTCCCACTCATCGCTTGGGTTAAACGCTGAGGTTGCATCAGTACGGCCTGAAGTGATTGTAGCTTTACGGCGAAGTGTTTTATTTTGTGTTGAAACGCCGCCTTCATCCCATGCTGAACCTGGATCTACGCCCAGTTGACCAAAGCTATCAACGATTACACCGTCTTTAGTTAGCACTAATGCGTCATCACCGTTGAAATAAGTGATTGTTGATTCAGTGTCCGCGTTGGCTTTTAACTCATCTGCAGAGCCTGCATTAACAATAACGTAAGTTGCATTTGCTGAAAGAGTACCGGTTAAAGCTAAGCTGTTATTAGGATCTGCTAAATCGCCGTTACCATTTGAGTATAAAGAAATGGTGTAACCGTCAAGCGATAGATCAGCACCAGAAGTGTTGTAAAGCTCTACCGCTTTATTGTTAGAGCTTCCTTCAACGTATTCAGAGATGATTAGGTTGGCAGAAGCAGGCGCGCTCAGGCTTGCAATAACAAGCGCGAGCGGCGTTAATTTTGTATTTATCATTATTTTTCCCGTGTATGTATTATTAAAGTCCCAATATGGGACACAGTACTTTAAGAAAAATCTATGACAAATTAAATACAAAATGTTAATAAAATAGGAATAATTACCAATTTTTAGAACATTTACTTTAGATTAGTTGTTTTTTAACCAAATTGCTGCTTGTTTTGCAAAATATGTCAGGATGCCATCGGCGCCAGCACGTTTAAATGCTAATAATGACTCCATGATTATTGCATCTTCTGCAAGCCAGCCGTTATCAATTGCTGCTTTATGCATGGCATATTCACCACTTACTTGGTATGCAAATGTTGGTACACCAAACTCATCTTTTACGCGTCGTACAACATCTAAATATGGCATACCAGGTTTTACCATCACCATGTCAGCACCTTCTTGTAGATCGAGGGCTACTTCACGAATGGCTTCGTCAGAGTTAGCTGGGTCCATTTGATAGGTCTTTTTGTCGGCACCTTTTAAGTTGCCAGCCGAACCTACCGCATCACGGAATGGACCATAGTAGCTAGAGGCGTATTTAGCAGAGTAAGCCATGATACGCGTGTGGATATGACCTTCGGCTTCGAGTGCTTCACGAATTGCACCAATACGTCCATCCATCATGTCTGATGGTGCAACTACATCAGCACCCGCTTCGGCATGTGATAACGCTTGCTTAACTAAGATTTCAGTCGTTACATCGTTAATCACATAACCATCTTCATCGATAATGCCGTCTTGACCATGAACGGTGAACGGGTCAAGTGCAACATCTGTAATCACACCTAATGTAGGAAAAGCTTCTTTAAGTGCGCGAACAGTGCGTTGTGCTAATGCATCTGGATTATAGGCTTCTTCAGCAAGTAGAGATTTTTTATCGCTCGGTGTTACCGGGAAAATAGCGACTGCAGGAACACCTAATTCAACAAGCTCTTTTGCTTCTTCAAGTAGTAAATCGATAGAAAGACGCTCAATGCCAGGCATAGACTCAATAGCTTCGCGGCGATTTTTACCTTCTAACACAAATACAGGAAAAATAAGGTCATTAACAGTTAGTTGGTTTTCAGCCATTAAGCGACGAGAGAAGTCATCACGACGCATGCGGCGCATACGTGTATAAGGGAAAAGGTCGAGTCCTGATTGGGCCATGCTTTGTATACTCCTAGTCTGGTAGAGGATAACTCACTACGCGATTTCGACCTGTTTGCTTGGCATGATATAAGGCTTTGTCGGCATAGTCAGTGAATAAACTTGGGTTATTAATGTCTTCAGCAATTGCGCTGTAAACACCTGCACTCAAAGTAAATTTAATCGTTGTTCCGGCAACTATTATATCAGTATTTTGGGCTGCTTTGCGTATTTGTTCGGCAATTTCTAATGCACCTGCCAGTGGCGTATTAGGCAACAGTACGACAAATTCTTCGCCGCCGTAGCGCGCCACTTCATCGAGAGGTCGTTTCAGGTGCTGTTTGATGACATCGGCAGCAGATTGAATGGTTTGATCACCGGTTAAATGGCCATAGGTGTCATTAATTACTTTGAAATGGTCAATATCTAACATGATGATGGCTAAAGGTGTTTGTTCACGTCGCGAGCGACGAATATCCATTAGTAGCTTTTTATCGAAGTAACGGCGGTTCTTGGTTTTTGTCAGCGCGTCTTCCATGTTGAGCTGTTCAAGCTCTCGGTTTTTCTCTTCAAGCTCGCGTAATGTCACTTGTAACTCAAAGGTACGCTCCTCGATATTCGCTTCAAGGTCTTGGCGAGCTTGCTCTTGCAGTTCAAGGCGTTCGCGCATTAAGGTATCTTTTGCTTTGCTTTCAGCTAAGGCATTTTGTTGCGCTGCGACTTCAGCATCACGCTGCATCAAAAACAACTTTATGACCGCATAACTCAAGCTTAAGCTGCAAACTAAAAAGCAAATAAAGGTAAGTGAAAGCACGCCGATATTTAAATTAAATGGGTTAAATACCCCAAGTGCACTGTAAATAATGGCGCAGAAGAAAGCGAACAGGGCTATTAAAAAGCCAATGCAGGGCTGTTTATACTCACGGTTAAATTGCTTTAGAGCAATACCTGCAAAGATGATAAGCACCACAGGTAAACTTAATAAGCAAAGTGTAATAGCAATATGAATAGGTAAGAACCACATTGTTACAGTGGTAAGTAGAACCGCCCACGCTAGCCAATACTGAAAGCGATTTAAGTGAGATTTGGCAAAGCCAAATATATAGCCTTGCAGTGGCACAAATAACGCACCACAAATGAAAAATAGGCTCGGTATGGTGAGTTGTTGAAACGATGAACCGCTCGGTTGTAAGTAACGATAACCATAGCCATAAAGGTAGGCTAACGACAACCAAAGTAAGGTAAGTAATAACCCTGTGTAGGCGAAATAGCGGCGTCTAGAAAAACCATAAAGTACTAAATTAGTGAGTGCGAGCGATAAAATAAAACCGACTAATAAGCCGTACAATAAATTGAACTTACTTTTATGTTTTAGATATTCAGAGGGGCTCCAAAGGCTTAGAGGCACTCTTAAGCCACCGTTGTTCTTAATTTTAAGGTAGATTTCGGAATGGCTGGCTTTTGGGATAGTTAATGAGGCTAGCAGCGATTCATTTTTAATTTGCCGATTGGCTAAAGGAACGGCGTCACCAATTTTGGTGTTAAATAACACATGCCCACCTTGCAGATGAAACACACTCACTTCATCGAGCAGAGGGTTATCTATCGATAATATCAGTGGGACATCATCTAATGAGGTATTTTTTATCGATAGCTTGAGCCACATGGGCTTTAAAGTCATACCTAGATTTAAGGTTTCACCTCGGTTTGCCTGCCATTTTACATTAGCATTGCTAAACGCTTGTTGTTGAGTAATAGGATCAAGGGTGTACTCAACATTTAGCGTATGTTGAGACTTAAATTGTGAGCTAACAATAAGTGGGTTAGCCAATAAATAAGGAGTAAATAAAAAAACGAAGAGTACGCCACAAAGTGACCATAGGCGCTTCATCTTAACCCTTTATGGAAAATAATTGCTGAAAGTTTAGTGTAGTTTGTTTTGCCACTTCAGTAAATTCGCAGCCTTTTAAATCAGCAATTTGCTGACACACATAAGGAAGGTTCTGAGGTTCATTGCGACGAGATTTCGGTCTTGGTCGAATATTTCTTGGCATTAAAAAAGGTGCATCAGTCTCGATTAACAAGCGATTTAAAGGGATTGATGGCACTAAGGCTTGTAGTTGCTCACCGCGGCGTTCATCGCAGACCCAGCCCGTAATACCGATATAAAGCCCCATTGCTAGGTAACTTTGGAGCGCTTTTTCATCCCCCGTAAAGCAGTGTAATACACCTCGTACTTTGAAGTCACTTAAAATTGCGAGCATATCTTCACTGGCATCTCGCTCATGTAAGTACACCGGCATATTCAGCTGCTCAGCAAGCTGTAACTGGCGTCTGAAAACGCTGCGCTGTTCATCTCGAGGAGAAAAGTCACGATTGTAATCAAGACCACATTCACCAATAGCAACTACTTCCTGGTTTTGGCTAAGCGTTGTTAGCTGCTCTTCTAGGTGTTCGTCGGCGGTTTTTGCATCATGAGGGTGAACCCCAGCGGTGCAAAATTGCTTAAACTGTTTGGCGAGGTTAAGAGAGGCTTGGCTACTTTGCAGATCGCAGCCAATAAGCAGCAGCTGTGTTACATTTGCCTTAGCGGCACGTTGTAACACAGCGTCATGAATATCATCAAATTGATGATTGCTTAAGTTGACGCCAGCATCAACCAGCGAAATGCTCATTAGTTAGTGCGCTTTACACGAATCGAACGGTTTTGGCCTTCAACTTTTAGAAGGAAAGAATTGAAAACGCCACGTTCAATAACTACAACATCTTGCGCTTTCAGGCGTAAGCTATCAGAGCCAACTTGGCGCCATTGCTGACCATTATCAAGTTCGATGATGAGCTCACCGTAAGGCGCTTTTTTCACGCTTTTTACACTAGCGCTAATTTGGTCATCGTTTACTTTAGCAACTTCTTTGTGCTCTAAGCCAAAGTCTTCATTTTTTGTTCTTACAATTTGTTCGGTTGTTGCGGCTGTAGCAGCAACAGGTGCTGTCGCAACAGGTGCTGCCGCCGCAGCAGCAGCTGAGCTTGCAACAGGTTGTTCAATTTGTTGTTTGGTAGCCGGTTTTGATAGTGATTTACCCGCCATTACGTTGTCGTAACAAAGTAAGCGGTTAAAGTCATTTTCAACAAAAGTACAGGCTTGTAGTGCTTGTAAGTTAACTTCGTCTGCTTGTGCAGTGCCAGTAATTGTTAAAAGAGCAACGAAGGGAATGAGTTGTTTTTTCATTTTATTCCTCGGATTCCTGTTGAGGTTTGGCGGTATAGAATGCAGCCAAAATTAAACCTAATTCAAATAATAACAGCATGGGTAATGCTAGTAATGTTTGTGACAGTACATCAGGAGGTGTTAAAAACATGGCAACCACAAATACACCTACCACGATATAAGGTCGTTTTTCTTTTAAACTTTTTGTTGTTGTTGCGCCACTCCAGCATAACAACATGATGGCAACCGGTATTTCAAAGGCAATACCAAAAGCAAAAAACAGTTTTAAAGCAAAACTTAAATAGCTACTAATATCAGGCGCTAATGTCATCATATCAGGGCCGGCGCTAGTGAAAAACCCTAAAATAATGGGTAACACCACAAAGTAGCAAAATGCGATACCACCATAAAATAGCAAGATACTAGAGGCCAAAATGGGCATGAGCATACGCTTTTCATGTTGATACAAGCCAGGTGCTATAAAGCTCCAAACTTGGTGCAGTATCATTGGAATAGCAGCAAATAACGCCACAAATAAGGTGAGTTTAAACGGTGCAAAAAAAGGTGCCGTTACATCCGTTGCGATCATGGTGGCAGTGCTTGGCAAGTTTGCAACAAGTGGAGCTGCAACAAAGCTATATATATCGTTGGCAAAGTACACCAAAGCGATAAATATTAGCAAAATGCTTAACAAAGCTTTCATGAGTCGATTTCGTAACTCAATTAAGTGGCCAACAAAGCCTGTGTGAGCTTGCTCGGTCATAGTTTACTATTCATCATCGTTGTTATTGACCACAAAAGCAGAGATTAAATTCACTTTTTTTCGTCATTATTATTACTTTCTGTTTTTTCAGGCGTGTCTTTTTTGTAACTGTGGGTGACTGACTGAGCAGCCTTTTGAAGTTCGTTTACAGAGTCTTGCAGATCTGGAGATAGTTCTTGCAAGTTTTGTTGCTCTGCTTTTTTTAAGTTTTCGTGAAGCTCATGGATACGGAGTTCTTCGTTCACTTCTGCTTTCACTGAGTTGGCGACTGACTTTAAGGTTTTTACCCAGCGGCTAACCGTGCGAATTGCCACAGGCAAGCGCTCTGGGCCTAAAACAATTAGACCCACGATCAGTACGACAACAAGTTCCCACATCCCCATGTTGATTAAGCCTTATGGTCGTCTTTGCTTTTCTCTACGGTTTCTTTGTTTTGCGTGTTAGAAGCTTGTTCTATTTGCTCGCTTTTAGCGCTAGCTTGGTCATCATCAGACACGGCTTTTTTAAAGCCTTTTACTGCACTACCTAAATCACCGCCGATGCCACGAAGTTTTTTTGTGCCAAATAACAACACGATGATTGCCAAAATAATGATTAGTTGCCAAATACTGATACCACCAAAACCCATGGGTTACTCCGTTTTTTCAAATTTATCGAATAGACTTGTCTCGATTATACTCACCAAAACATAAATAGCACTTAGTTTATGCACTACGCCATGCTGCAATAAAGCCTGCTACAGCTAAGCCTGCGGTAATTGCACTGGCAACTAAGTCATGCTGTAAATAGCATAAGCCTGAAACAATTAAACAGCTACCAGCAAAGATGCTAAGTAACAAAGGTTTAGCAGATTGCGGTGCTGGCAATTGTACAGGTTGTTGTTGACGCTTTAAGTTTTGATAAATTAAATCAGGTAATTCAGGCATTTTTTCTGCCCAAAATGGCAAATTCGCATACATTTTTTTCATTACTGCAAGCGGACCAACTTGTTCTTTGACCCAATCTTCTAGAAAAGGTTTAGCGGTTTTCCATAAATCAAGTTGCGGATACAGTTGTCTGCCAAGGCCTTCAACATACAACAGCGTCTTTTGCAGTAACACTAATTGCGGTTGAACTTGCATATTAAAGCGACGAGCCGTATTAAACAGGTTGACTAACACATGGCCAAACGAGATTTCGGCCAGTGGTTTATTGAAAATTGGCTCACACACAGTACGAATGGCAAATTCAAACTCTTCAATGCTGGTATCGGCGGGTACCCAGCCAGAATCAACGTGTAGCTGTGCTACTTGGCGGTAATCACGATTGAAAAAGGCAATAAAGTTTTCTGCTAAATAGCGCTTATCTTCACGATTAAGGGTGCCTACAATACCGCAATCAATACCGATATATTTTGGGTTATGAGGGCTTTCGCGAGAAACGAAGATATTACCTGGGTGCATATCAGCGTGGAAGAAACTATCACGGAATACTTGTGTGAAAAATACTTCGACACCGCGCTCAGCTAGCAGCTGCATATTGGTATTTTGTGCCAGCAATGCGTCGGTATCTGATACCGGAATACCGTAAATGCGCTCCATTACTAATACGTTACTGCGGCTGTAGTCGCTATAAACAAAAGGAATGTAGAGCGAATCTGAGTCTTCAAAGTTACGGCGTAGCTGAATTGCATTCGCCCCTTCGCGCATTAAGTCGAGCTCATCGAGCAAGGTTTTTTTGTACTCGTTTACGACCTCAATAGGGCGTAAACGTTTCGCTTCTTTTAATAACTTAGCAACCAAGCGTGCGACTTTTTGCATTAGCATTAAGTCGGCATCAATTTGCTCTTTAATGTTAGGGCGAATGACCTTAATAACCACATCTTGTGGTGCGCCATGCTCATCAATTAAGGTTGCAGTGTGAACTTGTGCAATCGAGGCTGATGCTAAAGGTGTTTGCGAAAAATCACTAAACAATTCACTAATATCATTAATACCCAGCGCTTTTTCAATAAGCTGCTGGGCAAGTTCACCTTCAAAAGGCTCAACTTGATCTTGCAGTAGTGCAAGCTCTAATGCGACATCATGAGGGAGTAAATCACGGCGTGTTGAAAGCATTTGGCCAAACTTGATCCACACAGGGCCAAGCTCTTGCAGAGCAAGTCGTAAGCGCATACCTGCAGGTTTATCTTTATGTTGGTTACGTAACCAAAATAAGCTACCACGGGCGAGTTTGGCAAACCAAGGCACTCGTTTACGTGGAATTAATTCGTCTAAGCCATAGCTCAGTAGGGTTTTAGTGATGTAATAAAGACGAGCAGACGACACACAAGTTCCTTAGCGCATTAGCGAGACTGTAACAGCGCGTTAATTCGCATCTCTAATTGAGATACTTGGCTTTTTAATTGGCGGTTTTGCTGTTTAAATTCAGCAAGCTCAAGAGGGTGTATAGTCACTGCTAACTCATCTTGGCAAAGCGTTGTTAAGGTGTTTTCTAACTTGCTTTTCGTTTGTGAGCCACGACGTTTTAAAGCTTGAATAGAGAGCCACAACTGTTGCGCTGGGGCGTCGCCAATGTACCGAGAAAAATGTTCTGGCCAATCAATATCAAGCTCAGCAAAGGCATTACTGAAACCTTGTGCAAGATTTAAGTCGCCTTGTAAGTCGAGCTTATCTTGGCGAATGAGTTGCGTGAGCATTGATGGATCTTTAAGCGCCAACAAGGTGTCGATATCGGCGCTGATCATGCAATCAAAACTACGCTCTTGCGTACTGTATAAGTGAATTTGCTCGTCGCTGTAAACACACAAAATTGACTGTTGCCAATCACGTATCTCAATCAACAGCTGTTTATCAGCAATTGCTGCAAGCTTACCCTTTAACTGAGGGTCTAACTGCAGCAGTTGATTAATGATTCGTTCGACGAGTGATAACAGAGCGTTTGCTAACATCGCGTTACCTACTTAATTTACAGAATTTTTAGTATTTAAAACCACGGTGAAGGGCAACAATACCGCCAGTAAGGTTTTGATAACTGGTTTGTTCAAAACCCGCATCTTCCATCATGCCTTTTAATGTTTCTTGATCTGGATGCATACGAATAGATTCAGCAAGGTATTGATAAGACTCGCCATCATTCGCTACCAGCTCACCCATCTTAGGTAAAATATTAAATGAGTAGAAATCGTAGGCTTTGCTTAATATTTCTTGCTCTGGTTTTGAGAACTCAAGCACGAGTAAACGGCCACCTGGCTTAAGAATACGATACATTGAGCGCAGAGCTTTATCTTTATCGGTCACGTTACGAAGACCAAACGCGATAGTAATTAAGTCAAAGCTGTTATCAGGAAATGGCAATGCTTCTGCATTCATTTGAACATATTCGATATTGCCCACACGACCAAGGTTACGAAGTTTCTCACGGCCAACTTTCAGCATTGAAGAGTTAATATCGCCTAAGATAACCTGACCGGTTTCACCCACTAGCTGACTAAATTTAGCGGTTAAATCACCTGTACCACCTGCAAGGTCCAATACATAGTGACCTTTGCGAACACCTGAACTTGCAATAGTTTGGCGTTTCCATAAACGATGAATACCGAACGACATAAGATCATTCATTACGTCATACTTTGCAGCGACTGAATGGAATACATCTGCAACCATTGATGCTTTGTCGTTTTCAGCAACGGTTTTATAGCCAAAATGCGTGGTCTTTTCTTGATTCTCGTTCATGATTAATCTCTATCGTGGCAATAAAGACTAGTGTACTTGATTGTAGCTGTAGGGTGCAATTTGATTATAACTAAATCATCAGATTAGCGTGGCTTTTCATGACTTAGCGCAGTTTTGAACTTTATTGGCCGGCAATAAAACTACTTTGTCCAAGTGACTTGGCTTTAGCGGCTGCTAAAGAGGCTTTACGAGCTAAACTGTTAAAGTCGCCATCACCTTCATGTTTAGCGATACCTAGGGCTAGGGTGATAGCAGGAAGTTTGGTGCCATTTTTTGAGCTGACAAAGCGCAGCTTTTCTACGCCATTTCGTACTTTTTCGGCAATTAAGTTCGCTGTCTCAGGCTCTATGTCGGCAAGTAAGATGGTAAATTCATCTTTACTTGTGCGCCCAGGTAAGCCGCTTTCTTGTACGTATTTTTGCACTTGCTTGGCGACTTTATTTAAAATTACCTCACCAATGACATCACCATAGTTTTCAATAAAATGGTTTAGGTTCTCAATGTGAATAGAGATAGCACAAACTGCTTTATTTTGGCCGACCCAGAGTTGGGTTTGTTGATTTAAGTAATGGCGCTTGTATAAGCCAGTTTGTTGGTCGGTAATGTGTTGTTTGCGTAATTGAGTGAGCTGTTTTTGGGTTTTTTCTTGCAGTGATTTGGCTTTTGCTATTTCTTGCTTAAATTGACGGTGCTGGTTGAGCAGTACTTCAGATTGCTTGCTAAGCATTTTTAATGCGTGACGCGTTTGCTCAATATTGTTTTCATCGATTGAATGCACACAGTCACTAACTTGATCAGCAAAGCGCACAATATTTTGTTCGTTATTGCTAGCATTACGCGAAAGAGTGTTAATTACTGAGTCAACGTTACGAACAATGGCGGTTTTCATTTTATGGCCTTGCTCTATAAAATCGAAATAAAGCTGTTCTACATAGACACAATCAATGGTTTTTCTTTGTGCGATAGCACGGTCAATAGCGGCGTTAAGTTTTGGGTTAGATTGGCTTACGTAGGTGTAAACAACTTGGTAGTTAAGTGGTGACGGCGGTAATGCATGATGTTCTAAAAAGATACATACCTTTGTCATTTTTTCTTGAGCAATAGCCATGGGATCATGGAACATCATTTTTCAATACCACTAAATACGCATATCAACCAATTAATAATCTCTTCCGTAAAGTTTATTTGCTTCCAAGCATAAATACCGAGTCTACAGTAATCTGTAATCAGTCTATTTAAAAGCAAAATCGCTAATTTTGGAACTTAAATTTGTTTCGTTTGTGTCTATTAGCTGATTTTCTCAACAACTTTAACAAGTGTAATTAAAAATTGCTTAAACCTTGCTCATTCTTATTTACACTGCGCTGTTAATTTGAGCGTATTTAACCTTAGCTTGGTCGCATTTGCTTGGGTTTTAGCCAGTGCTGCGCTACTTTAGCGATACTGATTAAAACTAAAAAGAATGCTATGAAACAAACATTGTCGCGAACTTTAAACCGTTCTGTTATTGCGGTTGCTTTAGCTTGTACTTTAAGCGCTTGCCAAGTAACAAATATTGATGCTGATCAGCAATTTACTCAAGTAGCCGAAAATATTGTTAATTATCGTCAAAGCATCAGCCCTTATGGTAAAGAAAATGGCGTTGATGGTTATTTATTAGAAAATCTATCGGCTGAATTTTTAGAACAAAAATACAAGAAGAATACAGAGTTACTTGCCGAGCTAGACGCTATCGACCGTGATAAGTTATCGGAAGAAAATCGCATTAATCTGACTATTTTGCGTGGCCAAGTGCAAAATAGTGTCGATGAATATGTGTTTAATGCGCACTATATGCCGCTGACATCTGAGTATGGCTTCCATTCTAGCCTATCATTTATGATATCAAGCTCAGATTACACAAAACCACAAGATTACCAGCTATATCTTGCTAAATTACAGCAAATTCCTCGCTACTTTTCGCAAAATATCGGCTGGATGCGTAAAGGTCTTGAAGTAGGTTTAACTCAACCAAAGGCTGTTTTAGAAGGCTATCAAGACTCAATCACGGCTTATATTGTTGATGATGCGACACAGTCTGAATTTTACAAACCATTTTTAAATAACACGGCAGGTGTAAGTGATAGCGAGTTTGCAGCGCTACAAAAGCAAGCGCAAACCATTATCACAGAACAAGTTATTCCGGCATATCAAGGTTACTTAACCTTCTTTAACAATGAGTATCAACCGGGTGCACGTACAGATATTGGTATTTCAAGTACGCCGAATGGCAAAGCGTTTTACGAAAATCGCGCTAAGTACTACACCACCACAGATATGACGCCAAAAGAAATCCATGAACTGGGTTTACAAGAAGTTGCGCGTATTCGTGCAGAAATGGAAAAAATTATTGAGAAAGTAGGCTTTGAAGGCTCGTTTGCTGATTTTGTGCACTTTTTACGTACTGATCCGCAATTTTACGCAAAAACACCAAAAGATTTGCTAAAAGAAGCGTCTTACATCGCCAAGAAAATGGATGCGCAGTTACCTAAGTTATTCCACACCTTGCCAAGAATGCCGTACGGTGTTGCACCAGTGCCAGAGAGTATTGCCCCTAAATATACAACCGGCCGTTACTCAGGTTCTCGCCGTGATGATCAAGCGGGTTATTACTGGGTTAATACCTATGCGTTAGATAAGCGCCCGTTGTATGTACTTGAAGCATTAACTTTGCACGAAGCTGTACCTGGGCATCATTTACAAATTTCACTTAATGCAGAACTTGAGTCATTACCAAGTTATCGCCGTAATGCATATTTGTCGGCATTTGGTGAAGGTTGGGGCTTATATTCGGAGTTTTTAGGTATCGAAGCGGGCTTTTATCAAGACCCATACAGTGATTTTGGTCGTTTAACCTATGAAATGTGGCGTGCAGCACGTTTAGTGGTTGATACAGGTATGCATATGTATGGCTGGAGCCGCGAACGCGCAATGAAATTTATGAGCGAAAACACTGCGCTATCATTACATAACGTAAAGACCGAAACTGACCGCTATATTTCATGGCCTGCACAAGCGTTGTCATACAAAATAGGTGAGTTAACAATTAAACGTTTACGCCACGAAGCTGAGCAAGCACTTGGTCAAGATTTCGATATTCGCGAATTCCACCATCAAGTATTACGTCATGGCTCAGTGCCAATGTCGGTGCTTGAAGAGCAAATTCAACTTTATATTAAAGCTGAATTAGCCAAACGAGCAGCATAGCGGCATAAAAGAAACGAAAAGGCGTGACTTACATCACGCCTTTTTTGTTTATTGCACGTAATATAAACACCTTATATGCTTTGAAGGATGTCATTTCACAAAGGGGCCTTGGATGAGTGATTTTATAATTTTTAGTATCGATGTTTTTGCCAGCTTGTTTATTTTTGCACTCGGCATAGGTTTGCTGGTGATTGTGTGCTTTTACATTAGTGATGTGACGCAGTCTAAGCAGGCGATTCGCCGTAATTACCCGGTGATCGGCCGCTTTCGTTATTTCTTTGAGCGCCAAGGTGAATTCTTCCGACAATACTTTTTTGCCATGGATAGGGAAGAGCTACCATTTAATCGTGCTGAGCGAAGCTGGGTTTATCGCGCAGCAAAAAATGTTGATCGCACTACTGCGTTTGGTTCAACCCAAAGCCTTGAAGCAACGGGAACGGTGATGTTTATGAACTGTGCGTTCCCAACCTTAGATGAAGATGCACTCGACCCGAGCGAAGTTACATTAGGGCCTTATTGCCACGTTCCTTATACAACAAACTCGTTATTTAATATTTCTGGCATGAGCTTTGGTGCCTTATCTAAGCCCGCGGTGCGCGCACTATCGCGAGGTGCAAAGTTAGCAGGTTGTTGGATGAATACCGGTGAAGGAGGACTCAGCCCTTACCACCTTGAAGGTGGCGCTGATATTGTGTTTCAGATTGGCACGGCAAAATATGGTGTACGAGATGAGCACGGTAAATTAAGCACCGAAAAACTCAAAGCGATTGCTGAGCACGAACAAGTTAAAATGTTCGAAATTAAAATGAGTCAAGGTGCTAAACCCGGTAAAGGAGGTATGTTACCAGGGCGCAAAGTGACTGCTGAAATTGCAAAAATTCGGGGTATTCCTGAAGGGCATGATTCGATTAGTCCAAATGGTCATCCAGAGATTAAATGCCCAGCAGATTTACTCGATATGATTGAAACGGTACGCAGTACCACAGGTAAACCAACCGGTTTTAAAGCGGTGATTGGTGAATACACTTGGCTCGAAACCTTGTTCAGTGAAATCAATAACCGAGGCATTGAATCTGCCCCTGACTTTATCACTATAGATAGTGCCGACGGTGGAACGGGCGCAGCCCCTCAACCCTTGATGGATTCAGTTGGTTTACCGCTACGAGAGAGCCTGCCTTTGGTTGTTGATCTGCTAAAAAAACATGGTCTCAGAGAGCGTGTAAAAGTGATTGCATCGGGTAAGCTAATCGTACCGTCAAAAGTGGCTTGGGCACTTGCATTGGGTGCTGATTTTATTGTGTCGGCGCGTGGTCATATGTTTTCGCTTGGTTGTATTCAGGCTCTACAATGTAATAAAGATACCTGCCCGACCGGTATTACGACTCATAATGAACGCTTACAGCGAGGCCTCGATGTGACCGATAAGGCTCAGCGTGTTGCTAACTATAATAAATATATTCATTACGGGGCAGGGCTGATTGCTCATTCATGTGGTGTATCAAGTGCCCGCGAGTTAGCTCGCCAGCATGTGCGAGTGGTACAAGAAAATGGTTTATCAGAGCCGCTCGATAAAATGTATGAGCACTACAATAAATAATCTTGTTGAATAATTAAAAGGCGCATTGAGCGCCTTTTTACTTTTTGATTATTAGTTTAATAAACTGATTAATAAAGAAAAGAACTCGTCTTTATTGTTACAGCTTGTGGCATTGAGCATCAGTTGCTCGCCAAGTACGAGCGTTTGCTGTTGTACTGCTAAACGAGCTTGTGCATCTTCAATACCGTCTATATCTGCAACATGGGCTAAACCAATAGTACGGCGAATAAGTTCAGCGCCACAGTAGCCAATCGCATCACGCAATACGTGTTGTAAATAATCTTCGCTAAAGGCGCGGTTTGCAAAGCTAATATCAGTTGCTTCGCTGCTTGCTAGGTTTAACCAATGTTGCTCAAATTGGCTATAACAGTCTTGTAAGCAGGTTAATAAATGGGTTTGATACTGGCGGCGTTTTGCTTGCTCTGTAATACGGGCGTTTTGGGCGCAGTAATTTAGTAGCAAGTTACCCATAAATGAGCCGATATCAAAGCCAACAGGGCCAAAAAAACCGAACTCTGGGTCGATCATTTTAGTGGTTTTGCTATCAACAAAAATGCTGCCACTATGCATATCGCCATGCAATAAAGTTTGCGGGCATGATAAGAACTTAGCTTTTAATTTCGCTGCGGCCAGTTTTAAACCATCATTATTTCGAATACTTTCGACGTGCTCATTAAGCTCAGCAGGGAAATTATTGCGCTCATGCTCAATGTACGGATCAGTAAAGAATAAGTCTTCTGTGATCTTACATAAATCAGGATTAATAAATTGGCCGACTTTGGCTTTTTTATCTTCAGCAGATAAGTAAAAGTCTGAGTTATAAAAGCCTGTTCGGCTTAAATAGAGCGCAACATGGCTGGCCAATAATGGAAATTGCTCTGCATTGATTTGTGCGCCACGTAAAATTTGTAACTCACCTAAATCTTCTAACACGGTTAATGCCAGCTCTACATTGTGATGCAATATCGCCACGGTATGCTCTGGGCATAACTTACCATGATTAATCAATACTTCGGCTTCGATTCTGGCGCGGTCTAACGATAATGGCCATGACTCACCTACGCAGCGGGCATAAGGGAGTGCTTGCTTTAGAATTACACTGTTGTTGTGCTGATCAGCAACCCGAAAAACTAAGTTTAAGTTTCCGTCTCCAAACTCGTATGCAGTCAGTGCTGCATCAGCAGGGAAGACTGAAATTAGTTCACTTTTAACAAGTTCTTTAATGTAATCAACAGCATGCTCTGCATTAAAGGCAGTGTATTTAGCCATGGCTCTATCTCGTAATACAATTAACTTTGAGCATTCTATACCTGTAACCGTTTAGATGTCCATACATCTAGCTTGTTAGTTATCAAAACTGATGTAAAATAACTATTCACTTAAATTAGTTATTCATTAGTTATTCGGATTCAGTATGCAAGATCTCATCGCCAGCAGTATTAAATATCAGCAAGGTACGCTAACCGTGCTTGATCAGTATTTGTTGCCACATCAACAGCATTGGCATGTATGTAACGATGTTGAAACGATGAAAGATTTGATTCTGACTTTGAAAATCCGGGGAGCGCCTTTAATCGGCTTAGGTGCTAGCTTATTGGTTGCACACCTAGCTGAGCAAGGCATGAGTCAATCAGCACTTGCTATTGCCATTGATGAACTAGAAGCAACCCGCCCAACAGCGGTAAACCTTATGCACTGCATGGCCAAGTTACGTGCAGCGCTTGCAGAGACTGACTTTGTAACTGCTGTTGTTTCTACTGCTGAGCAGTTATTTAAAGAAGATATTGCCCTTTGCGATAGCATGGCAGAACGTGGTGCGGCTTTGGTAAATAAGGGAGATAACATTTTAACCCATTGTAATACAGGTGCTTTAGCGACTGCGGGCGTAGGTACTGCATTAGGTGTGATTTATAAAGCTCAGCAACGCCATGGTGATATTCATGTTTGGGTTGATGAAACAAGGCCGTTACTGCAAGGCGGTCGTTTAACGGCTTTTGAGCTTGAGCGCTGGCAAATTCCTTATACCTTGATTTGCGATAACATGGCGGCTAGTTTAATGGCGGCAGGTAAAGTCGATAAAATCTTTGTAGGTGCCGATCGCATTGCTGCAAACGGTGATTTTGCCAATAAGGTAGGCACATATAACCTTGCTGTGTTAGCGCATTTCCATAACATTCCATTTTATGTCGTTGCGCCACTTACGACGCTTGATACACATACACAGTGTGGTGCAGATATCGAAATTGAACAACGCACCCCTAATGAAGTGCGCGGTGTTAGTGGTAGTTTTGGTGAAGCGATGTGGGCACCGACTAACGCAAAGGTTTATAACCCAGCATTTGATGTTACACCGGCTAGCCTAGTCACAGGATGGGTGCTCGATAGCGGAGTTTATAACCAGTCCGATATCGAGCAAGGTATTCTAAAGCAGTTAAAGTCGTAAATTACTCAGCACTTTTTTTAGTGTAGAGCTCAATGCTATTTTGAGTATTTGCTGTTACGAATGAAATAGCGAGCTTGTCATTATTGGCATTGATATGCGTTATATAGTGTAAGGGCCGCATTTTCAGTGCCAGATCAACATCCTGTATGTTTGCCAAGTTAATACTATAAATTTCATTATTTGTGGCGATATATAAGCTGTGATGGTTGCTTGTCATAGTGATAATTGAAGGCTTTAGCTCGATTAGTTTGTCAGGAGTTATCAGCTCACTATAAGTGTTACTGTCACTATCTAAAAGCAAATATTTTCCGTACTTAGAATGGACGATTAGCTGATTATCATCATACCAAGCAATTGCCAATGGGGTGTCGATGGTGCTTTTGACAACCTCATTGCTGTTGGTGTGTAAAATCATTAGTTGGTTTTGCTGGTTACTAAGCTCGGTAAAAATTACTGCAATTTTATTACCTCTGACTGCTGCCAGTTTGCTGTTTCCTGGTAGTGTCCAGTGCTTAACCTCTGAAAAGTCATTGGCATTTAATAAGCTTAGCTTTTGATTGGTTTTATTAAAACTCACCAGTTGACTGCTGTCGTTATTTGCAGAAATAATAGTGGTATCTTTACCAATCTTGTCGGTTATATCTATATATTGGTTGTTTTTTCTGAGCCAGTGTTGTCGTTTATGATATTCAAGATCAGCGAAGTAGACATCATTATTAGTTAGGGCGACCAAATCACCTTCATGCTTATTAGCCGTGGCAATATAGCTCATTTCTTTTGATGTTAGGTCAAATATAGCCGCATCACTGTCGTGTATATCAGTACTGATCAGTACACTTTGTTTATTAAGAGGGTAAGCGTAATTTGCTCGCTTTACTGGGGCTTTAATGGCTTGCCCCCGACTCATGGTATCAAATGAATATGATTCAATTGTTAATTTACTGCGGTTATACCAAATAAGCGAGTTAGTTTGTTCATCATAAGTCGCAGCCCAAGCTCGGTATTCGTTGGTGGTTAAAAGTTTGAGTGAGCTACCGTCTAAATTCGCTATATAAATTTCTGTTTGGCCAACATTGTGGCGTTCAAAAATAACACGGTTGGGGTTTTTAAGTGTTGTTAAAATATAATCGCCGGTGCCAGTAATATTAGGTGATGTAATGCGAATTTCCTCACCTGTCTTTAAGTCCAGCGCATACAGAGCAGATAAGTGGGTTAAGCCACGGTAATTATTACGCCTTGTAATTGCCACATTACCAATTTCAATGTACTGATCTGGTGTGATATTTAATATAGATTGATTTGTAACTGGCTTTAGTACTACTTCATTTGATAGCAAATTACTTGCTTGCCAAGCACTACAGTCATTGAAGTCACTGTTTTCACATGAACTATAAAATAGCCTCTCGCCATCTTTAGACCATCCCTGTAAAAAGATAGCGCCAGATGTAATTGAGTACTCTTTTTTAGTCGTTAAGTCGACAACATAAATATGTTGATTTTCA
Source organism: Pseudoalteromonas shioyasakiensis (assembly GCF_019134595.1). Lineage (NCBI taxonomy): Bacteria > Pseudomonadati > Pseudomonadota > Gammaproteobacteria > Alteromonadales > Pseudoalteromonadaceae > Pseudoalteromonas > Pseudoalteromonas shioyasakiensis. Next base: position 3,623,145 of record NZ_CP077770.1, on the reverse strand, counting down.
TTTTGCAGCACATAGGCAAGCTGCGTTTTGTCGTGGTTTAGCAATAATTGATAGTGTGTGCCTTTATGCCATGAAATGGTTTCAGCTTGCAGGTCTAAAAATGGTGCTTCGTTTTGTACTTCATCATTTGCTTTAGGCTGTTGTGAAAATAACCAAATAGCAGTAATCAATACACCAAGCACTAACGCTGCAAAAGGCCATGGCCAGCGTGAAGAATGCGCTTTTTGCTCATTAATGGCCGTAGGTTTAACTTGGGTATCAGCGTCTTTATCTACTGTTATTACATTTTCTGTTTTTGGCAGCTCTCTATTCACAGCGTGATCAAGAGACTTAACTTCAATAAATAGGCTATAACCTTTGCGGTAATGGGTTTTAATGGTTTGCCCGGGCTGCTTTTCTGACTTGAGTACTTTTCTTAATTCAGAGATGGCACGGTTAATGGCATTGTCATCAACAAAGCTTTGTTGCCAAATGTTTTCAACCAACTCTTGGCGAATGATAATGCGATCATTATGAGTAATGAAAAAGCACAAGAGTTTATAGAGTAAAGGTTCTAGTTCGCGCGTATGAGTGCCATCGCTGATGGTTTGCTGCTGAGTGTTAAATTGCCACTCACCCACATAAATAACGGTATCGCGTAAGGGTGAAAATGCCGACCCCATGTTTAGTCCTTTAGCAAATAATGAGTACTTATTAATGGGGAGGATAATAGCAGCTTTTGTTCTTAATTTGGGTCTTTTTGTTTTATATTTGTAAATTAAAGGCTGTTTTTTGCAACATATAGCCAAGCTTGGTTGTTACATTGGAATGTTTCTGCAATTCGCTGATAATCATCTACTTCGTAAGCGTCTGCCTGGGCAAGCTCTTGTTCGGTGATTAAGTAAATTGTGCCATTAACCGTATCACTTTGTTTGCCCGTTTTGATTAAGGCCGGGTGAAAACGTTGACCACTACTTTTAAGGACAGCTTCGTCGGTGATCTCGACTTCACCAATGACATACCCAGTTAGCGTAGCAGGTTGACCTTCGAGCAAACGCCCGAAGGTATCAAGCTGAACCTGCGGGTACTGTAAGGTACCGTACGAGAATAGTTTTTCCATGTTAGTCTAGCAGTGGGAAGTTGGTAGCAATGGTTGACTCAGTGCTTTTAGCGACCCAACCTTCGGTATTATTGAATAAGCGAATTGCTGTGAATTCAGGGTCGCTGCCCATATCAAACCAATGTGGTGTGAGTTCTGGTACTGAAATTAGGTCACCTTGTTGGCAAAGCACTTGATATACTTTGTCGCCTAAATGTAAGCAGAATAAACCTTGGCCTTTCACAAAAAAACGAACTTCATCTTCGCTATGTGTATGTTCAAACAAGAACTTACTGCGAAGTTCGCTGGCATTTGGATTACCCTTAGCAAGCGAAATAACATCCACTGTTTGATAGCCCCCTTCAGCTTTTAGCCGATCTATATCGTTAGCATAAGCAGTTAAAATAGCGTCTTGGCTGGTATCTTGGTCAATTTGTGCTGTTGCTTGCCACTGCTCAAAGCGAACGCCAACTGTATTTAGTTCATTGGCAATAGCGCTTAAGTCTTCACTATGAAACAGTATGTCGTTTGCGTTGTTATCGTTATAAATAGTTAATTGACTCATGCTAACAGCTCCGCGCTAAATTCCGAAAAGTCATTGATATATGGGTGAGCGTCACTTACCGCTTGGCCATCGCGAACAAGGTGCAAAGTTCCAAGGCCTGCAGCTTTAGCAGCATCAAGCTCTGCCACCACATCGCTTAAGAACAACACTTCGGCAGCGTCAAATGGTAGCTCGGCAATAATATTCTCATAAGAGCTTTGCTGTTGTTTTGCGCCGACTTTAGTGTCGAAGTAATCACTAAATAAAGGTCTAACATCACCGTAGTCAGAAAATTCAAAAATCAGGTGTTGGGCTTTTACTGAGCCTGATGAGTAGACATATAAACTTTTACCAGCTTTTTTTTGGGCTTGTAAAAAGTCATAAGCATCTGGGTAAAGGTGGCCAGTAAAATCACCACTTTCGTAGCCCGTTTGCCAAATTAAGCCTTGCAACTGCTTGAGTGGGGTAATTTTTTGATCTGTTTCAATCCAATGAATTAAATGCTTAATGACCGTGTCGATATCGGCTTCGGGTTGTTCAATATGTGCTTTAACAGCCTCAATTTGTGCTGCAACTTCTGGGTCTGTTTGATGTGATTTTACAAACTCAGGTAATTGCCCTGCCGCGTAAGGAAATAATACGTCTTTAACAAATGAGATGCGGGTAATAGTGCCTTCAATATCGGTTAAAATTGCTTTGATCATGGCTGAACTCCAGCTTGAATACCTTCTAGTTTTAGGCGCTCAAGCTCACAGCTAAATAGAAACTCTAATCCTTCTAAATGACGAAGTACTTCTTTGATATCTCGGCCAACGACATATAAACCATGGCCACGAATTAATACGGCATGCTCAATAGGCGTGTGAAGGTGATGATCACTGACCAGTAAGCTTAAACGGTCAATGTCTTGGTCATTATCAAAAATAGGAATAGTTAAGTTATCTAAGTGCGATTTAACACCGCTTAAAGATTTTTGCATTTCGTAGCCATGTAAATTGATAGCGTGACCTTTGATCACGCGAGATAACACGGTTGCTGCAACAGAATGAGTGTGCAAAACAAATTTAGCTGATGGGATTAGCTTATACATATTTAAATGTAGCTCAGTTTCAGCTGATGGATTGCCAGAGCCTTTAGTACGATTGCCTTCATGATCAAATTCAATAAATGCATGAGTGCCGAGTTGACCTTTATCGAAACCACTTGCTGTGACGACATAACCGCTTGCAGTGCGGGCTGAAAAGTTACCACCAGTAGCAGGGACCCAGCCACGTTGGCTTACCCATTTACCAGCTTCAATTAGTTCTGAAATAGCGGTATTGTTATGCATATATTCCTCGACATTCTAAAAGTTATTTAGACGGCTATACATCTGTTTTAAGCAATGATAGCATCGCTTCGGGCGCAAAACCATCTTTAAGGAACCTCTGTGTTTGAAAGTAAATTGCCGAATTTAGGCACCAGTATTTTTAGTCAAATGACCGCTCTAGCCAATAAGCACCAAGCGCTTAATTTATCTCAGGGTTTTCCTGAATTTGATGCACCAGAATTACTAAAAAAACAGCTCAATCATTATGTACTTGAGGGAGCAAACCAATATGCGCCTTCAAGTGGGGTTGCAAAGCTACAACAGCAAATAGCGGCTTTGATAGCTAGAAAATACCATAACAACATAAATTACGAGCAACAAGTTACCGTCACCTCAGGGGCTACAGAGGCATTATTCGTAGCAATTCAAGCGCTTGTTAAAGAGGGTGATGAAGTTGCGGTATTTGACCCAGCGTATGACTCGTATCAACCGGCAATTGAGCTTGCTGGCGGTCGCTCAGTTCACGTTGCCTTACATGCGCCAGACTACAAAATCGATTGGCAAGCAGTAGCTGATGTTATTACAGACAAAACACGTGTCATCATTATCAACACGCCACATAACCCAAGCGGTAAAATATTTAAAACAGAAGATATTAATGCCCTTAAAGCGCTTGTTACTAAGCATGATTTATATGTAATTAGTGATGAAGTGTATGAGCACATTACCTTTGATGGCGCTTTGCATTTTAGTGCGCTGACCGACCCTGAGTTATTTGCACGCAGTTTTGTGATCTCAAGCTTTGGCAAAACTTTTCATAGCACCGGCTGGAAGATTGGTTATTGTGTTGCACCTGCCCAATTAATGGGGGAGTTTCGTAAAATTCACCAATATGTGACTTTTTCAAGCTTTACGCCTGCCCAGCATGCACTAGCCGATATGCTCGAGTTAGAGCCAGAACATGTTGATGAATTGAGTTGTTTTTATCAACAAAAACGCGACTTGCTCAGCGAAGCATTAGCGCAAAGCCGCTTTAAAATATTACCAAGTGAAGGTACCTACTTTTTATTAGTCGATTACAGTGATGTGTCTGATCTTGATGATGTTGAGTTTTGCCAATGGCTGGTTGAGCAAGCGGGTGTTGCAGCTGTACCACTCAGTGTGTTTTATAACAGTACAAGCAGCGATAAGGTGATTCGTTTATGCTTTGCAAAAAATGATGACACATTAAAACGTGCCGCGGAGATTTTATGCCAACTTTAACCTTAGCTTTAGTGCAGTCATCACTGCATTGGCTTGAAAAAAGCGCTAACCTTGCGCACTTTACAGAGCAGCTTAACAGTTTTAACGAGCAGGTTGATTTAATTGTCTTGCCAGAAACATTTGCCACGGGTTTTGCGATTAATCTAGATTGCAGCGAACCAGAACAAGGCGAGGTACTTAGCTGGTTAAAAGCCACAGCTAAGCAAAAAAATGCTGTGGTTGCAGGCTCTGTTTTAGTTGCAAAAGGCGACAAAAAGGCTAATCGCTTTTATTGGGTTTGGCCAAATGGTGAAGTGAAGTATTACGACAAACGCCATTTATTCTGTTTAGGTAACGAAGGCAATTTCGTCGCAGCAGGTGAGCAGCGCGAGATATTCGCTATCAATGATTTTCGCATTTTGCCGCAAGTGTGTTACGACTTACGCTTTCCTGTATTTCAGCGTAATTGCAACGACTACGATGTGATGATCAACGTAGCTAATTGGCCAGCAGCTCGTCGCCATGTATGGGATACTCTTCTAAAAGCACGCGCGATGGAAAACCTGTGTTATGTCGTGGGTGTGAATCGCATTGGTGCTGATGGTAATAATGTTGCCCACAGTGGTGGTACTGCCGTTTATGACTTTAAAGGCGACACCTTGGCTAAGCTTGAAGATGACCAATCGGGTATCATTATTCAGCGCTTAGAAAAATCACCGCTTGATGACTTTCGAAGAGCGTTTCCTGCTCACTTAGATGCTGATCAATTTCAGTTACTGTAATTGCTCGAAGCCGCATACTCAAAAATTTGTTAAACTCATGGTTGGATTATTTACTATAAGCAATCATGAGTCGCAAAATCACCCCCGTTATTCTTGCTGGTGGCATAGGTTCTCGTTTATGGCCTTTGTCGCGTAAAGCGATGCCTAAGCAGTTTTTATCTTTGCTTAGCGAAAAGTCACTGTTACAGAGCACGCTTTTACGAGTAGCTGACCCACGATTTAATGCGCCAATTTTAGTGTGTAATGAAGAGCATCGTTTTATTGCTAAAGCGCAAATTGCAGAAATCACAGATAGCTATACTTTATTGCTTGAACCTGAAGGTAAAAATACTGCACCAGCGATTGCCTTGGCCGCTGAATTTGCATTGCAAAATGGTCTAACCGATCCCTTACTAGTCATGCCTGCTGATCACCATATCATTGATTTTGATAAGCTTATTGCCTGCTTAGATAATGCGATAGCGCTTTGTCAGCAACAACAATTAGTAACCTTTGCCATTACTCCCACTGAGCCACATACCGGTTATGGTTATATTCGCCAAGGCGAGCAGTTAGCTCATGAAGGGTGTTTTAAGGTGGCTGAATTCAAAGAAAAACCAGCCCTGCAATTAGCCGAAAAATACTTTGCCAGTGGTGAGTATGGCTGGAATAGCGGCATGTTTTTATTTTTGCCAGATGTGTATTTAAGCGAGCTTAATCGTTTTGCGCCAAAGATTGCTGACAGTGTCGCAAAAGCGGCAAGCTTCACTGCAGATTTCGGTTTTCAAAGACCCGTTGCGACTGAGCTTACAGCATGCCCAAGTGATTCTATTGATTATGCTATTTTGGAGCGTAGCGCTAACGTTGCTGTTATTCCTGTTGATTTAAATTGGAGTGATGTTGGCAGCTTTTCTGCGTTATCGAAAATCGCAGAAAAAGACCAGCATGGCAATTATTTAGCCTCACAAGGGGTGAGTTTAGATAGCGAAAATAATCTACTTATCAGCGAAGCCGACCATACTATTGCAGCGCTCGGCGTGAGTAATCAAGCAATTATACATACTCACGATGCCACCTTAGTGGCAGACAAAAGTGCGCTCGATAAGCTCCCAGATTTACTTAAACAGCTTGCTGTTGTCGATAACGATAAACTAACCCACCATCAAGCCGTATTCAGACCTTGGGGCAACTATCGAACTTTAATTGAAAGTACAGGCTTTAAAGTAAAGAAAATCATCGTAAACAGCGGCGCAAAGCTCTCAACTCAACGCCATCAGTACCGTGCAGAGCATTGGGTTGTCGTATCTGGAGTGGCAAGCGTGCGAGTTGGCGATGACGAATTTGAATTAACAGCTGATCAATCTTGTTATATTGCAGCTAAGCAATTGCACAGCCTTGCTAATCAACAAAACACGCCACTGATCGTTATCGAAGTACAAACCGGAGCGATACTTGATGAAACAGACATCGAGCGATTTGATGATAGGTATGGAAGGGAGTAGGTTGGTTTGAGCGGAGCGAAACCCAACGTAGGCGGAGCTATCAGCTATCAGCCGTCAGACGTCAGTTGAGCGGTGGAGTTGTTGAGTGCAGTGTCTTACTCAGCATTCACTCTGTTCATTCTTTGAGTAGGTTGGTTTGAGCGAAGCGAAACCCAACGTAAGCGGAGCTATCAGTTTTCAGCTTTCAGACGTCAGTTGAGCGGTGGAGTTGTTGAGTGCAGTGTCTTACTCAGCATTCACTCTGTTCATTCTTTGAGTAGGTTGGTTTGAGCGGAGCGAAACCCAACGTAAGCGGAGCTATCAGTTTTCAGCCGTCAGACGTCAGTTGAGCGGTGGAGTTGTTGAGTACAGTGTCTTACTCAGCATTCACTCTGTTCATTCTTTGAGTAGGTTGGTTTTCGCGGAGCGAAACCTAACGTAAGCGGAGCTATCAGCTTTCAGCCGTCAGACTTCAGTTGATCAGAGCAGTAGGCTTGGCTTACAACGTTTAAACTTTACCCTTACTAACCACTAACCACTAATATAAATTTCTATATTCTCCACATTCTCACGCTGAGTGAATGCCATCGTATTCGCTGTGTTTATCAGTAGTTGTTGCTGTTGTTTTTCGAGTTTTAGCTCTGCGCTAAGTAGCTCTTTGCGAATGGTAGGGTAGCCTGGGATCTCGGTTTGAATAGTTTTCAGGTAGGCGCGTGTGGCTCGTAGGGGCTGTAAAGCTTGTTGGTCAAATTCGGCAATGCACGACTCAAGCTCACTCAGTTGAGAGGGTGTTACAGCCAGCTCTAAAGAATCAAGATAATAAAGCAGCAGGCAAAGGTTAACATTTTTTCTTTGCTGGTTTTGATAGCCTAGTAGCTTGGTTTGCATGCCGTCTTTGCTGTAAAGCTTGCATGCAAACTGCCAAAACTGTTCGCTGTTAAGCGGTTTCATCGGCAAAGGCCTGCTCTTTTTCTTCAAGCTCTTCAAGTGCCATGAGCAGCTCTTCTTCATCGTCATTAAGCTTCGGGGTTAAGCTTGCTTGCTTAGCGAGTAGCTCTGTCAGTTTGGCTTTATTTTCATCACTGTATAAGTCATTGTCAGCAAGAGCGCTTTCGATTTCTCCAAGCTCTGTTGAATACTTATCAAGTTGCTTTTCAAGCTTTTCGATTTGTTTTTTCAACGGCTGCACTGACTTTCTGAACTCAGCTTCTAAGCGCTTTTGCTCTTTGCGGTTAACGCTTGAATGGGTTTTAGGGGCATTGTCTTCAGGGCTTTTAGCGGCTTCTTTATTGGCATTGAGTAGCCATTGGTAATAGGCATCAAGGTCATAACCAAATTGTGTTACTTCGCCGTTATCAACGAGGTAATACTCATCAGCGGTATTTTTAAGCATATGACGGTCGTGCGATACGGTCACCATAGCGCCTTCAAAGCCTTGCAGCGCCATAACTAAAGCATGGCGCATTTCTAAATCGAGGTGGTTAGTCGGCTCATCCAGTAACAGTAGGTTTGGCTTTTGGTACACCAGCATTGCTAGTACTAAACGGGCTTTTTCACCGCCAGAAAATGGCGCAACTGGCTCAAGAGCTTTATCGCCAAAGAACGCAAAGCCACCTAAAAAGTCACGAAGTGATTGCTCAGGAGCTTGCGGATTTAAACGTTGTAAATGGGTCACTGCACTGGCTTTTAAATCGAGTGACTCAAGTTGATGCTGCGCAAAGTAACCAATATTTAAGCCCTGATGCTGAAATACTTCACCTGCTTGAGGCTGTAAATCGCCAGCTAATAATTTAATCAGTGTTGATTTACCCGCACCATTTCGGCCAAGCAGCGCAATACGGCTACCCGGCACAAGGTTTAGCTTGATGCTGTGTAAAATGGTGGTGTCGCCATAGCCAGCTTTGGCTTGGTCGAGAGTCATTAATGGGTTTGGCAGCGCTGTTGGCTCAGCAAATTCAAAATCAAAGGGTGAGTCAACATGGGCTGGGGCTAACTTTTCCATCCGCTCTAGGGCTTTTACGCGGCTTTGTGCTTGCTTAGCCTTACTGGCTTTTGCTTTGAAGCGTGTAATGAATTTTTCTAGATGAGCAATTTGCTCTTGTTGCTTTTCGAACATCGCTTGTTGTTGTAATAAGCGCTCTGCTTTTTGGCGTTCGAATTGCGAGTAATTGCCTTTATAAACATTTATTTTTTGTGCGTCTATGTGCCAAATTTGGTCAACAACGGCATCTAAGAACTCTCGGTCATGGGAAATAAGCACAAGAGTGCCTGTGTAGGCACGTAAAAAGCGTTCTAACCAGTAAACCGCATCGAGATCTAAGTGGTTGGTTGGCTCATCCAGCAGTAATAAATCGGCATCACGAATAAGTGCTTGTGCTAAGTTTAAGCGCATACGCCAGCCACCAGAAAAGGCACTCACTGGGTTGTCTATTTGCTCATTACTAAAACCTAAACCGTGTAATAGCTCTCCTGCTTTTGCCTCAATGCTATAGCCTTGAATATGTTCTAGGCCAATATGTGCTTTTGCCTGCGCATCGCCGTCGTTATTTTGCTCAGCTTCGCGTAGCGCAATTCTTAGCGCGTAATATTCAGGGTGACCTTGTAATACATAATCCAGAGCGCTGATTTCGAGCGCGGGAGTTTCTTGCTTTACAGAGGCAATTGACCAATCTTTAGGAATTTGGCATTCACCGGCATCGAGTTGCAATTCAGACTTTAATAGCGCGAACAGCGTTGATTTACCACAGCCATTAGCGCCAACAAGGCCGACTTTATGCTCTGGGAATAAGGTTGCAGAAGCCCCTTTTAGTAAGGCGTTACCGCCACGTAGAAGTTCGATGTCTGAAATTTGGATCATGAATGTTTACTTGCACAGCACTGATTAAATTGCCGCTATCATAACACGGATCACATTAGCCTTCGCAATCGTATCAAACAGAGAATTATTAGGCTAAAATAGCCGCCTACATGCCACGGGAGATCATCTATGAGACAAAGAAAACGCTTTATTGCTGGCGCATCATGCCCTGAGTGTAAGGCCATGGATACCATGATGCTTTATAAAGAACATGATGTGGAAAAAGTGGAGTGCGTACAGTGTGGTCACAAAATGACGCAACCAGAGCAGGCTGTGCAAGCCTCAACACGCCAATTTGAGCAAGTGATTGGTGTATTTAAGCCGGGCGATTAATTCCCGGCTCTATCACTACTTAATTAATAGTGCGGCGGTGGCGGCTCTTGCATTTGTGACATTAAAGATGGCTGCTGCGCTTCTTTAATCTTTTCTGCAAGTAACTCTGTCTGGCGTTTCATTTTAGCCAGCTGCTGTTGGTGCGCTTTAAGCTCATCATTTAATATTTCAATTGTTTCATCTTGAAAAGCGACTTTCGCTTCAAGTTCCATTAGACGATCTTCAATTGTATTCATTTGATTCTCTTAGATTAAAACTTTCAGCGAATCCGCTGGAGCTTTCGGTTAATAACGCTTGGTTGTTATCAGTAAACGCAACATCTAACACCACGGCTGATTTTGGGCGGCTTCCTTCTCGAGGGATTACTTGCCACGTTTGTAATTTTTTACCTGACTCTAGCTGCCATAAATCAACCAATCGATTGGGTGATCCGGTGGCAATTAAAGTGCCTTCATCGTTAAAACGGACGGCGGTAAAAATTTTCTGACGCGCAATATACGCCAGTTTGCTAACAAGATCACCTGTAGTCAGTTGCCATACATTTGCTTGCTTCATACTGTCTGCGGTAAATGCGTAACGACCTTGTGGATCAAGGGCAACTTGAGTAACGCGACTTGGGTGATTAAAGCGATGGATCACTTGCCCTGTACGAGTGTCCCAAAAGTAAGCAACATAGTCATTTGAGCCGCTAATGGCGTAGTGACCGTTAGGTGAAAGGTCAACAACATTGACTTTTTCTTGGTGGCCAAGGAACTCTATGCGCCTGCCACTCTCTAAGTCGAGGTAAACGACTACACCGTCGGCGCGGCCATATAACACACTGCGCCCTTGGTTACTTATCGCGATATCTCGAATTGTTGAGGCGTGTATTTTGTAATAACCTGTGTTGTTGCCCGTGGCAATGTCCCACACTGCAAAGGTGGACTTCTCAGCGGTAACTGCATGGCTATTGTCGAACGAGATAGCAACAGTATGAACCAAGCTATCTTGATTTTGTTGTTGGAACCATTGGTATTTTAGCACCTGTTGTTGATTATCCCACAGTGCGACCCCATGGTGTATTGATGAGATTAAGCTGTATTTACCATCGTGCGACAGCGCGGAGGCGAAGGCACCTTTAGCCGCATGCTCATAGCGTGCAGTTGATTGCTCATGTTGCTCAGAGCAGGCTACAACTAAGCAAAGGCTGAGCAGATACAAAAAAGTACGAAATATCGACATATTACGAGTATTTCCCCTTAACTCTTAGTGATTGAGAGGTTAGACTAGGTCTCGTTGAAGGCCTAGGTTGTTAGTCTAATCGCTGATCATGCATAAGCATGACGTTAGTTATTAGACAAGCAGCCTACCATGTAGGTCGTTAATCTTTAACTAGTAATAATACAATAATTGACAACTGCAAAGTGTGTCGGAGATATAAAATGAGAAAGACGATTAAATTGTCATTGATTGCAGCGTCAGTTTTAGCGCTTACAGCTTGTAATCAGGAAGCAAAAAAAGAACAGCAAGTTGAAGTTAAACTAGAGACTGAAGCTCAACAACAAGCATACGGTATTGGTGCATCTGTTGGTAATTTCTTAAACCAAGACCTTGCTGATAAAAAAGCGCTAGGTGTTGAATTAGACGAAGCACTTCTTAAGCGTGGTTTTGAAGACGCACTAGCGGGTAACGCTAAACTTGATGACGAAAAAATTCGTGAAGTGTTAACGGCGCTTGATCAAAGCATTCGCACTAAACAACAAGAAAAAGCGAAAGTAGAATCTGAAAAGAGCAAAGCTGAAGGCGAAAAATACCTAGCTGAAAACGCGAAGAAAGAAGGCGTTACAGTAACTGAATCTGGCCTACAGTACGAAGTGATTACTGAAGGTGAAGGCGAAAAGCCAGTAGCAACTGACGTTGTTAAAGTTCACTACAAAGGCACTTTATTAGACGGTACTGAGTTCGATAGCTCTTACTCACGTAACGAACCAACCACTTTCCCACTTAACCGTGTGATCCCAGGTTGGACTGAAGGTTTACAATTAATGCCAGTTGGCTCTAAGTACAAGTTCACTATTCCATCTGAACTTGCATACGGTGAGCGTGATCTTGGTAAGATCCCTGCAAATTCAACGCTTGTTTTCGAAGTAGAATTACTTGAAATCCAAAGCGATGAAAAAGCTGTACCAGCTGAGTAATATTTAACTCAATAAAAAAGGGCTGAAAAGCCCTTTTTTATGCGTGAAGTTTATTAACTAAATGCCGCTTCTTTCATTTTTAATGTGCCACTATCTGCATCAAGCTCAACCACCGTACCAACAGGCAGGATAAATTGGCGCTTAATATGGCCAATCATGGCCCCACGATAAGCAGGAATTCCCAGCGGTTTTATATAATCTGTAAAAATATCGTCAAGGGTTAAAGAGCCATAACCACGGCCAGGCTTACAGTCATTACAATCGCCAAATACAAAGCCTGCAATCTTATCCAGTGCGCCCATGAGTTTTAGTGTGCTCATCATCCTGTCAATTCGATACGGTGCTTCGTCGATATCTTCTAAAAATAGAATTGCGCCATTAAAGTCAGGTAAATAATTTGAGCCTGCGAGGGCTGTCAGTACTGTTAAGTTGCCTCCTATTAATCGTCCAGTGGCTTTACCTGGTGTAATCGATTGGGTCAGGTACTGAGTGTTAACAAGCTCATCATCGGCTTTTGGTAAGTTTTGGAAATGCATTAGCTTACGCGCTTCGAACATGTTCTTAAATTGCGTAACATGAAACGGATTCCAGTCACTCGATGCATTTGGGCCATGAAAGCTGATTAACCCAGCTTGAGACAGTAACGCGTTGTGAAGAGCGGTAATATCTGAATAGCCCATCAAAGGTTTTGGGTTGTTACGGATCATCCCGTAGTCGAGCAAAGGTAAAATACGCGCAGCACCAGAACCGCCACGTAAACACAAAATGGCATCAACCTCTTTGTCGCTGAATAAACTATTTAAGTCGCCGGCTCGCATTGTATCAGTGCCAGCTAAATGCCCACGTCTTGCTAAAATGTTTGGTGCAAGTTTAGCCTTGTAACCCAGTGCTTCTATAACGCCCTTTGCTAATATGATATCAGCGTGCGCAGCAGTGGCAGCTGAAGGGCTACACACACCAATCGTACCGCCTTTAGGAAGAGCTTTTGGCTTAATTAATGTTTGGTTACTGCTATTCTGTGCCGCCATTAAGGGAGCTGATGTTAAACTTGCGCCAGCGGCAAGAATTGAAAGTGACTTTAAAAATGACCGTTTATTCATAGCGAGCCTCATGTTTTTATAGTATGAGTATCGCATTGAAGAAAATATTTCAAATATTTGTTACGAATGGAATAGATGATTCTTTTGAGGCAGGCAAAAAAGGTGCTTTTCAGCAGAGAGTGTTTCTCTGCTGTGCAACTAAGCTGTTAGCTGGTGTGATTAGAATATAAGTTATCGATTAACTCATCTTCTAGTTCAAAGCGCAGTTCAAGTGCTTCGCCTAAGATTGATAGGTCTTTATCAAACTCATCAAGTAAGTCATCTTTGTCAACTTCTGCGTATTTGTCGTTAAAGTCGAGCGCTACATCTGTGGTTTCAGAAATGCGTGGGTATAAGGCATTAGCCAGCTTTTCGCTCTCAGGACCTTTTTCTTCACACGCTTTGGCAATGTCGTCGTAAATTTCGAAATGGCCAGCAGAAAGGTAATCCATCAGAATTTGGCAAAAGTTTTGAATTTGCAGCTGATCAGGAAGGGCGTGATCTTTCTTTTCGTACGGTGAAAAGCCTGCAATACGGCAGAACAACACAAGCAGCTCTTGACGTTCTGTGAGCCATTTGTCGATTACAGAGTGACTACCACCCCATTTTTGTTGAGCTTTTTCCAAACGCGTCAGCATATTTCATCTCCTCGCTGAGTAGGTTTTCCTTTGTATATATAAAAAGGAAATATGACACAAAGATCAACTAAATTCTTAGTGTCTAATTGCAACAGATTGTAAAAGTCATTCTAAAGACATACTTTTCAGCATTGAATAGGCCAAAAAATGACCTTGTTTTTAGAGTGGACTTTTTTTGCTCTCATTGCAGTGTATGGGAATTGATTCAAAACTACTAGTATTAATTTTGCGATTTTTATCTAAGCGGAGGAGTTATAATTTGCTGATTTAGAAAAGAAAAAACCACCAAAATTGGTGGTTTAATTCTTTTTCTAAGACTTGTTAAAACAAGCGTTCTTATTATTATGGGAAGATTGTTGTTCTTATTGTTATAAGATTTTTATTATTGTTTTTGTTAACGCGGGATAAGTTATACCAAGCTTTTTTGTATGTTGCAAATTTATTAATAGAAAGTTTTAAAATTATTTTGTTTTTGCTCAAAAAACGCACATTAGGCTTAGTGGTGCTTAAAAAACATGATCTATATCTAGCCTTGATTATCTATCCATAGTGAGACGCGCAATATGGTGATACAATCTGCTCAATTTCATTCAGTTCTAGGATCCTATACGCATGAGCGAATTAAAAAACGATCGTTATTTACGTGCACTACAAAAGCAACCTGTTGATGTCACACCGGTATGGATGATGCGCCAAGCTGGCCGTTATTTACCTGAATACCGTGCTACACGTGCCCAAGCAGGCGACTTTATGAGTTTATGTAAAAACGCTGAACTTGCTTGTGAAGTAACGTTACAGCCATTACGTCGTTATCCGCTTGATGCTGCAATTCTATTCAGTGATATTTTAACTATTCCTGATGCTATGGGCCTAGGTCTTTACTTCGAAACAGGTGAAGGTCCGAAATTTGAACGTCCGATTTCTTCATTAGCAGATGTTAAAAAAATCCCAAATATCGATCCAACTGATGAGCTTGGTTATGTGATGAATGCGGTAAGTACGATTCGTCGCGAATTAAAAGGTGAAGTACCGCTAATTGGTTTCTCTGGTTCACCTTGGACACTTGCCACTTACATGGTTGAAGGTGGTAGCAGCAAAACATTTGGTAAAATCAAGAAAATGGCCTTCGCGGAGCCACAAACACTGCACCTATTACTTGATAAATTAGCGGACTCAGTAATTGACTATTTAAACGCGCAAGTTAAAGCGGGCGCGCAATCGTTAATGGTATTTGACTCATGGGGCGGTGTATTAAGCCCACGTGACTACAATGAGTTTTCATTACAGTACATGCACAAGATTGTTGATGGCTTAATTCGCGAACACGATGGCCGTAAAGTGCCAGTGACGTTATTTACTAAAAATGGTGGTCAGTGGATTGAAGCAATTGCAGCAACAGGCTGTGATGCAGTAGGCCTAGACTGGACTATTAACATCGGTGATGCAAAACGTCGTGTTGGCGACAAAGTAGCGCTGCAAGGCAACATGGACCCTGCAATGCTGCATGGCACGCCTGAGCGTATTCGCCAAGAAGTTGCCACTATCCTAGAAGACTTTGGTACAGGCTCAGGCCATGTATTCAACCTAGGTCACGGTATTACACCAGATGTAGACCCAGAAAACGCAGGTGTATTTATCAACGCTGTTCATGAATTCAGTGGTAAATACCACAAATAAGCAAAAGCTAATCGTAAAAAAGCCCGCATTAAGCGGGCTTTTTGTTGTAATTTACTTCGTTACTTAAACAAACGATTTAAACCATTTAGTGCAGCTACGCGATAGGCTTCAGCCATGGTCGGGTAGTTGAACGTGGTATTTACAAAGTAATCAATGTTATTGCCGCCGTTCTTTTGCTCCATAATAGCTTGACCGATGTGAACGATTTCAGAGGCACGCTCACCGAAGCAGTGCACACCCAGTACTTCTTTGGTATCAACATGGAATAAAATCTTTAAGCTACCTACCTCGGTGCCTGCAATTTGTGCACGCGCTAAATGCTTAAATTGAGCACGGCCTACCTCGTAAGGGACCTTTGCAGCTGTTAATTCTTGCTCTGTTTTACCCACTGAGCTCATTTCAGGGATCGTATAAATACCTGCTGGAATATCAATGATCAGCTTCTCATCGCAATTACCACATGCAATCGCATCGGCTGCAATACGGCCTTGGTCAAATGCCGCACTGGCAAGGCTTGGGTAACCAATGACATCACCTACAGCATAAATGTTATCGACTTCTGTTTGGTATGTTTCGTTCACCTTAAGCTGGCCACGACCATCTGCTTTTAAGCCCACGGCTTCAAGGTTGAGTGTGTCTGTGTTACCCGTACGGCCATTGGCAAATAAAATACAGTCAGCTTTTACGCGCTTACCTGATTTTAAGTGCATTACCACACAATCATCGCGAGTTTCTACGCGATCAAACTCTTCATTATGGCGAATAACAATACCGCTATTCCAAAAGTGATAGCTCAGAGCATCTGAAATTTCTGCATCCATAAAGGCAAGTAGGCGGTCGCGGGTATTCACCAGATCAACTTTGGCACCTAAGCCTTTAAAAATAGAGGCATACTCACAACCAATTACACCGGCACCATAAATCAGCACACGATGAGGGTCATCTTCAAGGCCTAAAATGGTATCGCTGTCGTAAATACGTGGGTGTTTAAAGTCTACACCTGGTGGACGGTAAGGGCGCGAGCCAGTAGCAATAACGATTGTTTGTGCAGTAAGAGTTTCAAACGAACCGTCTAGGTGCGTCACTTTAATGGTGTGTTTATCAATAAACTCAGCGTCACCTTGATACATATGAATGCGATTACGCTCATAAAAGCTGCTGCGTAAATTAGATTGCTTTGAAATGACGTTACTTGCGTGGTGCAATATATCTGGGAAAGTTAAGCGGTTAGGGCGCTCGCTGATATTAAATAGCGGATTTGCTTTATATTCAATATAACGGCTTACAGAATGACGCAATGCTTTTGAAGGAATAGTACCCCAGTGCACACAACCGCCGCCTACCGCTTCTTGACGCTCAATAACAGCGACTTTCTTATTACTTTTAGATAGGTTCATGGCGGTACCTTCACCGCCAGGACCTGTACCTATGATGATCGCATCATATTGATAAGATGGAGTATCTTTTTGCTTTACTTGTTGTTTGGCCACAGCCGCTCCTATGTTAACTAAAAGAGGCTTTTAACAACCTCGCATTTAGTGCAAGCCAAGCCTGCTTTTGGTTTTCCCAAGCGGCTTCAAGCTCGTGATATTGTGTCATTAATGCTGATTTTTCACACTGTTTCATCATTTTATTACGTTTGATTTCTAACACGCGTTTTTGCAAGGCACAGAAGTGTTGCAGTTTTTTCAGCAGTAAATCGTACTCAGATTGTAACAATGTAAGCTTATCTTGCGCTAAAGGCAATTTTGCAAGGCGACCTTGAGTCTTATTCATCAAGGTTTCTGCTTTGGCTTTTTCGATTCGCTCAATCGGTGTGCGCTTTAGTTTTGAAGCAAGGCCGATTGCCGCTAAAGAGCGGATCATCCACTTAGTAGGATCATAGTGATACCACTTAATGCCATTGCGATAGTCGCTAGCAAAAATGTGGTGGAAGTTATGATAGCCTTCACCGTATGTGAATAGCGCTAAAAAACCATTATCACGGGCGGTGTTTTTTTCTGTGTACGGGCGTGAGCCCCAGATATGTGCCAGCGAGTTGATAAAAAAGGTAAAGTGCTGGCTCAATACTAAGCGCAGTAAACCAACCAGTAATAACATGCCCCATACATCGCCAAGCATTAAACCAAGTAGTAAAGGAATACCAAAATTTGTCGCGACGACTAACTTCATATAGTGACGGTGTTGCCACATAACGACTTTGTTTTTTTGTAAGTCACGGCAGTTACTGTAGTTACCATATTGCTCGCCTTGATAATCGCGCAGCATCCAACCGATGTGGCTATACCAAAAGCCATTAGTGGCGGCGTAAGGGTCTTTGATTGGATCATCAACTTGACCATGGTGAATACGGTGATCGCTACTCCAGTGCAAGGCACTGTTTTGTAGAGCAAAAGCACCACCTAAGGCAAAAATCACTTCAATAACAGGGTGCACATCATAGGCTTTGTGTGCCCATAAACGGTGATAACCTGCAGTAATAGAAAGTCCGGCGTAGAACATACAGCCAACAAAGGCTATCCACTGTGTACTGGTGTATCCGTAGCTAAAGCCATACCAAGGAACAAGGGTGATCGCGGCCAAAAATGTAAGGCTAAAAAATAGCACATTGGTCCAAATAATCGGTGGTTTTTTCATCTGAATAAATCTCGGCGTACAGTTGTACGCTAAAATAGTGTTTCATTCTCTCCGCGTCAAGTATTAGACTGTCTCATTAACCGAAAAATCATTAAAAGTTCACGCTGGGAGTTTCCATGTCGGGTGTTAGAGCGCAACAGAAACAAAAAACACGACAAGCACTAATCGAGGCTGCATTCAATCAATTGAGTGCCGATCATAGTTTTTCTAATTTAAGCTTGCGTGAAGTTGCCCGTGAAGCAGGGATTGCACCCACCTCTTTTTACCGCCACTTTAAAGACATGAATGAGCTCGGTTTGACCATGGTTGATGAAGCTGGTTTAACACTTCGCCAGCTTATGCGCCAAGCGCGCCGCCGTATTGAGAGTGGTGGTAGTGTGATCACGACATCAATCGTGACCTTTATGGAGTTTATCGATAACTCGAGCAACCAATTTAGATTGTTATTGCGTGAGCGCTCAGGAACTTCAAAAGCATTTCGTGCTGCGGTTGCTCGTGAAATTAAACATTTCATTTTAGAGCTTGCGCATTACCTTGAAAGCGAAACACCATGCGACCCAACTCATGCATACATTCAAGCCGAAGCTATGGTGACTTTAGTATTTAATGCCGGTGCCGAAGCCCTCGATATTGAAGGGGCACAACGCGAAGAGCTGGTTGAGCGTTTGATCTGGCAATTACGTTATATTGCTCGCGGTGCCACTTTATACGTGCGTGATAGTAATCAATCGCAAAAGTTAATCTAAGCAATAGAAGCTTTACCTTCCGAAACTTTAAACGTTCAATACATTCAATGAGGGTTAATTAACCTTGAAAATGCATTTTTGTGGATTTTTAATTTCATCAAGGCGATTTAAAAATCGTTTTTGTGGAAAAATTATGCTTGCAAGCAAGTTTTTTGAATGTTAAAAATACAGCCACTGAACACACATTTAGTAAATTAAGATGCAAATTACACATTCAATTACATTAAAACTAAACCTCTTACTGCTTAAATCAGTGAGCGGGGCTTAGTGTATTTGCATTTGTAGAACATTAAAAAACCCCGCAACCGCGGGGTTTTTTTTATCTCGCTAATGGGTCATTGGGAACGAGGACAGTTTATGAAAGATAAGGTTTGGATTTTTGACACAACGTTACGTGATGGTGAGCAAGCATTAAAAGCAAGCCTAACCGAAGACGACAAAATTCAACTTGCGCATACCATTAGCCGCTTAAATGTGGATGTAATGGAAGTGGGTTTTCCGGTATCTAGCCCGGCAGATTTTCGCTCTGTACAGCGAATTGCGACTGAAGTGAAAGGGCCGATTATTTGTGGCTTAGCACGTGCTGTAGCAAAAGATATTGAAGCATGTGGTGAAGCGCTTCGCCCGGCGGAGCAAGGCCGTATTCATACATTTATTGCAACCAGCCCATTACACCTTGAACACAAATTACGTATGAGCTTAGACGATGCAACAGCAATGGCTGTTAAGTCGATTAAACTTGCACGTAACTACACGGATGACGTTGAGTTTTCGTGTGAAGATGCAGGTCGTACACCGCATTGGGATTTATGCCGTATCGTTGAAAGTGCCATTGATGCGGGTGCATCAACTATCAACTTACCTGACACCGTAGGCTATGTAACGCCAGACGAATACGCTGCAATGATCCATCACTTAATGAACAATGTGCCAAATATCGACAAGGCGCGTTTAAGCGTGCATTGCCATAACGATTTAGGTTTAGCGGTTGCTAACTCAATCGCAGCGGTACAAGCCGGTGCTCGTCAAATCGAATGTACGATTAATGGTATTGGTGAGCGTGCAGGTAACTGCTCGCTTGAAGAAGTGGCGATGATCATGAAGATGCGTGAAGACCACTTAAAAGTGCATACCGATATTCGCAGTGAAGAAATTTACCGTGCTTCGCGTCAAGTCGCGAAGATTTGTAATATGCCAGTGCAACCAAACAAAGCAATTGTTGGTGAAAACGCCTTTGCACACAGCTCAGGGATCCACCAAGACGGCGTATTAAAAGCACAAAACACTTACGAAATTATGTCGCCAGAAAGTGTTGGTGTACCAAATAACCAATTAAACATGACTTCGCGTTCAGGTCGCCATGTTATTGAGCATCGTTTAGAAGAGTTAGGCTATCAAAAATCTGATTACGATATGGATAGCTTATACACCAGCTTCTTAGCATTAGCAGACCAAAAAGGCACTGTGTATGACTACGACTTAGAAGCGATGATTTACTTTAATCAAATCAAAGATAAAGACGAGAAGTATCAACTTGAGTTTGTTAACTCTACGTCTAACTCACAATCGGTGGCGAGCTCAACAATCGGCATGACAATTGATGGTGAGTCTAAGCAAGAGGCAGCAACAGGTAATGGCCCTGTCGAAGCATCATTCTTAGCAATTGAGCGCTTAACGGGTATGTCGGTTGAAATGATTGAATATAACCTAGAAGCAACAGGCCAAGGTGCCAGCTCGCTAGGACAAGTGAATATTATCGCTAAATACGATGGTCGCCCTTATCACGGCGCGGGCATTGCAGCGGATGTGGTTGAAGCGTCGGTACGCGCCATGATCCGCGTTTATAACTTAATTTATCGTGCACAAAAAGTGTCTGATTTAAAACAACAGAGGAAAGCAGGATGAGTCAATCGAATTACAGTATCGCAGTATTAGCAGGCGACGGGATTGGTCCAGAAGTTATGGCAGCAGCAGAAACCGTCTTGGATGCTGTAAGCGAAAAGTTTGGTTTTACTTTGACTCGTCATCACCACGCGATTGGTGGTGCTGCTATTGATGAGTTTGGTCAGGCGCTACCACAAAGCACACTGAGCGCTTGTGAAAATGCCGATGCGATTTTATTTGGCTCGGTAGGTGGCCCTAAGTGGGAAAACTTACCACCGAATGAGCAACCAGAGCGAGCTTCACTGTTGCCACTGCGTAAGCATTTTGGTTTGTTCTGTAATTTACGCCCAGCACAATTACTACCAGCACTAAGCGCTGCGTCACCGCTTCGTGCAGATATCAGTGCACAAGGCTTTGATATCTTATGTGTTCGCGAGCTAACAGGCGGTATTTATTTCGGTGAAAAAGGCCGCAGTGGCGAAGGGGAACAAGAAGCCGCTTTCGATACCCAAACATATTCACGTAAAGAAATTGAGCGCATCGCACGCTTTGCATTTGAAGCCGCTAAGCTGCGTAGTAATCATGTTACCTCGGTTGATAAAGCGAATGTGTTAGCGACCAGCGTACTTTGGCGTGAAGTGGTCTCTGAAGTGAGCAAAGACTACCCAGAGGTAAGCCTTGACTACATTTATGTTGATAACGCGGCAATGCAGTTAGTTAAACAGCCAAGTCAGTTTGATGTATTACTTTGTGATAACTTATTTGGCGATATTTTGTCTGATGAATGCGCGATGATCACAGGCTCTATGGGCTTATTACCATCAGCGAGTTTGAATCAGTCTGGCTTTGGTTTGTATGAGCCAGCTGGTGGCTCTGCACCAGATATCGCGGGTAAAGGGGTGGCAAACCCTATCGCACAAATTTTAAGTGCTGCGCTTATGCTGCGTTACTCACTAGGTCAAGATGAAGCGGCTCGTACGATTGAAAAAGCGGTAGCAGAAGCGGTTGAAGCCGGTGTCGGTACGCCAGATATCTACCCAAATGCAGGGTACACCACCAGTGATGTTGCTGCGGCAATTGTGGCACGTATTTAATTAAAAATTGTTTGCGCTGAGCTCGTCACTCAGCGTAACTAAAATGAGGGAATAGCAAGTGGCCCAAACCTTATACGATAAAATTTGGCAAGCTCATGTAGTCGCCAGCATAAATGATCAAACCGATTTACTTTATATCGACCGTCACCTAGTTCATGAAGTTACATCGCCGCAAGCCTTTGCGGGTTTACGTGAGAAAAACCGCAAAGTACGTTGCCCAGAAAAAACCTTTGCGACCATGGACCATAACGTTTCAACAAAAAGCCGTTCATTAGATGCTGCGAGTGAAGTGTCGAAAAATCAATTAATGGCACTGGATGCAAACTGTAAAGAGTTTGGTATTCAACTTTATGATTTAAACTCAATAAATCAAGGTATTGTGCATGTAATGGGGCCTGAGCAGGGCATTACCTTACCGGGCACAACCATTGTGTGTGGTGACAGCCATACCTCTACCCATGGTGCATTTGGCGCATTAGCGCACGGTATTGGTACTTCAGAAGTTGAGCATGTTCTAGCCACTCAAACGCTACAGCAGAAAAAAGCCAAGTCGTTAAAAATTCAAATAAATGGTCGCCTACGCCCAACTGTTACTGCCAAAGATTTAATCATGGCAGTGATCGGTAAATTAGGCACTGCGGGTGGTACAGGCTATGTTGCTGAGTTTTGTGGCGAAGGAATCGAAGCGCTGTCTATGGAAGCGCGTATGACGCTTTGTAATATGAGTATTGAAATGGGCGCAAAAGCGGGTTTAATCGCACCAGATCAAACAACTTATGATTATTTAAAAGGTCGCCCATTTGCACCACAAGGTGCTGACTTTGATAGTGCCGTTGCCTATTGGCAAACACTAAAAACAGATGAAGGCGCAGAGTTTGATCATGTTGTTGAATTGGAGGCTGCTGATATTCAACCGCAAATTACTTGGGGTACCAGCCCTGAGCAAGTGATTGGCGTAGATGAATTCATTCCTGATCCTGAGCAAGAACCAGATCTAATCAAAGCTGATGCAATCCGTAGCGCACTAAAATATATGGGCTTAACAGCAGGCGATAAATTGTCTTCAGCAACTGTTGATACCGTGTTTATTGGCTCATGTACAAATAGCCGAATTGAAGATTTACGTGCTGCCGCGCAAATTGTTGAAGGTAAGCAGGTTGCAGCGGGTGTTGAAGCACTGATTGTTCCAGGTTCTGGCCTTGTTAAAAAACAAGCTGAAGACGAAGGCCTTGCAGATATCTTCAAAGCAGCTGGCTTTGAATGGCGTGAGCCAGGTTGTTCAATGTGCTTAGCAATGAATGACGATAGATTAGAAGCCGGTAAACGCTGTGCGTCGACCTCTAATCGTAACTTTGAAGGACGCCAAGGTCGCGGTGGTCGCACTCACTTAGTGAGCCCAGCAATGGCTGCAGCAGCGGCAATTCATGGTCGTTTTGTTGATATCAGAGGAGAAGCCTAATGAGCGTATTTTTTAGTGGCTTAATGGCCCCGTTAGATAAAAACAATGTTGATACTGACCAAATTATTCCAAAGCAGTTTTTAACGTCGACAAGCCGTGATGGCTTTGATGCGGCGCTTTTTTACGATTGGCGTTATTTAGATAACGGCGAGCCAAACCCTGAGTTTATTTTGAACCGCCCTTGTTACCAAGGTGCGCAAATTCTTTTAACTCGCGACAATTTTGGTTGTGGTTCATCGCGTGAGCATGCGCCATGGGCATTAAAGCAATATGGTTTTGAAGTTATCTTAGCGGAAAGTTTTGCCGATATTTTCTTTAATAACTGCGGCAATAACCAAATGCTTGCTATCGCATTACCAGCAGAAACACTTGAGCAATTATTTGTGCTGAGTGAACAGCATGATGATATTCACATTGAAGTTGATTTAGAAAACCAACAGCTTCGTAGCGATAAGTTTGACACTATTCACTTTGATATTCGCCATGATATTAAAGAGCGTTTATTAAGTGGCTTAGACTTTATCGGTGTGACTGAAACACTTAACAGCCAAATTGATGCCTTTGAGCAGCAACTAGCAGTAGAACGCCCTTGGCAATAACCTGGTTTTTCCATGTGAACCTAAACGCGGCCAAGGCCGCGTTTTTTTGTTATTTATCGTAATTGTTTTCTTTATGGCCTTTAAACCATTAGCCTAGACTGAAATTTTATTTAGGGAACACACCATGAAATATTTAGTGGCATCGATGCTCGTGGCAGCATCATCAGTAGCGGCTGCACGACCGGCACCATTAGTGTCAATTCCAAGCCATGATGGCTTTTTTGATAATATTGCTGCCCATTGCGGTAAAGCTTACGAAGGTAAAGTGAGCGTTGATAACGCTGCTGGCCCGAGCTCGTTTGCGGGCAAAAAGTTAGTAATGCATGTACGTCGTTGTAACGAGCGTGAGTTACAAGTGCCATTTCATGTAGGTGATGATGCATCTCGTACTTGGATCATCACAAAAACGGGCAGTGGTTTGAGTTTAAAGCATGACCATCGTCATAAAGATGGCAGCGATGATAAATCAACCATGTATGGTGGCCATACTCTTGATGCGGGTTTTGCTAACGCGCAGTCGTTCCCGGCTGATCAGTATTCAAAAGAGTTGTTTGTGAGCCAAGGTATTCCCCAATCAATGGGTAACACGTGGCAAATGTATATTTATCCTAAGCAATTTACGTATCGCTTAGTGCGTGAAGGGCGTGAATTTCGTGTTGATTTTGACTTAACTAAACCTATCACGCCGCCAAGCGCGCCGTGGGGATATGAAGACTAGTACTATTTAGCTTCGTCTTCACACTGTAAAACAACCGTTAAAGGTGGCTGATAGGCGCGTGGTTTAGTTGGAAAACGTTCATACTCCTGCACCCCATCAGTCACTCTTAGCATAAATGGTTTGTCTCTACATAAGCGACTTGCATGGCGCAGCAAGAATACGCTTTGATTGCGAAAGTGCTTGTAGTCGTCAGACTGAATTTCGAGGTGGTAGCGGCCATCGGCCAATTTAGTTTGGTAGTAGTGGACTTTTTCGTCGAAGTCATAGAGCTTTTCGGTTTCGCCTTTTGCTGCCTGCGCATTACTGCACCCCGCTAACATTAAAACGGCGCTGATTAATAGTGCTAGTGTACTTCTCACTTCACTCATAAACACTTAACTCCATGTGATTAATACCTTGTTTCATCGAGATGTTGAACCTGAATTAGCATCCATAGTCAAACTAAGGTAACGTTACGTCTTACATGTAGTCTAACACCCAAAAAGGGAAAATGTGATGCTCAATAAAATTAAACAGCTGTTTTCAGCGCTGAATGATACCCAATCTAACATTGCTGAGCATGACCTAAAAACCGCCGTTGCTGCGTTATTAATTGAGGTTATGCGTGCAGATAATGAGTTACAAGATGATGAGCAACAGACCCTGAATGAGACCTTAAAGAAGTATTTCTCGCTCAACGAGGAAGAGGTTCAAGAGTTAGTTGCAAGTGCATCGCAAAGCTTAGATGATGCAATAGATTATTTTCAGTTCTCAAAACAAGTTAATGCCCAGTGCAGTGCCGAGCAGCGTATTGAAATCATCGAGCTGTTGTGGCGTTTAGCCTACGCAGATGGCAATTTAGATAAGCATGAAGAAATGGTTATTCGCCGCGTCGCAAGCTTACTGTATGTAACTCATGAAGACTTTATCGCTGCTAAGCTAGCAGCGACAAAGCTAAGTTAGTAGCGATAAAACTAGGCTAGCAATTATTTATTTAATTTGCTCGCTACGCTCACAAGTTGCTGGGCAAGGCTGGCAACTTGCTCGGCTGTATCAGCATCGCTGATGCGGCCTTGCTCATCTAATTTAGTGTGGATAGCAGGCACTGCAAGTTGATCTGCAAGTACTAAACTACCAATACCCGATAAAATATCACGCACGTGATTTAAACCACGTAAGCCACCTAAACCACCCGGTGAAGATGCATAAAGTGCAGTTACTTTATTACGAAATGCAGGTACTGCGCCTTGCTCTGTACGAGATGCCCAATCGATTGCGTTTTTAAGTGGCGCTGTAATTGAGCCGTTATATTCTGGGCTTGCTAATAAAATGCCGTCAGCAGCGCGAAGCTTATCTTTTAATAATTGTGCGCCAGCAGGTGTGCCTTGTGCTTCAATATCTTCATCAAATAAAGGTAAGTCTAAATCACTTAATTTAATCACTTCTACTTCAGCACCACTTTCGAGGGCGAAGCGTGCAGCTTCATTAATCAGTTTTTGATTAAAGCTGTCTTTACGTAGGCTGCCTGCTAGGGCAATAATTTTTGGTGCTGTCATGATGGCTTCCTTTTTTAAGCTTCACTGTTGTTCTGTTCACTGTTGATATACTCACTGTAGCAAAAAACAGCTTGCAGAAAAGCCAAATAAACGCAAAACTTATGTGCGTATATGCACACAAGGAGCCGTTATGGCGATTCAATTTGATGATTGGCAAGATGTAAAAGTCGCTTATGAGGTGGCAAGGCTCGGCACGTTAACCGCTGCTGCCGAATCGTTAGGTGTTCACCACAGCACAGTGCTTAGAAGAATCAATAATTTAGAAGATAACCTAGATGCGCGGTTATTCCACCGCCATGCCCGTGGCTATACAGTGACAGAAATAGGCGCTAAGTTGTTTGCGACTGCAAAATCGATTAACGCTGAACTTGAAAAACTTCACAACGATATTATTGCCGCTGATAGCCAACTACGAGGCAGTTTATTATTAACTACGGTTAGTGGTTTTATTGATGTGCTTAGTGATGTCTGCGAACAGTTTCAAAGTCTGCACCCGCAAGTGCAGCTCGAAGTTATTCTTGATCAAAACCGTTTACGCCTTGATCACGGTCAGGCGCACATTGCTGTGCGAGCGGGTCCTCGGCCTGATGAAGGCGACTATATTGCCCAGCATTTAGCTGAACTTTCGTCAGGGTTTTATGCCTCTAAAAGTTATATTGAAAAGTATGGCATGCCAAAGAGTATTGAGCAGTTGCAACAGCATAGTTTTGTTTCTGGGGTGGCTGGCTACAACGGTAAAGTGCCTTATTTTGCATGGGTAGATCAACATATTGAACCTTCGCAAATTAAGTTACGGGTGTCTGAAACATCAGAAGCAACAAGGGCGATTGTGAGAGGCTTAGGAATTGGTGGTTTACAGCATGAAGTGGCAAGCCAATACCCTGAACTGCTGCCAGTGCTTCCTAAAGAACTAAACTGGCCAACGGATCTTTGGCTGGTAACGCATCACTTGGTGCATCGCACAGCCAAAGTACAAGCATTTAGTCAGCTTTTAAAAGCCTACTTTAAAGATTTAAAAGCTTAAACAGACTTTTTAACGCTAATGCCTAGCCGTTTGGCTAGGCGCACAAGGTTAGCTCTATCAACACTTAAGCTACGTGCTGTGGCAGCCCAGTTTAGGTTATGTAGTTCAAGTTGTTGCATAATCAATTGATAACTAAAAGCGTCAGTTGCCTCTTTCAGCGATAAGCGAGTAGCTTTTTGTTCGTTAACAGCAATTGGGCTTGGTGTTGCAACCGCTGTTTTAGCAATATCACAATGCTCAGGCTCAATAGTGACAATGCTTTGTTGCCATTGTTGCTGCTTGGCTTTGAGTGCTGCGCGGCTGATCACATGTTCAAGCTCTCTCACATTGCCTGGCCAATCATATTGGCGCAGCAGTAATTGTGTATCGCTACTTAGCTTAAGTTGTTTAATCCCTAGTTTTTTAGATGTTTGCTCAATAAAAAAGCCTGCCAATAAAATAACATCGTTATCGCGCTCTTTTAGTGGTGCAACATGCAATGGGTAAACGCTTAAGCGGTGATAAAGGTCTGCACGAAAGCGCCCCGCAGCGACTTCTTGTTTTAAATCGCGGTTGGTTGCTGCAATCACTCTGACATCAACATAACGGCTTTGATCTTCCCCCACCGTTTGTACTTCACCACTTTGTAATACCCGCAATAGCTTACTTTGCATAGCAAGCGGAAGCTCGCCGATTTCATCTAAAAACAGGGTACCACCATCGGCGAGTTGAAACTTACCCTGGCGCGCAGTATGTGCGCCAGTAAATGCGCCTTTACTGTGACCAAAAAATTCACTTTCGGCTAAGTTCTCTGGTAACGATGCGCAGTTTAAGTGGATCAACGGCATGTCGCGGCGTTTTGAGTTTAAATGGATATTGCGGGCAACGAGTTCTTTACCGACGCCTGTATCGCCTTGTATCAATACGCTAAATTCTGAGGCAGCCACCAGTTGAATATCATTTTTAAGGGTCAGTATTGCTTGGCTATTACCAATAATTTCGACACCTTCTCGTGTTAGTGCCTCAAGGTTAAGCTGCTGCGCAACTTGATGGCTGTGCTGTGCATGTTGCCTAAAGTGCTGCAAGGTTAAGGCTTGCTCAACATAACCTGCTGCTAGCTGTTTTAGTTGATTGAGCTCGTTCATTGATAAAGAGTCAAAGGCATGTTCATCTAAACTATCAAAGGTTAAAACACCCAATAGTTCGTTGTTGTTTTTGCTGCTCTGCAGCGGCACACCCATGCAGGCATGAACAGGAAAGTCGCCATGCTGGCTTTGTAATAAACCATCGTAGGGGTCGGGTAGGCCACAATCTTTGGCAAATTTTAGCGGCTCACTGCCACGGCATATTTCAAATAAACGCGGATGCTCCGCTATTTTAAAGCGTCTTCCTAACGTATCGTCCGACAATCCATGAAGGGCTACGGGCTTTAATACATCACCTTGTTTCAATAATAAGGCCACTGCATCACATTCAAGCCAATCATTAATGCAACTCAATAAATAACTGAAATTATGATCAACACTGCTTGCTTTGGTAAGTGCAAGTGCAACATCAAGAAGGGATTTTTTGAACGTCATGTCAATTTGACCTGAATGTGTTTTATTGATGTTTTTAATGGTGTGTCATTTTGACTTTTTTATCAAGTGTTTAAAATTAATGCATTGATATTTAATGGTTTTTATTTCTGGCTCGAACTGTGCAATAGCAGGTGAAATTAAACGCTGAGAGCACGAATGAAAGTCATTAATTTAACTGAACCTATGCCAACTAAGATCAAATTTTATCAACTCAGCCAGTGGCCGCTATGGGCATTAGCATTTCGGCCTTTTTTCTTGGCGGCAGGTGCCTTAGCTGTATTTGCTATGAGTTACTGGTTTTTAATCTTAGCGGGCTATGCACAGTGGCACCTAACAATGCCCGCAACGCTTTGGCATGCTCATGAAATGCTGTTTGGTTTTGCAGGCGTGGTTGCTATGGGATTTTTGCTCACCGCCGCACAAACTTGGACAGGTGTGCCGAGTGTAAGTGGTATTAAGCTTTGTTTGCTGAGCATGATTTGGCTTGCTGCACGGCTTAGTTTTTTTATTGATATTGCAGGGTTCGAGCAGCTTAACCTATATATCGTTAGTGCATTACAACTCGTTTGGTGGCTAGCTGGAATTATTATTTTAGCTGACATGCTGATACAGGCGAAAAGCAGCCATAACTACTTATTTGTTGTCATCGCATCTTTGCTCTGTGCACTCAATGTGATTTTTTTGAGCTTAGTTGTACTTAATAAAATGTCGCTGGCACTGGGGGTTGTTGATACCGCTGTACTTATCATGACACTGCTAGTTGGTGTTGTCGCTGGGCGAGTTGTGCCATTTTTTACCGCACGCGGTCTTAATTTAAGTGAACAAGTTAGCACCCCCAAACTTGATAAATTAGTCGTTGTTAGCTCATTTTTCGCCATTGCGTGGTTTTTTATGAGTCAGCTATTTTTTAGCGCAATGAGTACCGGCTGGATCTTTGCTTGGCTTGCCTGTTTACATGGGGCTCGGTGTGTTTTGTGGTGGCATAAAGGGATTTTAAAAGTGTCTTTGCTATGGTCATTACACGTAGCTTATTGGGCTTTATCGGTTGGTTTAATACTTATCGCGCTCAGTTATTTCAGCTCTATTATCTTATTCAAAGATGCGCTTCATTTGATCACTGTTGGCACCATCGGTGTGATGATCATCGCCATGATGGTACGTGTCTCTCACGGTCACACAGGGCGCGCATTACAAGCCCCTGCATACATTAGTTTGGCATTTGTACTCATTGCGTTAGCTGCCATTGTACGCTCGTTACTTCCCGTTTACTTAGGTCATCACCTTGCATGGCAGTTAAGTGCGTTGCTGTGGGTTGCTGGCTTTAGCTTATTTTTATTTCATTGTGCGCCCATCTTAGTGAATCGTCGTGTTGATGGTCGCCGCGGTTAATCTCTCCAATAGGAAAAACTATGTTATCTGAAAAAACGATCCAGATTGTTAAAAGTACTTTGCCTTTACTTGCACAAGCAGGCCCTCAAGTGACTGAGTATTTTTATGATCGTATGTTTAGCTACAACCCAGAGCTTAAAAATATTTTTAATATGACACACCAGCAATCGGGCTCTCAGCAATTTGCGCTATTTAATGCCTTAGCTGCCTACGCGGCAAATATTGATAACTTGGCAGTGTTAAAAGGTGCGCTTGCGCGCATTAATCATAAACACACCAGTTACCATATTTTGCCAGAGCATTATCCTATTGTAGGTGGACACTTAATTGCGACTTTAAAAGAGTTATTGCCTGAACAATTTACCCCTGAGGTCGAGTATGCATGGCGTGAAGCCTATTCATTATTAGCAGATGTATGTATTAACGAGGAGATGTCGTTATATCAAAAAACCAAAAAGGCACCGGGAGGCTGGTTTGGTACCCGTACTGTCACTATTACAGAAAAACGTATGGAGTCATCGCAAATTTGTAGTTTCACATTAACGCCTGCCGATGCAAAGCCTGTTGTGGCGTATTTACCGGGCCAATATTTAGGGATTAAAGTAACGCCTGCAAACAGTGATTTAACGCAAGTTAGGCAATACTCTTTATCGCAGCAAAGTAATGGCCGCAATTACCGTATTAGCGTTAAAAAAGAAGGCTTGGTATCTAACTATCTACACAGCTTAACTGAGGGGGATGAGGTAGAAATTTACCCACCTGCAGGCGACTTTGTGCTTCGCGAAATCGACTCGCCTGTCGTGTTGATTTCAGCGGGAGTTGGTCAAACCCCGATGATGGCGATGCTAGAAACACTATTAAGTAATCAACATAATCAGCCAATTCATTACCTGCATGCTTGCGACAGTGAGACGCAGTTTGCCTTTAAAGAGTACTTATTTAAGCAACAGCAAGCGCACGCTTCATTACATTGTGTTACCTGGTTTAAAGATGGCAAGGGGGGGAATTTTGCGGGCTTAATGGATGTAAACCACATCGCTGACAGCTTACCAATAAGCAAAGGTGACTTTTACCTGTGTGGCCCAATCGCATTTATGGCAATGATAAAAGAGCAACTACTAGGTATTGGGGTTGCAAGTGAACGCATTCATTATGAGGTGTTTGGTCCTCACCAAAGCCTATGATGTAAAAGGCGCAGCTTAAGCTGCGCCTTTTTGTTAGTTAACTTCGCACTCTACATTAGGAAGTGGAATACGGAGCTCTTTTTTGGGGTAGTAAAGCAGGCATTGCTCGCCTGCTTTTTGCAACACAAACTTCTCAGAAGGAATTGAATGGGCACCCATAATTGGCAGGCCATCAGGCCCTTTGTTGGTGCCGTGGTCAATCAGTAACTCTGCGCTTTTAGTAAACACATCATCGGCTAAGGTGACCAGTGCACCGCCCTTAGCAGACTGAATAGCCTGCTGTATATCAGTAATCACTCCCGGGTTTACCCGAACAAGCGTAGCATCTTGCGGTTGCTCTGCTTGAGTACTTTTACAGCCTGCGATACTTGCCAGTAAGGTGCAGGTTAATAACAATGCTTTATTCATTATCACCTTCCTTAGCTGGTAGTGGACGGGTTAAATCCATGTTGTCTTTGTAAAGCGGTTGCTTGATCTTAAGTGGTAGCCC
Organism: Pseudoalteromonas shioyasakiensis; assembly: GCF_019134595.1. Taxonomy (NCBI): domain Bacteria; kingdom Pseudomonadati; phylum Pseudomonadota; class Gammaproteobacteria; order Alteromonadales; family Pseudoalteromonadaceae; genus Pseudoalteromonas; species Pseudoalteromonas shioyasakiensis. Next base: position 3,591,651 of record NZ_CP077770.1, on the reverse strand, counting down.
AGCCTCTTGAGTTGCTTGCGATGTAAAGCTAGATTGCTTAGCACTTGATGACTCAACCACAATTGGGCAGGTATTATTATCAATGTGATAAAGCGCGGTTGCTAATAAGTTTTCCTGACTATCACCTAGTTTGTTGTCAAAGTCATCTGCAACTTCACATCCTCTTACATCTGCATCAAACTGAGGTGAGGGAGTTGGCTTTAAACCGTCTGAGTATTCACCAAAACCTTTGTCATTTGCGCCCGAAAATTGAATTGTATAGTAAGTGGTCGCACAGTTATGCGTTGGGGTAAAGCCGTAGGGTTTGCCGCAGGTAGTGCCACCAATTAGGATCACCTCAGCATCGATACCTTTTAAACCATTAATGAACGCCTCTGAAGCGGAGCAGGTGTTATCTGTACTTAACACATACACTTTTGAGAGGTTTAGGTCGGGTAAAGTATTACCCGTTGATCTGAAGGTAGAGTAATCGACTTCAACATCAATAAACGGATATGGGTCCTCTTGCGGCTGTTTATCGTTTTGAATCGTTTGATAATAATCGAAATCATCGGTATTCGCCGGGCCAGCAACCATATAGGCAAGTTGCGATGAAAGCGCTAATAAGCCACCACCGTTATATCTAAAGTCGATAACCAATTCATCAATATTGTCGGCTTTGAACTTGTTCACCGCATTTATCAGCTTAGGCTGAGCAATACTGATAAAGCTATTAAATTGCATATAACCCACTTTTGTACCGTTGCCAGTTGTTAAGGTATTCACATTCTGAACGGGTGATTGGGTTATATTTCCTGCAACTAGAGTAAACGACTTTTCGGTGCCATCGTTACTTTGTACAACAAAGTTGTGAGAGTCGCCAGCCGTCGGTCCAAATAGCGCTTCATTTAAAATATCTATGCCTTCTTGGGTATTAGTGTTAATACTAACGTCGTCGACCATTAAAATGGTATCACCGCGTTGTAACCCTGCATTTGCAGCCGGTGAGTCATCCTCTAAATAGGCAACACGCAACTCTCGTGGTGGAACATTACTGATAAATGCCCAATTGATACCATAGCCAGAAACCACACCTGATTGAGCCTCTTGATAATATTCTTCTGTCGGTCTGCTGAAATGAAAGTTGTCTTTAGAAGCACCAGAATCAGTTGTTTCGAAGGTCTTTAACTGATCAAAATAAGCGGCGACAGAGCTGAAGTTGTCAGGATTGTTGTCTTCTATTTCATCGTACCAAAGGTAGGTTTCGTCACTCCATGAACGTAGCCACATCTTCTCAGTAAATTCAGACCCTGCTGTATCTGGGTAAGGTTGATTATTGTTATATGGATCATTGCCAGTACGTGGTACGGCGCATTGATCTTTAAACTCGCTCGATGGCTCAAAAACACCAGCCGTCCAAGTGGGTTCTGAAGTTGTTGGTGGCGGATTGGTAGTATCGGTATTACTCGATGAGCCACCGCCGCCACAGCCAGATAGAGACGCGCCTGAGGCCGCTAAAAAAACGGCTAAAGCAAGTTTATTGTTGGTAAACATGAGAGCTTCCTTTGCGATAGTAATTGACTAAAAACTAGCAATTACCTGCTATGAAAGCAATAAGTTATAGCGTCTGAAATGTAAACGAATGTGCTTTTTAGTTATAAAGACTTATGATTGCTAATTTCTGCTATTTCAATCTTTTGCCACGATTCAAACAGCTTGCGTTGTTTGTCAGATATTTTTAAGCCATAGGTTTTTTGCATATAAAAATAGGTAGCGGCTATTTTCTTTCTTGCATAAATAGGTGGCTCAAATACGCGTTGCTTAAAATCGATTTTTACAGGGCATGCTCCGTAACTTGCGCTTGATGTTGACACCATGCCGTAGCGAAAGTTTGAACGGTCTGCATTGATCTCGCCTATAGCAGGTGCAAGGTTATTAATATCAGCTTCCATTTGACGAAACTTTTCACTGACCTTTTTACAGTTTTTGCGACCACCATCCTGCCAGCACTGTAATTGGTGGCCAAACTCCCAGGCAGGCACAATGTGCTCCCACTCTATTCTTTTTGCGCGAGCATTCTCTTTTCCTGAGCGGGTGACTGGGTTTCTTGGGATATAACCACACGCATTAGGGTCTGGCACAAGCTTTTTACCTTGGCGCTTGATATCGCAACCACAATATAAGCTTTTACTATTACTTGGAATGTTTTTAATTAAGTGCTTTTTGGCACTGTAAAAGCTCGAAAATTCTTTAGCGGATATAGGAAAAGTGAAAATAAAACAAAGGGCTAAGTATAGAAATAAACGCATATCCATCACATCAGTGAACTACAGGAGTCGCCATTTTAGAGCTACTATTCTAAAAAGGAAAAGTTTTTCAACTCAGCTATAGTTGTTAGGCCGTTTTTATTAAAGGAATTACAACCATGTTATTAGGTGCTTTTTCTGTAAGTCTAAATGTAAAAGATATTCGTGCTTCAAAGCAGTTTTATGAAAAGCTAGGTTTCAAAGAGTTTGCTGGGGAGATAGAACAGCATTGGCTAATAATGAAAAACGGTGAACATTTGATAGGTTTGTTTCAAGGTATGTTTGATAAAACCATGCTGACCTTTAATCCTGGGTGGGATCAAAATGCTGAAACTTTGGATGAATTTGCAACCTTTGAGCAATTAGCTGCACATTTTCAGCAACAAGGATTAGAAATACAAAAGGCCGGTGACGCAAGTTTTATTATCACCGACCCAGATGGCAATCCTATTTTGATTGACCAACACGTGTAGCTGGCTTTTTACGTTTAATTCGAACGTTTTGCAGTAACAAAAGAATTCCTGTAATACAAAACAGTACGCTGGTGGCTGAGAAGCTGATGAGTAGTGGGTTATTAAAGTTCTCACGCTCATCATAATCCATAATGTGTAGCATCCAGAAAAAGTCGAAAATGCGCCACAGGGTGCTGCGCACCGTAATAACTTTACCGGTTTGGCTATCTAAATATAAGGTTGTTGTTAACCAATCATCGAAGCTAACTTGCCAAACATTGGCTTTGTGACCGACTTCTCTAGGCCCTTTTGTTAATAACTGCGCTTGCGTTATTTTTGCGTCAATAAGCAAATGGGCTTGTGCATTTTCAATGATTTGCGCTTTACTCGGTGCAGGCATTTTAGCACCTGTTCTGCCATCAAAAGTAAGCGTACCGCTAGAGGATGTGACTTCTATAATCGGGGTATTCAAAAAATGGCTATATTTAATACCTTCGATTTGCTCAAATTGCGCTGTTATTTTATCAATTGAAGCAGGGGAGTCCGACAATAAAAATGGGCTACTTAAACTGCGATTAGCCAGATGCTTACCATGCACTTTTTCAAGTGGTAATGAGCTCATCACAAGCCCACCTAAAAGCCAAAAAAAGATCTGTAAAGCAAGTAAATAACCAAGCCATTTATGCCCTTTACGAGCATACTTAAACAGGCGTTTATTCATTATTACCCCGTTATTATTGTTATGTGGGCGCTATTTTAGGTTGTTTAGCTAGATTGCCAATGCGGCATAATGTCGCATTAACTGTATTCTAGATTTGGTATATATACAAAACTGAGTTAAAGTTTCAGTCGATATCAATAGAGGGTAAAAACGAGAGTATGTCGGAAATTCAATTTTTAAATGTAGATCTGGAGCTTGAATCAAAGCACGATATTAGTGCGCTTGTTGCTGATTTGAAGAAAAACGCCATGGTTTTACATTATGACCAAGATGAATACCGCCAACTAGCACGTATTGAAGCAACCGCAGATATCAGCTCTCCAGATAAAGCCATTAACCAGCTTTGCGAGCTTATTGAGTCTTGCTCGCGTAATGCATTAAAACAGTGGTTATCGTGCTCAAAGCGTACATTTGATATGGGCTTTGAGTCAGGTAATTCGCCTAAATGCTTTAACCAACCCCTGCATGCCGATACCTTGTTACGTATCTCAGCAATTGGCGCAGGGATTGAAATTACTATTTATCCTGTCGAAAAGTAGTCTGAATTTAGCGTTCTATAACAGCTGCGGTCATTCTTGATACGCAGCAAAGCTCTCCTGCGGCATTGGTAATTTTAATATCCCAAACAGAAGTTCTCTTACCTAAATGAAGTGGTCTCGCAGTTGCTGTTAACGTTCCTTTACGTGATGCTTTCATGTGGTTGGCATTAATTTCTTGGCCAACAGCATAAAACTTACTGAAATCAACCACGAAATTGGCTGCATAGCTTGCTACTGTCTCTGCTAATACAACGTTTGCTCCGCCATGAACCATACCCATAGGGTTATGATGCTCAGGAATAGCAGGCATGGTTGCCATTAAATAATCATCACCAATTTCAGTCACCTCAATGCCCATTGTTTTCATTAAAGTGCCTTGCCCGGTGATCCCTTGTTCTAGTTCTTTACATTGCTCTAATGTGATGGGGTGATGCCAAATACTCATTGTGTTTCCTTAGCCTGCTAATAAAAGATAATACCTTATGGCATCTTTCGGTGTGGTTCAATGTTAGTTTTGTAGCAATATGAAGGGGATAATTTAAATTTGCGATTTTCAAATAACTGTATATACTCACAGTTAAATGTACTGTATGGAAAACCAGTTGTATGCGCCCATTAACTAAACGCCAATCGCAAATTTTAGAACTAATTAAAGTCTTTATTAAAGATACAGGCATGCCACCTACGCGTGCTGAAATAGCTCAAACATTGGGTTTTAAAAGTGCCAACGCTGCTGAAGAACACCTAAAAGCACTGGCAAAAAAAGGCATGATCAAAATGAAGCCAGGGGCGAGTCGCGGTATTCAGTTAATTGAAGAAGATGAGCCAGAGCAACTAGGCTTACCTTTAATTGGCCGTGTTGCAGCCGGTGAACCTATTTTGGCGCAAGAGCATGTTGAAAGTCACTGCCAAGTTGATCCTTCATTATTTAAGCCTGCAGCCGATTTCTTACTGCGTGTAAATGGCATGAGTATGAAAGACATTGGTATTATGGATGGCGACTTGCTTGCAGTACACAGAACACAAGTTGCTGAAAACGGGCAAGTAGTTGTAGCTCGAGTCGATGAAGATGTAACAGTTAAGCGTCTAGAAAAAGCGGGTCGCAAAGTGCTTTTACATGCTGAGAACGAAGAGTTTTCGCCTATCGAGGTTGATCTAGAGCACGAGTCGTTCAACATCGAGGGATTAGCGGTAGGTGTAATTCGTAACGCTGATTGGATGTAAGTGTTCCCAATTTGGTGCATTAAATTGACTCAATTTGGTGCGCCGCTGAAATTTTACTACTTAAATAGGATTTGTGAATCCTTACTCTTCATTTAAAGCCTTATATGGCGCAGTTTTCCTCTCTTTTTATATTTCGTTTTTACTCCTGAACATTAAATAACGCGCTGATTATAGTTGTTATTTCTGCACCAAAATAAACATTTATTATCATTAAAACTTGCTTATTGGTCATTTTTTAACTAATTGGTTAATACACTGTATTAACACCTAATTAATAAAAAGACACAAAAATGTGCGAGGTGTTAGACAGGGGGTCGGTATCATCAGTGGGTCAAAATGATACGTAGTCGCTCTGAACAATAAGAAAAACGAATGGGCATATTGTTGTACCGCCTTTTCGCTTTGCGTCTTGCAATAGCATCTAAAGGAGCCGTCACATGGGTAAACTGCGTTACGCCTTGTGGCTTATATTGTTTGCACTTCCTGAGCTTGCATTGGCAAATAGCCAATACAATATGCGAAAAGGGGTGACCGATATAAGTAATAATGTTTATGAGTTACACATGACGATATTTATTATCTGCTGTGTAATCGGCATCATCGTATTTGCGGTGATGTTTTGGGCTTTAATACACCACCGTAAATCCAAAGGGGCCAAGCCTGCCCAATTTCATGAAAGTACAAAAGTTGAAATACTTTGGACTGCCATTCCATTTGTCATCTTAATCGCCATGGCTGTGCCAGCGACAAAAACTTTGATTGCCATGGAAGATGCCTCTAAAGCCGATATCACCATTAAAGTGACCGGCTCACAATGGAAGTGGCATTACGAGTACATGGGTGAAGACATTGCTTATTACTCGATTCTATCTACTCCCAAAGATCAAATAGACAACCAAGCAGAGAAAACTGAGCATTATTTGCTCGAGGTAGATAAACCGCTAGTACTTCCTATCAATAAAAAAGTTCGCTTTTTAATGACCTCAGACGATGTAATTCATTCATGGTGGGTGCCTGATTTTGCGGTTAAAAAGGACGCAAATCCTGGATTTATCAATGAAGCGTGGACACGTATTAACGAGCCAGGTGTGTACCGTGGTCAATGTGCTGAGTTATGCGGTAAAGATCATGGCTTTATGCCTGTTGTGGTGAAAGCCTTACCTGAAGATGAGTTTGCTAATTGGCTTGCAGATGCCAAGCAAGAAAAAGCCAATGCGGCTGCAGCAGATGCGGCTTTGCTTGATCAAACATTACCTAAAGAAGAGCTTATGGTCTTAGGTGAGCAAGTGTATATGGCAAGTTGTGCGGCATGTCATCAACCTACTGGTATGGGCTTACCAGGCGTGTTTCCAGCACTTAAAGGCAGCCCCATTGTGTTAGGTGATGTAAAAGATCACATAGATATTGTGTTACACGGTAAGCCTGGCACAGCAATGCAAGCGTTTGATAAACAGCTTTCAATTAAGCAACTTGCTGCGGTTATTACTTATAAGCGAAACGCGTGGGGTAATGATACCGGCGATGTTATCCAACCGAGTCAAATTCAAGCCGCGATTGATGCAGCTGCGGAGGCGAACTAATGAGTAACGTTATTAACGAGCAAGCAACTGGGCATGCGCATCACGACCATCATCATCCTGCTAAAGGTTTTAAGCGTTGGCTTTACACCACCAATCATAAAGACATCGGGAGTTTATACCTGATTTTTTCACTCACCATGTTTTTAATTGGTGGAGCGATGGCAATGGTGATCCGCGCTGAACTGTTTCAGCCTGGGTTACAGTTAGTTGATCCGCACTTTTTTAACCAAATGACTACCGTACATGGTTTGATCATGGTGTTTGGTGCCGTTATGCCTGCATTCACTGGGCTTGCAAACTGGATGGTACCTATGATGATAGGCGCACCAGATATGGCCTTACCTCGTATGAATAACTGGAGCTTTTGGATTTTGCCTTTCGCATTTTTAATCCTCTTGGCTTCGTTACTTATGCCTGGTGGTGGTCCTGCGTTTGGTTGGACTTTCTACGCACCACTATCAACAACTTACAGTAACGACAACACTGCACTTTTTGTGTTTGCCGTACATATCATGGGTATCAGCTCAATTATGGGGGCGATTAACGTTATCGTGACTATCGTCAACTTAAGAGCGCCGGGTATGACGTGGATGAAGCTGCCGCTATTTGTATGGACATGGTTAATCACAGCATTTTTGTTAATTGCTGTTATGCCAGTTCTAGCTGGGGCGGTCACTATGGTGTTGACCGATAAATACTTTGCAACGAGCTTTTTTGATGCCGCGGGAGGGGGCGACCCTGTGATGTTCCAGCATATTTTCTGGTTCTTCGGTCACCCAGAAGTGTACATCATGATTTTGCCGGCTTTTGGCATTATATCGACTATTGTGCCGACCTTTTCGCGTAAAAAATTATTTGGCTATGCGTCTATGGTGTATGCAACTTCATCAATTGCGCTGCTAAGTTTTATCGTTTGGGCACACCATATGTTTACCACTGGGATGCCTGTGGCTGGTGAGTTGTTCTTCATGTACGCCACTATGCTTATCTCGGTGCCAACGGGCGTCAAAGTGTTTAACTGGGTGGCCACCATGTGGCGCGGTTCGATTAGCTTCGAAATTCCGATGATGTTTGCCATCGCCTTTATTGTGTTATTCACCTTAGGTGGTTTCTCCGGCTTGATGCTTGCGATTACACCGGCAGATTTCCAGTATCACGATACCTATTTTGTGGTGGCACACTTCCATTATGTGCTTGTGACAGGGGCTGTGTTCTCAATTATGGCGGGAGCCTATTATTGGCTACCGAAATGGACCGGCAACATGTACAACGAAACGCTAGCGAAATGGCATTTCTGGTTATCGCTAATCAGTGTCAACGTGCTGTTCTTCCCTATGCACTTTGTTGGTCTTGCCGGTATGCCGCGTCGTATTCCTGACTATGCTCTGCAATTCGCTGACTTTAACGCCATTATCAGTATTGGTGGTTTTGCATTTGGCTTATCGCAACTGTTGTTTGTGTTAGTGGTATTTAAATGTGCTAGAGGGGGTGAAAAAGCGCCTGCCAAAGTATGGGATGGAGCTGAAGGTTTAGAGTGGGAAGTAGATTCTCCAGCGCCTTATCACACTTTTGAAACACCGCCGGAGATTAAGTAATGAACCATGCACCTTTGCTAAAAAAACTGCTGATTACATGCTTGCTCATGTTCGCATTTGCTTTTGCAATGGTGCCGCTTTACGACGTGTTTTGCGACGTTACAGGGTTGAATGGTAAGCCATCATTAGAAAAAGCGAGCGCGAGTGAATCAATAAATACACAGCGCCAAGTTGATGTCAGCTTTACCACTCACGCTCAAAGCGGCGCGCCATTTAAGGTGCAGTCTGAGCAATACAGCGTGGCGGTACAACCTGGTGCCATGCGTGAAGTTAAATTCTCAGCAAAGAACACCAGTAATGAAGACAAAGTCATGCAAGCAATTCCATCGGTATCACCGGGGAAAGCGGCAAAGTACTTACACAAAATCGCCTGTTTTTGCTTTGATCAGCAGCCAATGAAAGCCGGTGAAGAAATGGAATTTACCTTGTTGTTTTATGTTGATACTGAGTTACCCGACGATGTTGAGGAACTGACGTTGTCGTATACCGTGTTTGATATTAGCGGGCATGTTGTGGCTAAAAACGATTAAAAGCCGCCAAGCTAATTGCTAATTGGGAGCAAACAAAATGAATCAAAATTATGAAAAATACTATGTTCCAGCCGAGAGTCCTTGGCCAATAGTTGGCGCCATTGCGATGTTTTTAATTGCTGTCGGTGCTGGTTTAACTGTGATGCAAGTAAGTGGTGAAGGCAGTAGTGGTCAGTATGTCTTGTATCTAGGCATTGCCATATTAATTTATATGGTTTTTAGCTGGTTTAGAAACGTTATTGAAGAATCTCATAAAGGGCTTTACTCAGCACAAATGGACCGCTCATTCAGACAAGGTATGAGCTGGTTTATATTCTCTGAGGTTATGTTCTTTATGGCATTTTTTGGCGCTCTTTTTTACGCTCGAATGATTTCAGTGCCTTGGCTCGGTGGCGCTGGTAATAATGCCATGACCAACGAAGTACTTTGGCCAACCTTTGAAGCCGTATGGCCGCTATTAACTACGCCAGCGGGCGAGACCACACAGGCTATGGGCTGGCAAGGTCTACCATTGATCAACACGCTTATTCTGCTTACCTCATCGGTCACAATTCACTTTGCTCATGTTGCGATAGAAAACAATAAGCGCGGCGCTCTAAAGGTATTTTTATCTTTAACCGTGCTGTTAGGTGTGATTTTCCTTGGCTTACAAGTTTACGAGTATATGCATGCATACCAAGATTTAGGTTTGACCTTAGATGCGGGCGTTTATGGGAATACCTTTTTCTTGTTAACGGGCTTTCACGGTATGCACGTGACACTAGGCACCATTATTTTATTTGTGGTGCTACTTAGAATTTTTAAAGGCCACTTCACGAGTGAAAAGCACTTTGCCTTTCAAGCGGCTGCTTGGTATTGGCACTTTGTTGATGTGGTGTGGTTGTGTTTATTTGTATTTGTGTACGTGCTGTAGCTTTGTGAAGCGGCGACGGGTTGGTGTGAATAAAGCCTAATTTCATTGCGGCAATGATGAGCACCAGCACAATACCTGAAAACAGCACTCGACGACCTAAGTAATGCGACATGGGTTTCGAGTGCTCTTTTGCTGACATCATCACAAACAGCGCTCTAAATAGGTTGAACAGAATATAAAGTAATAACAAAACAATAATGATTTTAATCATATTAGGTATTCCAAATGCAGTTAATTTTATGGCGTAAACAAAAGCTTAGCTCAATTATCGCAATTTGCGTTGTGATACTTGCAGTGCTTATTTGTTTACGACTAAGCGTTTGGCAATACCAGCGAGGCGAACAAAAACAGCAGCAACTAAGCCAGTTGGCCGTTTCGAAAGAGCAAGGGGTTATAAGCTGGCAAGAGCTGCAAAATTTACCTAGAGAGCTGAATAAAACGGGCTTGCAAGTCAAGGTTTCTGGCGAGGTAAATAAACAACAGTACTGGCTACTTGATAATCAAATTTACCAAGGGCAAGTGGGTTATGACTTACTGGTAGCGATGACAATTGCAGGTGAAACCGCGCCTTTAATCGTTAACTTTGGTTGGCTAAAAGCTCCAACAAACCGCAGCCAGTTGCCAACCGTTGTGTGGCCAGAATCAACAAGGTTTACGGCTACAGTGCAATTGAAACAAGGCAACTTACAAGGCTTCACTCTTGCCGATGAGATTGGTGCAGAGCAAGGTTGGCCTAAACGTATTCAAGGCATCGATTTAGCAATCTTTAGTGCTCAATTAGCAAAGCCCTTACAAGACTTTATTGGTTATCGCAATGAGGCAGATGGTATTGCAACCCCGCATTACCAGAGTGTCGTGATGGGGCCAGATAAACATTACGCCTATGCCGTGCAATGGTTATTAATCGGCTTAGCGTGTGTGGTTATTGCTTATTTTGCGATGAGAAGGAGAGGTTATGAAAATAAACCCGCTTAGTTTATTCGTTTTATGCTGTTTTGTGCCGCTGGTACTTGCTTATGCAGCATTAAAGCTTGAGTGGTTACCGAGTGGTTCGAGTAATCATGGTGAGCTTTTAAGCGAAGAAGTTAAATTAGCTGATTGGCAACAAGGCGATCCTAAACAGTGGACTATTGCGCTTAATTATCCAAAAGAGTGCAGTGAAGTTTGTGCAAACCAATTAGCCAGTCTAGATAACCTATATGTCGCTTTAGGTAAAAATCAGCAAAAAGTGGATGTGGCGGTACTGACAAATCAACAGCAGGTATCGGCAAATTGGCGTCAATTAGCAGTAAGTCCTGCGCTCAAAGCGGGAGACTTATATTTGGTTGATCACATGGGCTTAGTGGTTTTGCATTACCCCTACACGGCTGAGCCAGAACAAAACAGACTTATTCAAAAAGGCTTACTTAAAGACTTAAAGAAACTACTTAACTATGCGCGTTCAAGTTAAACCTCATTAAGGGGATAAAGATGTATAAAAATTATAAATATTTAGTCTTAATTACGGTTTTCTTCTCTATCTTAGTTGTTGGGCTTGGTGCTTATACACGGCTGAGTGATGCTGGGCTTGGTTGCCCTGACTGGCCAGGTTGCTATGGATTTTTAACTGTCCCAAAACATGAAACGGCTCTGTTACATGTTGAAAACAACTACCCTGATATGATGTTTGAAGCAGCAAAAGCTTGGAAAGAAATGATCCATCGCTATTTTGCCGGTGCCCTTGGCCTATTAATTTTAGCGTTGTTTGTTTTTGCATTTTTAAAACGCCAATATCCTAATACGCCGGTTAAACTGCCATTAGCACTATTATTGCTGGTGATATTCCAGGCCGTATTAGGTATGTGGACTGTCACTATGAACCTACAGCCCTTGGTTGTTATGGGGCACTTGCTTGGCGGTTTTAGCATTTTGTCGTTGCTGTTTTTATTGTATCTACGTTTAAAAACCGAACCTGTAGCTAGCAGTGATAGTGGCGCAAAGCCATATTACCGATTAGCGCTGGTGGGCTTGGTGGTGCTAATACTGCAAATTGCATTGGGTGGCTGGCTTGCAGCTAATTACGCCGCTCCACACTGTAATGGCTTACCGCTGTGTAGCTACGGACAACCGTTTTCTTTGAAGAGCGTTTTTCAATTGCCGCTCGAGCACAGTACCTATGAATATGGCGTGTTATCGCAGCAAGCGCGTATGTCTATTCACTTACTGCATCGTATTTGGGCGCTGGTTACTTGTGTGGTGTTAGCGATTATCATGTGGCGCATATATTCACGCTGTTACTCACGAAAAATTAAGCACTGCACAGTCACTGTGTTAATCGCTTTGTTGTGCCAAATCTGTTTAGGCCTAGCTGTTGTGCATTGGCACTTTCCGTTAAGTGTTGCGCTTGCGCACAATCTAATGGCCGCATTGTTATTGCTTAGCATGGTAAGACTATGCTTCCACTTAAAAATAAGAACCTAGGAGGCTGTGATGGCATTATTACTAAGCTCAGAAAAATCATTATTTATTCAAAGTTCAGAGTTACTTAAAGATTACTTAGCTATCAGTAAGTTTAAAGTAGTTGCCATGCTTGTACTAACAGCGTGGGTTGGCTTGGCATTGGCTCCCGATGTTGGGCGAGGGGTCTTTGTGCAGCTTGCAAGTTTGCTAGGCATTGGCTTGCTGTCTGCTGCTGCTGCCGTGATCAATCATGTTGTTGATAGTGAAATCGACAGCAAAATGGCACGTACACGTCATCGTCCTGTGGCAAAAGGTCGGCTCAGTAAACAACATGCTTTGAGCTTTGCTGCGACTATTGGTGTGCTAGGTTTTGTTATGCTTATGGTATGGGCGAATACACTCACAGCGATTCTTACTTTGTTTGCGCTTGTCGGCTATGCCTTTATTTACACCTCATTTTTAAAGCGTGCTACACCGCAAAATATTGTTATTGGTGGTTTGGCTGGTGCTATGCCACCGCTGTTAGGGTGGGTGTCTGAAACAGGCCATATGGCTGCGGCTCCTTGGCTGTTAGTGATGATTATATTTACTTGGACCCCACCACATTTTTGGGCATTAGCGATTGCACGTAAAAGCGATTATGAGCGGGCAAAAATTCCTATGTTGCCTGTTACTCACGGTATCGAATTTTGTAAAACCTGCGTTATTGGCTACAGCATTTTGCTTGCTTTGGTATGTGTGTTGCCTTATTTAATTGGCATGTCAGGGCTAATTTACTTATTAGGTGCAAGCGTTTTAAACGCGATATTCATTTATAAAGCGTTAAAACTAAAAATTGCCCCAAAAGATGATACAGCAATGGACTTATTTCGTTTTTCAATCGTGCATTTAATGCTACTCTTTATCGCCTTATTCATTGATAAATGGTTAGTTTTATGACGCGAATCGTCGCTTTTTTATGTTTCAGTGCGGTATTGTTTGTAACCGGTTGTGGTAAAAACAACACCGCTCCTGAAGTAGAAGCACTGGTTTATGAGCAAGCAAAGCCGATTAGTCCGTTTTTATTAACCGATCAACATGGTGCGCCCGCTGATAACAGTCAGTTTATGGGGCATTGGAATTTGGTCTTTTTAGGCTACACCAGTTGCCCTGATATATGTCCAATGACATTGGCGAAACTAACCGCAGTACAAAAGCAGTTAAGCCAAGATTACAAAGTGCAGGTATGGTTTGTGGCCGTTGACCCAAAGCGTGATAAAACCGAAAAACGCAAAGCCTACATTGATTACTTTAATCCTGATTTTCTTGCAGTATCAGGCCCACACAAACAGCTTTTTCCATTTGTCAGAGAGCTTGGCTTAATTTACGCAATTAATGATAGTGATGAGCAAGAATATGCCGTTGATCATAGCGCGTCAGTAGTGATGGTTGATGGTGATGGCTCGGTACGTGCGATTTTTAAGCCTGAATTTAAACAAGGCAGTGTGCCATTAATAAACGCCACAACTTTGACTGAAGAGTTCAAAAAAATAGCAGATTATTACGCAAAGTAAATTTTCTTGGTTAAGGGAGTCATTTTCAGCAAAAGAAAAGCTTCCTTTTTTGACATAAATGTCTAAGCTACTAAAAAATTTTACTATTTTTTGATTCAAATTATGGCATTTTTATTTAGTCAGTCTAAGCTTTTGTTATGAATTGTTTAAAGCAGGGAAGGTATAAGTAATGTTAAAGCTCCCTACAGAATTAGCTATTAGTCAGGTCGAAACACTCCATCAAGATTTGCTACAAGAGTTGTCAGCAAATGATGATATCTGTCTGGATATCAGTGAGGTGACCCGTGCTGACACAGCATCAATTCAGCTTTTATGTGCATTACAGAAGCATTTGCTTTCGGTGCAACACAAAATTATTTGGGTTGGCGAGAGTAAGCCGTTGCAACAGGCAATTAATAGTTTGGGCTTAAGCCATTATCTTGTGCTTGAGAATGCCAATTAAGAGGTTTTTATGAAAAGAATTTTAGCAGTAGACGATTCTGCATCTATGCGCCAAATGGTTGGTTTTACGCTTAAAAAAGCTGGCTTTGATGTTACAGAAGCGAAAGACGGCAGCGAAGCTTTAAATATCGCAAAACAACAAGGCTTTGATGCTGTTATTTCTGATGTGAATATGCCGGTAATGGATGGTATTACCCTTATCCGTGAATTACGTAGCTTACCTAATTACAAGTTCACACCTTTACTGATGCTGACCACAGAGTCGGGTCTTGATAAAAAGTCTGAAGGTAAAGCTGCTGGTGCAACTGGTTGGATTGTTAAGCCATTTAATCCTGAGCAATTGTTAGCGGTATTGAAAAAAGTGATTCGCTAATAATAGGAGCGGGGCATGAGTATAGATCTAAGCCAATTTTTTGAAGTATTCTTCGAAGAAAGCTTCGAAGGGCTCGACGCTATGGAGGCTGAGTTATTAAACTTAGTGCCTGGCGAAGAAGACTTAGAGACCATAAATACAATTTTTCGCGCTGCGCATTCAATAAAAGGAGGCAGCGGTACCTTTGGTTTTAGTGCTGTTGCAGACTTTACTCATGTTCTCGAAACCCTGTTAGATCAAATCCGTGAAGGTTCACGGGATCTTACTGCTGAGCATGTAAATTTACTTTTAAAATCAGTTGACTGTTTACGGGCTTTACTCAGAACTCTACAAGCTGAGCAGCAGCCAGACTTAACTGAAGCTGATGAATTGCGTATTAAGTTTGAAGAAATTCTTGGTATGCGTGCTGCAAGTAAAGAGACTGAGCAAGCGCAAGAAGCTGTTAGCGAAAGCAGCTTTAATACCTATCAAATCGATTTCAAACCACATCATCATTTATTTAAAACCGGTAATGAACCACTGTATATGATCAGTGAGTTGGCTGAGCTAGGTGAGCTTGAAACACAAGCCTTTCAAGATGATGTGCCTGATATCACTAACCTTGCCCCTGAAGACTGTTTCTTGTCGTGGCGCTTTTTCTTAACCACAGACAAAGAGCAAAGCTGCATAGAAGAAATTTTCGAATGGGTTGAAGATGACGCTGATATCACCATCACCCTATGTGGTGGTTTGTTTGGTGATGAAGAGATTACAGCAGCTGAAACTGTTGCTGAAGAAACTGCGCCAGCAAAAGAGGCTGAGCCTGCAGAAGTTAAACCAGCTACTGATTCTAAAAAGCCAGCGCCAGTTAAAGCAACCACGGCCAATGCAGAATCAACCTCAATTAGGGTTGGTATCGACAAAGTTGATTCATTGATTAATATGGTCGGTGAATTAGTTATTACCCAAGCGATGTTAAGCCAGCTGGGTGAGCAAGAAATCACAGAAACAACAATAGCCTCGTTACAAGAGGGCTTGGCTCAGTTGGCACATAATACTCGTGACTTACAAGAAAATGTCATGCGTATTCGCATGTTGCCTATAAGCTTTGTGTTTAGTCGCTTTCCTCGCTTAGTGCGAGATATCTCGCAAAAGCTTGATAAACAAGTCGAGCTTAAATTACTGGGTGAGCAAACCGAACTAGATAAAACGGTGATGGAGAAGCTTTCTGATCCTATGGTGCATCTAGTGAGAAACTCCCTAGATCATGGCTTAGAAACCGTTGATAAACGTGTCGCTGCAGGCAAAAACCCTGTAGGCACAGTAACGCTCAATGCGTTTCATCAAGGTGGCAATATCGTTATCGAAATTATGGACGATGGCCAAGGTCTCAATACCACTAAAATTCGTGAAAAGGCGATTAAAAACGGCCTAATTTCAGAAACAGACGATTTGTCTGATAACGAAATCAACGAACTTATTTTCTTACCAGGATTTTCTACAGCCGATCAAGTCAGCGACTTATCGGGTCGTGGCGTGGGTATGGATGTAGTTAGGCGAAATATTGAAGCGCTAAGCGGCTCTGTTGAAGTGGCATCTGCGCCTGGCGTGGGGTCGACATTTACAATTCGCCTACCGCTAACGCTGGCTATTTTAGATGGGCAGTTAGTCCGGATTGCTGAACATACTTATATTATCCCACTGATTTCGATTATTGAGTCATTGCAAATCGATATTAGTAAAGTGAGTCGGGTAGGCAAAGACTTAGATGTGCTGCGCTTACGTGACGAATATATTCCAATCTTAAGGCTTTATAACATTTTCAATCATAAAGGAGCGATTGAAACGCTTGATAAAACCTTGTTGGTTGTCGTTGAGAGTGACAACCAAAAAGTAGGTTTATTGGTTGATGACTTATTGTCGCAACAGCAAGTGGTGATCAAAAGCTTAGAGGCCAATTATCAAAAAGTTGATGGTGTCTCAGGGGCGACAATTCTAGGGGATGGTCGTGTTTCTTTGATTGTTGATATTAGTGGTTTGATTAAATTATCTGGGCTTAGAAAGCCTGGGAGCCAAGAATTGATTATTGAATCAAAAGCGAATTTGGAGGCGTCATGATTGCACAGCACGACGACCTGCATAACAAGCTAAACCTTGAACAAGATCAAGATGTAAAACAGTTTTTAACCTTTTTCATGGCTGAAGAAGAGTATGGTGTTGATATTTTAACGGTGCAAGAAATTCGCAGTTGGGAAGAAATTACGGTGATCCCTAATTCACCGGATTTCGTCAAAGGGGTTATCAACCTGCGTGGCACCATAGTGCCGATTATTGATTTAAGGCTTCGTTTTGGTATTTCAGCCATCGAATACGGGCCGTTAACCGTTGTAATTGTTCTAAAAGTACAGCTTGAAAATACATGTAAAATTATGGGCATCGCCGTTGATGCCGTCTCGGATGTCTATAGCATTGCTGAGCATGAAGCGAAGGCAGTGCCACATTTGTCTGACTCAGACAACGCGCAATTTGTTGCGGGTTTAGTCAATGTGGGTGAGAAAATGGTCGCATTACTTGACCTACAAAAAACAATGGACATTTAACTGGGTAGATTAACAAGAAGGTGAAGGGTATGGGATGGTTTAGCAGTCCTAAAAATGTTGAGTCGGAAAATGATTTAGTTATTGCGGCACTTAAAAAGTCGCAAGCGATGATTGAGTTTCAACCGTCGGGGCAGATCATCACTGCCAATGCTAATTTCTTAAACACCATGGGTTACCGACTCGAAGAGATCCAAGGGCAACACCACTCTATGTTTGTTGCTGAACAAGAGTCGCAAAGCCCTGAGTATCAACAGTTTTGGCAACGATTACGCAGCGGTGAATTCTTTGTTGATGAATTTAAGCGTGTCGGTAAAAATGGCAAACAAGTGTGGATCCAAGGAACCTATAACCCAATTATTGATAGCAATGGTAATGTGACTAAAGTTATCAAATTTGCTACAGACATCACACCTCAAAAAGAGCTTGAACGTCAGTCAAAACGTGATGCCGATTTATCAAATGCGCTGCGTGTATGCCAAGCAAATGTGATGATTGCCGATAACGATTTAAAAATTATTTTCGTTAATGAGCAAGTAAAGCAAATGCTGCAAGCTCGCGAATCAACGTTACAAACAGTGCTACCGAGCTTCTCTGTGGCTAACCTAATTGGAACTTGCGTTGATGATTTTCATAAACAGCCATCGCATCAACGTGAATTGCTAAAAACATTATCTGAACCATACAAAGCCACATTGCGTTTGGCAGGGCTTATTTTTAGCTTGATTGCGACACCTTGGGTGAGCGCATCTGGTAAGCGTTTAGGTACTATTGTTGAGTGGCAAGATATTACTGATAGCGTAAATAAAGCAGAAGCTGAAAAACGTGCAGCAGAAGAAAACTTGCGAGTTCGTCGAGCACTTGATCGCGTGGCAACCAATACCATGATTGCAGATTCTGGCAACAACATTATTTACATGAACGAAGCGGTTCTGAACATGATGAAGACTGCTGAAAGTGATTTACGCAAAGACTTACCTAACTTCAACAGTAATAATTTGATTGGTCAAAATATCGATGTGTTCCATAAGAATCCAGCGCATCAACGTAACATGCTTGCTAAGTTAAGTGATACTTACAGCACTGAAATTCTAGTAGGTGGTCGTACTTTTGGTCTAGTTGCGAACCCTATTTTCACCCCAGACAACGAACGAATTGGCACGGTTGTGGAGTGGGAAGATAGAACAGCTGAAGTGGCAATTGAAAAAGAAATTGCAGGCCTTGTTGCTGCTGCGGGAAGTGGTGACTTAGAGGCACGTGTTGAAGAAGCAGGTAAACAAGGTTTCTTCTTACGCTTAGCACAGGGCTTAAATAGCCTAGTTAGCATTGTTGATGATGCAGTAAAAGACACAGGTAATATGCTGGACGCCATGGCAAACGGTGACTTATCAAAACGTGTTGAGCAAGACTATCAAGGTTCATTCGATAAGCTAAAACGTGATGCAAATGCCACGGCTGATAAGCTTACTGAAGTGATTAATCGCATTAATACTTCAGCAACGCTGGTTGCCAGTGGTGCAGAAGAAATCTCACAAGGTAATGCTGATTTAAGTCAACGTACTGAAGAGCAGGCTTCATCACTTGAAGAAACAGCATCAAGCATGGAAGAGATGACCAGCACGGTTCGTCAAAATGCTGATAATGCGAAAGAAGTAAATGAACTTGCTGAAGAAACACGAACTAAAGCACAAAAAGGTGGTGAAGTTGTAAATCGTGCTGTAATCAGTATGTCAGCAATTAATGAGTCAAGTAAGAAGATTGCAGACATCATCAGTGTCATTGATGAAATTGCTTTCCAAACAAATCTACTTGCCTTGAATGCGGCTGTCGAAGCTGCACGAGCAGGTGAGCAAGGCCGTGGTTTTGCGGTTGTTGCTGGTGAGGTTCGTAATTTAGCGCAACGTTCAGCAGCTGCAGCAAAAGAAATCAAAGAATTGATCCGAGACAGTGTTGGAAAAGTTGAAGATGGTACATTACTGGTTAATGAATCAGGTTCAACATTACAAGAAATTGTTACTGCAGTACAAAGAGTTACTGCAATGATTTCTGATATTGCCCAAGCATCTGAAGAGCAAAGTTCTGGTATTGAGCAGGTCAATAAAGCCATTGCCCAAATGGATGAAATGACCCAACAAAATGCAGCTTTAGTTGAAGAGGCCTCTGCCGCGGGTGAATCAATGGCAGAGCAAGCGAATGATATGCGCCGCTTATTGAACTTCTTCTCGCTATCAAATAACGAGATGGATATTACAAGTCGTGCAAGTTCAGCCCCTGCTCCTAAAGCGCCAAGTTCACCTGTACGTTCGGCGCCAAAAGGCAATAACTTTGTTGACCCTAGTGATGAGTGGGAAGAGTTTTAAAACTCTTCCCCACTAAATTCGAACTAGTTAATTGCATCTAATGTTACAGCTGCAGGGTCAGGCACATGAAAGAGTTTTTATTAACGGATAGTGATTTTAAAGCTATTTCGTCACAAGTGTACGATGCTTGCGGCATTGTCTTAGCAGAGCATAAACGCGAGATGGTTTACTCGCGTTTGGCAAGACGTATTCGCCAACATAAGCTTAAGAACTTTAAAGAATATTTAGACTTTCTTGAAGAGAATAAAGAGCAAGAGTTTAGTGAGTTTATTAATGCAATAACCACTAATCTGACTTCTTTCTTTCGTGAGCCGCATCACTTTAGTTATCTAAAAAATACCATAGTACCTAAACTGCTGATTAGTAATGCCAAGCATAAGCGTGTAAGGGTGTGGTCTGCTGGCTGCTCAACCGGCGAAGAGCCTTATACCATTGCTATGACCTTAAGCAGTCTTTTTCCATCTGATTGGGATGTGAAAATCCTAGCTACTGACTTAGACTCAAACGTGCTCGCTAAAGCACAGGCTGGCACCTATACCGCTGCCAATGTGAATGGTTTAGACAAAAGCCAACTTAAGCGCTGGTTTCTAAAAAGTCATGATGGTCAGTTATATAAAGTAAAACCCGAGCTGCAAAAGAATATTTTCTTTAAACGACTAAACTTATTACAGAGCTGGCCTATGAAAGGGCCATTTGATGTTATTTTTTGTCGCAATGTAGTGATCTATTTCGATAAGCCGACGAAAGATACCCTATTTAAACGTTACTATGACTTGTTGAGCGATGCAGGTCATTTATTCTTGGGGCATTCCGAAACACTGGGTAAGGACCACAAAGAGTTTAAGAATTTAGGCCAAACTATCTATCAAAAAGGTGGTCTATGAGTAGTCATTTTAAACCTGTATTGTCTGGTTTTGAGCACGTTAAACGGTTTTGGGATGGCAAACGCCATAAAGTGGTTGCTAAAGTATTACCAGGCGAGTTTTATGTGTCTAAGTCTGATGAATTGATAACAACTGTGTTAGGTTCGTGTATTGCTGCATGCATTTACGATGAAGGCTTAGGTATTGGTGGTATGAATCATTTTATGCTGCCGGCGGAAAAAGGCGTTGATCCGAGCAACGCACATAGCCTTAATTGCCGTTATGGTAACTGGGCAATGGAATACTTGATAAATGAAATCCTAAAAAATGGCGGTTCTAGACGCAATCTCAAAGTAAAGCTGTTTGGCGGCGGGAAAATAATCCGCTCAATGACTGATATTGGTGTTGGCAACATTCGTTTTGCAAATGCCTATGTACTTGAAGAGGGTTTAGATTTAGTATCCCATGATGTTGGCGGGCCTTGGCCACGAAAGGTGATGTTTGATCCGCAAACAGGCAAGGCGCAGGTTAAGAAAATGCGTGAATTGCACTCTGATCAACTCGAAAAGCGTGAAATTAAATACTTACACGATATTGAGCAGCAAGATGCAGAAACGGATATTGAATTATTTTAGGAGAGCATATGATCAAAGTACTCATAGTTGATGATTCTGCTTTGATCCGTGGTTTACTCAAGGAAGTGCTCGAGCAAGCGCAAGACATTCAGGTCGTTGGCGCGGCAGAAGACCCTTATCAAGCCCGAGATTTAATTAAGCGCCTTAATCCCGATGTCTTAACGCTTGATATCGAAATGCCGAAAATGGATGGGTTAAGTTTTTTAAAAAACTTGATGCGCCTTCGTCCTATGCCAGTTGTGATGATTTCTACACTGACTCAAAAAGGCTCACCAATCACACTGGAAGCCCTCGAAATTGGTGCTGTTGACTTTATTGCTAAGCCAACTATCAATGTCACTGAAAATCTTCAGCGTTATGCCCATTTATTACATCAAAAAGTGCGTACTGCAGCTGGCGCTAGAGTGCGAGCTTTTAAAGAAACAAAAGTTGAAGACGACAGCTCTTTAACAGCATTGCAATTTAAGGCAAACAGCGTGCTTGCAATTGGTGCTTCAACAGGTGGTACAGAAGCAATTAAAGAAGTGCTTGTGCGCATGCCAGAAAGTTGCCCGCCGATTGTTATTACACAGCATATCCCGCCGGTATTTAGTACTTCGTTTGCGATGCGCATGGATAGAACGTGCAAAATAAACGTTAAAGAAGCTGAACATGGCGATAAGCTACAACCAGGCTGGGCGTACATTGCACCGGGCGATCAGCATTTGAGTGTAGTAAAAAAAGCAGGTGGCCTGTTTTGTCAGCTTGATTCAAGTGAGCTGGTTAATCGCCATCGTCCAGCGGTTGATGTGCTATTTAATTCCTTGGTTTTGGCTTGTCCTAAAGCAACAGTGGCAGCAATACTGACCGGTATGGGCAGCGATGGCGCAAAAGGCATGCTTGCCTTAAATCAAGCTGGGGCTTACACCATAGCACAGGATGAATTGTCGTCAGTGGTATGGGGCATGCCTAAAGCCGCAGTAGAGCTTAATGCGGCTAATGAAGTGGTACGTCTTGATAAGGTTGCAGCGCAAATGCTAAAACAAGCTGCTAAGGTACAATAACCCAAGGTTGTGAGAACCAATAGTAACTGCCTTTTTTCGCGATAGAAGGGGCTGTGCAGTTAAAGCGAGAGCGGCCTTTTTTCAGTTTTTCAGGTGAGGTGATCTTCACCGTATCTTTACTAAGCCACGTTAAATCAGCTTGACCAATGCCTGATACATAACAAGCAAACTGACTTTTATGAAAGTCCTGCATATCAAATTGAATGCTTAAACTTGGCGGGTTTTCGTCCGTCACGCTATCTGAATAGGTGAGCTGTTTGATAGTGAATGCTTGAGAGTCGAGTTTAGTGGCAAGCGTATCAAGCTTTGAATAAAAGCCCGATGCCGGAAAACGTGGTAATCGGGTAAAGTCAGAATGGATACCTACAGCACCTGAATGCTGACCTATACCAACAAAGCCTAGCGATTTTACTAGTTGTTGCAATGAATTATTAAACTCGCCATAAGGGTAAGCAAGGTATTTAAAATCATGGCCAATTTCTTCTTTAATGCGCTGCTGGGCAGATAAAATGTCTTTTTTAGTACGTGCAAGCCATGCTTCTTCACTCTCGCCTGGTTGCTTGCGATGCAAGTAATTATGAATTTGCGTATGGTTGCTAATTAAGGCGCCTTTTTTCGATAGCTCCTTTAACTGCTGCCACGTCATTACATAGCTTTTGCCTTCATCAATTAGCTCGGGATTTACGAAAATAGTGTACGGATAGCCAAATTTTTCTAAGATGGGCGCTGCTTCTTCATAGTTATTTTTGTAGCCATCGTCGAAGGTAATCGCGACGGTTTGATCTGTTAGCGGTTGACCTGCTTGCAATGAGGTAATGAGTTCATCTAATGGAATAACGTTGAAGTTATTATCTTTTAAATATTGCATATGTTCAGTGAATGTTTCGCTGCTGACACTGGTTACCGCAGGAAGGCTTTCACTGACGTGGTGATACTGTAGAATGACTGCGCCATGGGCACGCAAAGATAAACCTAACAGGACTGCAAATACTAAATGAAACATTTTCTTAAACGTCATAAGGCACACCATAAAAGTTTACTGTTATTAGCCGGTCCGATGATTTTATCAAATATTACCGTGCCAATGTTAGGTTTAGTTGATACCGCTGTAATCGGTCACTTAGGAAGCGCTCACTATTTAGCTGGTATAGCGCTCGGTTCAGCAGTTATCTCGTTATTGTTTTGGTTAGCAGGCTTTTTGCGCATGAGCACCACAGGCTTGGTTGCACAGGCTTATGGTAAAAGCGATCACACCTTACTCGCTGAGTTATTAAAGCGCAGCTTGTTACTAGCAACCGCGGTTGCACTGTTATTAATAGCGCTGAGTATACCTATTCAATCCTTAATGGCATATTTATCAAATGCTAATGAAGCCGTTTTAGAACAAGCAAATAGCTACTTTTCGATTCGTATTTTTAGTGCACCCGCTGCTTTGTGTAATTTGGTTTTACTTGGTTGGATGCTAGGTGTTCATTATGGCCGCGGGCCATTCTATTTATTACTTATCACCAATATTACCAATATCGTGCTTGATATTTATTTTGTGGTATTTCTTGATTGGGGTGTGGCTGGAGCTGCGTGGGCATCTTTAATTGCTGATTATATCGCCCTTGCTTTTGCACTTATGTTAGTTGCACAACTAGCGAAAAAGCAAGGTGTTAACCTTGCCGTGAAAGCGTGGTTAAGTGTTGCTAAGTTACTTGATTTAGTAAGCTTAAATCGCGATATTTTTATTCGTTCACTAGCACTCCAGCTGTGTTTTAGTTTTATGACTTTTTATGGCGCACGGATCGGCGAAACAACCTTAGCGGCTAATGCCGTATTGCTAAACTTTTTAATGTTGGTGAGCTTTGCGCTTGATGGTATTGCTTATGCAAGTGAGGCAAAGGTCGGTAAAGCGAAAGGTGAGCACAGCGCTAAGCAAATTAAGTTATGGGTCAATTTGAGCTTGTTTTGGGGTGGGTTATTTGCACTGTTTTATAGCCTTATATTTTTATTATTTGGTGAGGCAATAATTCGCTTACTTACCGATGTACCCGAAGTTATCAGCCTTGCAACGGTTTACCTTCCTTGGGTGATTATATTGCCTATCGCGGCGATGGGCTGCTTCTTATTTGATGGCGTATTTGTCGGTTTAACCCGTGCTAAAGACATGCGTAATACAATGCTATTTAGTGCTCTAGTGGGCTTTTTTGGACTGTTTTGGGTAGTGAGTAGTTGGCAAAATCATGGTTTATGGTTTGCGATGACCAGCTTTATGCTAATGCGCGGATTAACGCTGTGGTTTCGCTACCGTAGAATCGTCAACAATCAGCAATTATTAGATTAAATTATTTCCACAAATCAGGGTCGTGATTTTTGGGAGACGAGCGTTCTAAAACTTGTGCAAAGCGGTTGGCAAAAATACCTAAGTAGCCCCAAGCTGCAAAGAATAAAGCCACTGCTAGTATGACTAGGCCAATTAATTGAAATAGTGGGGGCCCATAATAACCTATGGCAATAAAAATCACGGCTAGCACAAACAGTGCTAGGCCGCGAAGAAAGCGTTTTAAGCTTAACTTGGGATCGCTACCTAAGCGAAATACCCATTTTTTAAGCATGCTTTAGATACCGGTTAGTAGTAAGAGTGTTCACCAGATTGGTGATCAGTAATGTCTCTTACACCGTTGATTTCGTCAAACTTGGCGATCATTTCTTTCTCGATGCCTTCTTTTAGTGTGACATCAATCATTGAACAACCGTTACAGCCACCGCCAAATTGCAGTACCGCGATGCCGTCAGCAGTAATTTCTACTAGGCTAACTTGGCCGCCGTGGTTAGCGAGCTGTGGATTCACTTCGGTTTCAAGCATGTGTTGAACACGTTCTTGCAGTGATGCATCGTCGCTAAGTTTACGTGCTTTCGCATTTGGCGCTTTAAGCGTTAACTGAGTACCCATTTTGTCAGTTACAAAATCGATTTCAGCTTCTTCTAAGAAAGGGGCGCTTTCTGCATCAACAACGGCATCAAAACCATTGAATGGTAGACGAATATCAGTCGCTTCAACGGCGTCTTCTGGGCAGTAAGAAACACCACACTCAGCCTGCGAAGTACCTGGGTTTACTACAAACACACGAATGTTTGTTTGTTCAGCTTGGTCTGCTAAAAGTTTAGCAAAATGAGATTGTGCAGATTCAGAAATAGAGATCATAAAACGGACTATACTTGACTAAATTACTCGGATACTGTGTATCATACTCCGCTCATCGTGTTGTCGCCAGTGTTGAGCGTAAAAAGTTGCATCTATTTTATCGAATGGTAGCGTTAAAACATCAAATAATTACGGGTGCTATCTATGCGTTTCATAATAACAATATTAACCATGCTAGTGAGCGTTAGCGCATTAGCAAAACCTCTTTCTTATTACTTTGAACAAGATGTGAAATTCGACCCAAGTATTCCAACTCCTGAGCAGGTGTTAGGTTACGAAGTGGGTGAGTGGCATGTACGCCACGATCAGCTTGTGCAATATATGCAAATTCTTGCTGAAAAAAGTGACCGAATGAACTTTAAAGTAATCGGTCGCACTCATGAGCAGCGTCCACTGGTGATGCTAACGGTTACAGCGTCAGACAAACTTGGCCAAGTTGAGCAAATCCGCAAGGCGCATTTGGCTCGCCTAAATGGTGAAGCGAGTGACTCAAGCAAACAGCCAGCGGTTGTATGGATGGGTTACAGTGTTCACGGTAATGAATCATCAGGCAGCAATGCATCGTTACTTGTTGCGTATTACCTTGCAGCTGCGCAGGGGCCAGAAATCGACGCCTTACTTAACAACACGGTTATTTTACTCGACCCATCATTAAACCCAGATGGCTTAGCGCGTTTTGCAAATTGGGCAAACAGCAACCGTGGCATGAAGTTATCATCTGATCCACAAACTCGCGAGCATATCGAAAGTTGGCCAAGTAGCCGTACTAACCATTACTTATTTGATTTAAACCGTGACTGGTTGTTACTACAGCACCCTGAATCACGTGCACGCATTGCACAGTTTCACCAATGGAAACCGAATATCCTAACTGACTTCCATGAGATGGGCCCAAACAGCACATACTTTTTCCAACCGGGGATCCCAACTCGTAAGCACCCAATCACGCCAGACGAAAATGTCACGCTGACTAAAGCAATTGCAAACTATCATGCAAAGACACTTGATGAGCACAACGCACTTTACTTCACTGAAGAAAGCTTTGATGACTTTTACTATGGTAAAGGCTCAACTTACCCAGACGTAAATGGCGGTGTAGGCATCTTATTTGAACAAGCGAGCTCGCGTGGTCACTTACAAGAAACTATCAACGGCCCGTTAAGCTTCCCGTTTACGATTAAAAATCAGCTATTAACTAGCTTATCGACGTTCCAAGCGGCGATTGATAACCGTACAGACTTACTTGATTATCAAGCAAAATTTTACAACAAAGCAGTTGATCTTGCTGGTGATGAAGACTTTAAAGGGTATGTAGTTAAAGGCGGTGCTGATCAAAGCCGCATGCAATACTTCCTTGATTTACTGAGACAACATCAAATCAATGCGTACATGTTAGAAGAGCCGCTAAAAGTAAACGGTCAAAGCTTTTCTGAGCAGAGCTATTATGTGCCATTAGCACAGCCACAATTTCGTTTAATTAAAGCGATTTTCAGTGAGCAACAGCGTTTTGTTGATAATACGTTTTATGATGTATCTGGCTGGACACTTGCTCATGCCTTTAATTTAGAATTTGCAAAGGTAAGCAGCAACTGGGGCTTAAATGTGGCTAAAATGCCTTGGCAGCAAAGTGTTAAGTCAAGCTTTGCAGCATTACCGCAAAGCTATGCCTATGCATTCAAATGGGATGACTACCTAGCGCCAAAAATGCTCAATAGCTTACTTGAGCAAGGTGTGAAAGCGCGCGTGGCATTAAGCCCTCTTACAGCAAAAACACCATCAGGTGAAATCGCTTTTGAACCAGGTAGTATTCTTGTTCCTGCTGGCCTGCAAACTGATAACAACTGGGTTAGCTATTTAAATCAAGCACAGAATGAGTTTGGCATTGAAATCACGCCAATTAGTTCGGGCTTAACGGTGAAGGGTGCTGACTTAGGTTCTCGTGCAATGGCGGTTGTGAAAGCGCCTAAAGTATTACTCGTGGGTGGCCAAGGAACTAGCCAGTATGAGCTTGGTGAAGTGTGGTATTACTTAGATCGTTTTGTTGGTACCGCGCCAAGCATTATCGAAATGGAGCGCTTAGGTAACATCGACCTTGAAAACTACAGCCATATTATTTTAGCGCACGGAAATTTCAATCGTCTTGATGATGCGACTAAAGTGGCTATTAAATCGTGGGTTCGTAAAGGCGGTGTTATTTGGGGTCACAAAGGTGGTGCTAAGTTCTTAGCTGATCAGCAGCTACTAAAAGCAAACTACTTATCTCGTCGCGATGTAGCGAGTGCCTTTGATACAACAGGACTTACTTATGCTGATAAAGATGACTTAGCAGGTCGTCAGCGGATTGCCGGTGCAATTTTTAATACCTCAGTGGATTTATCTCATCCACTTACGTATTCGCTGAACCGAAATACATTACCTGTATTTAAGAATAGCACTTGGCTGCTTGAGAAATCAGACTCACCTTTTGTTAATGTGCTTACTTACACAGATAAGCCGCTTTTAGCTGGCTTTACTGATGACGTAAACGTAGAGCAAGTAGCGGGTGCTGCTGGCCTAATTGCGCATTCATATGGCAAAGGCAGTGTAATAGGTATGACAGATAACCCAGTGTTCCGTGGTTACTGGTACGGTACGAGCCGATTACTGAGCAACGCCTTATTTTTTGGTAATGCCTTTCATGCTTCAGGTGATAAGTAATCACAATTAATCATAATGCAGGTTGCCTAACCCCGTTAGGCAAGTGAGCATAGCCCATACTTGCTTTGCCCCTGCACTTTTTATGGCTTCTGTCGCAGCATTTATGGTTGCGCCAGAGGTCATCACATCATCAATAATCGCCACAGTTTTTCCTGTTAAATCTTGCTGACAAATAAAGGCATTTTGTAGATTTTTAACTCTCTTCGCTTTGCTTAACTGTGATTGCGCTTTGGTTGCTTTTTGCTTGTAAAGAGCTGAGCTAACAGTACATTGCTGGTTTTTCAAAACAGGCAGCCAAGTTTGGCTTACCTGATTAAAGCCGCGCGCTAAAAAGCGTTGATTATGCAGTGGCAGCACAATAAAAAGATCAGGCCAAGTTACATTAACCTGACGAGCGATTTGCAACTGTTTGTCTATCACTTGTATAAGTGCCACACGAAAAAACTGCTGGTCGTTAAATTTCAATTGCTTGAGCCAAAGTTTAAAAGGTGCTTGATACCACGCACAGGCAATTAAATGATCAAAATTACTATCAGGAAATGCATCACAGATATCGGGTCTGTGTAACAGGTTTGGGTGGCGTGTAAGGTCAAATAAATTAAGGTCATCTAAACAATACTGACACAAAGCTTGATTAGCCTGTATGTGATTCTGGCAGCTAATGCAAAAGTTGGGGAAGAGTGCGTCTAGCCCTAGTTTTAAGGCATGGGGTAAGTGAGACATTGCATTCATTCCTTTAAACGCTATTATGAGCGCTAAGTGTGGTTGGGAAATACAAAATATGCAAAATGAGATGGTGCTATTACATGGCTGGGGAATGAACCAAGGGGTTTGGCAAGTGATCAAACCTGAGCTTGAGTTTTTTCATGATGGTGAAGTCCGATGCCTTGATTTACCTGGCTTTGGTAACGCACAGTCTATTCCCACACCTTACACTTTGCATGCTGCAGCTGAGCAACTAAGTACACAGCTAAATGAAAAGTCTATTCTTGTTGGCTGGTCGTTGGGCGGGCTTTTTGCCTTGTATATTGCAGCACATTGGCCTGACAAAGTAGCAAAGGTTGTGTTGGTTGCCTCAACACCCTTTTTTGCGCAAACTGACGAATGGCCGGGTATCAAACCTGACGTATTAAATGCATTTAAAGATCAGCTAGTTAGTCACAGAGAAAAAACGATAGAACGGTTTTTGGCGATACAAGCAATGGGCAGTGAATCAGCACGGGATGATATTAAGCAACTTAAAGCACTTTTAAACCAATACCCAGCGCCTCAAGAGCAAGCTTTAAGTGCGGGCTTAGACATTTTACAACAGGATGATTTGCGTGAGCTATTCGCTAACCTTAGCGTACCTGTGCGTGGTATTTTCGGTCGCTTAGATTCGTTGGTACCTTATCGTGCGATTGAAAAAATGCATGCCATACAGCCCCAGTTTGAATACGAAGTTTTAGATAAAGCCTCACATGCGCCTTTTATATCTCATAAAGCGGCATTTATATCAGCACTGAAATCAATGTGTTAAACAAAACTCGCTGAGAGGCCAGAAAAATAGCGGGATTTAGCTTTATTTTGCTCGTTTTATGAGCGATACTTAAAGGGTAGATCTCACTGTTGGAGGGTGTTATGCCAATCAGTTCTGTTTTTAATAATGCGGTAGAAGGTTATAACCGTGCAAGCCAAGGCATCGAAAAGGCGAGCGCTGAGATTAGCCGTGCCTCAATAGATCAGCAAGATGATGCCCAATTAGCTCAACAACGCCAATTACAAGCGGCAACTCCAAATGAAGCTGTAACTCCGCCAGTTTCACAACCTGCCCCAATCGATGAGTCGCTTGTTAATTTAAAAGTTGAAGAGTTTAATGCTAAAGCCAATATCAACACGATTCAGACTGCTGATGAAGTGCTCGGTACATTAATAGATATTAAAGTTTAGTACTTATGAATATCGTCACTCCGTTTCCTTCGATTAATATCAACACGGCGAATGTACACACTGAAAGTGCTCGCCGTGATAATCAGTTACGTGAAGTGATCCCACCTCCTGCTGCTACTAAGCCGAGTAACGCAGAAAATAAAACCCTGAATGATGGCGACAAAACCAAGCAGCCAGGTTCTGAGGCGGGTACGTATGATGCTAAAGGTCGTCTTGCTGAAGACAAAGTGATTGAAGAGCGCCAACAAGGTAGCGAACAAGGCGAGCCTGAACAATCAGAGCAAGAACAGCAAGAAGCTAAACAAGAGCAGCAAAAAGAGCAAAAGGTTGCTGAGCAAGAGCAACAAGACGCTGAGCAAATTAAAGAGCTAAAAGCCCGCGATACCGAAGTGCGTATTCATGAACAAGCGCATGCGACGGTTGGTGGTCAATATGCAGGCTCGCCAAGCTATGAGTATCAACGCGGCCCTGATGGTACAAACTATGCTGTGGGCGGCGAGGTGCAAATTGATGTTGCTGAAATTAAAGGCGACCCAAAAGCTACAATCGAAAAAATGCAGACGGTGCGTGCAGCTGCGCTTGCACCACAAGAGCCTTCAAGTGCTGACCGCTCAATTGCTGCCGATGCCACACAAAAGCTTATGTCAGCGCAAGCTGAGCTTGCCAGTCAATCAGCTGATGTCGATGCTGACTCAGGCAATTCGACTTTCAAAATAAACAGTGATTATGCCGAAGATAGCGCTACTCAAACCAGCGAAACCAAAACAGCAAAGCGTGATGTTGAAGTAGACGAGCGCGCAGCACGTATTGCTAATTTTTATCAAGCGGCAACCTCGCCCACTAACCAAAACCAGTTCTCTGCCTTTATTTAACCCTCTTAAATAAAAAACCGCGTAAGTGAAAACTCACGCGGTTTTTTCGACTTATACCTACAGCCTATTATTTTTTCACTTTTGCATTGGCAAATGCATCTGCAAAGGCATTACCCATGGCAACATTGCCAAATTCGCGTTTTTGCTTAGGTGCACTTTTCGCTTTCGCAGCTGGCTTAGGTTTGCTAGCTGGTGCGGCTTTCTTACTGGTATCAACATCATCGTCTAAACGCATGGTAAAGCTAATACGTTTACGAGCAGCATCTACTTCAACTACTTTTACTTTTACAATATCGCCAGCTTTAACCACTTCACGTGGATCAGAGATAAACTTGTTAGTAATCGCAGAAATATGCACTAAACCATCTTGGTGTACGCCCACATCAACGAAGGCACCAAAGTTAGCAACGTTAGACACTACACCTTCTAAAATCATACCGGGTTTTAGGTCGTTAATGGTTTCAACACCGGCTTTAAATTCAGCTGTTTTAAACTCAGGGCGCGGGTCACGACCTGGTTTATCAAGTTCTTTGATAATGTCGGTAACCGTTGGTAAACCAAATTTTTCGTCTGTGTAGTCGTTCGCAACGAGCTTGTTTAGGATGTCAGAGTTACCAATTAGACTATTTACATCTAAGCTGTTCTTCTCGCAGATACGCTTAACAACAGGGTAGGCTTCAGGGTGAACTGACGAGTTATCAAGAGGATCTGTGCCTGTGCTGATACGTAAGAAACCGGCAGCTTGCTCAAATGCTTTTGGCCCTAAACGTTCAACTTTTTTAAGTTCAGAGCGTTTGCTAAATGAGCCATTTGCATCACGGTAGCTAACAATATTTTGTGCTAAGGTTTTGTTTAAGCCAGATACGCGAGTCAGTAGTGGCACCGACGCCATATTTAAGTCTACACCTACTGAGTTTACACAGTCTTCAACCACGGATGTTAGCGTTTGACCAAGTTGGCTTTGCGATACATCGTGCTGATACTGACCTACACCGATTGATTTAGGCTCAATTTTTACCAGCTCAGCAAGTGGATCTTGTAAGCGGCGCGCAATAGACACAGCACCACGTAGTGAAACATCAAGGTTAGGGAATTCATTAGCGGCAAACTCAGATGCCGAATAAACAGAAGCGCCTGCTTCACTAACCATCACTTTATTAAGTTTAAGCTCAGTGTTGGCTTTAATCAGTTCAGCTACTAATTTGTCAGATTCACGTGAAGCCGTACCATTACCAATAGCGATTAGCTCAACTTTATGCTGGCGGCATAATTGCTCAAGAGTACGAAGCGATTTGTCCCAATGATTTTGTGGTGCGTGCGGGAAAATCGTTTGTGTTGTTAACAGCTTGCCTGTGCTATCTACAACGGCAATTTTACAACCAGTACGTAAACCAGGATCTAGACCTAACGTGGTACGTGGACCTGCTGGAGCGGCCATTAATAAATCTTTTAGGTTCTTAGCAAAAACGTCAATTGCGCCGGTTTCTGCTTTTTCGCGCATTGCACCTAAAAATTCATTCTCAAGGTGAAGGCTTAACTTAATTTTCCATGCCCATTGCACTACGCCCATTAACCAAGCGCTTGCTGCAGAATTGCTAACATCTAAGCGATAATGATCGGCAATCATTTGTGCACACACTTGCGCCGGGTTTTCTGCGCTTGGCTCTGGGTTGATACTAAGTTGTAATACGCCTTCATTACGAGCACGAAGCATAGCAAGTGCACGGTGTGATGGTACTTTCTTAAGCGGTTCTTGATGCTCGAAGTAGTCGCGGTACTTTACACCTTCATTTTCTTGGCCAGCAATTACAGTACTTTCAATTTGACCATGTTGTGCGATATGACTACGGAATTTAGCTAGCAGTTTGGCGTCTTCAGCAAAGCGTTCCATTAAGATAAATTTAGCGCCATCTAACACCGCTTTATTATCTGCAAAGCCTGCATCAGTATTAATGTAGTCACTTGCTTGTTGTTCTGGGTCGAGACTTGGGTTGTTAAATAGCGCATCGGCAAGCGGCTCAATACCCGCTTCAATGGCAATTTGCCCTTTTGTACGACGTTTAGGTTTGAAAGGCAGATATAAATCTTCAAGCTCAGTTTTACTGTCAGCGTTATTAATATCAGCACTTAGCTCGGCTGTTAGTTTGCCTTGCTCTTCAATAGTATTAAGGATAAAGCTACGGCGTTCTTCTAATTCACGTAAATACGATAAGCGCTGTTCAAGTAAACGTAGTTGCGTGTCATCTAAGCCACCAGTTACTTCTTTACGATAACGGGCGATAAAAGGAACTGTGGCACCTTCATCAAGTAATTTGATTGCAGCAACAACTTGTGGTTGCTGGGCACTTAGCTCTGTTGCTAAGCGTGCAGAGATATTGCTCATGCATAAACCTTTTTAAAAATAGAAAATCAGTAAAACTGAAGATTAATTGCCTGAATAATATCACAATAAGAAGGCCTTAAAAGCACTGCTTTTAAGGCCTGCAAAAATAGTCTTACACAACGCAGATTTTAACGCTTAGTGCGGGTGATCAACCTGCTGTAATACTTCGCTAAAGCCATTAGCAATTGGGTTGATATTAACAGGGATATGTAATTTTTTAGCGATCTCTCGAGCAGAAATCAAACCACATATTTCTTGTTTAGCACTGGTTACTAATAAGAACATCATACCTTGGTGTTCCATGGTTTGCAGTGCATCGCCAATACTTGCGTAGCTGATGCTTTGCAGGCTCACACCAGCTAAGCTGCTAAGTGGCGTCATTACATCGTGTAAGGTAATTTCGTCACGGTGTAAGTTCAAGCGCTGTGCAAGGATCATTATTTTTGAGCTTTGCAGATCAGCACTAGAGGTGATACCGAGTAGTTTATCTTC
This sequence comes from Pseudoalteromonas shioyasakiensis, assembly GCF_019134595.1. Taxonomy (NCBI): domain Bacteria; kingdom Pseudomonadati; phylum Pseudomonadota; class Gammaproteobacteria; order Alteromonadales; family Pseudoalteromonadaceae; genus Pseudoalteromonas; species Pseudoalteromonas shioyasakiensis. The sequence continues at coordinate 3,557,966 of NZ_CP077770.1, read as the reverse complement.
GCTATCAACCACTAAAATAAAATCTGAGCAACAGCTATTTGTTTGCTTTAGAGCATCAACAATAGTGGTGCCGTAATGTGCACGTAAAGGGTCTTTTTTAGTAAAGCTATTAAGTACTTTTAAAGCTGGAGAAGTGAGATCTAGTGTTGGCTCAACTTCATTCACTGCATTAGATAATGCGCCATTAGAGATATCTTGAAGACGTAATTCTTTGAAATTATTCATTTTGGTCACCATACATTTTAATAAAACTGAAATAGAAAATTTGAGTTAATTAAAAAGCAGGTGGCCCTCGCTGGTGCGCGCTATAAACAGACACCTTATTACAAGGGTGAACATACGAAACCACACGTGCATCTGGCAGTGGTTGGGCTACATTAGCAACGAACGCAGGTGTATGTTTATCGAGGTCGGTATCTAAGTTGGCAGGGTCTGCACTATCACACGCAATAAAGTGAGCGGTTGGCGTAACACTGTCTGAATGGCTCTCTATATCACTGGCATAAGATATCAAACTCACACTAATTAATAGTGCGAATACAATGGCATTACTCATTATGCGTTGTATTGCGTTTGACATATTTACTACCTTCTAAAACTCAAGTAATGATTTATCTTGAGTAACTTTAGTTATAGATCACATTTTTAGACTAAACAATCACTAATTAACGCTTTCTGAATTTTCTGGCAAAAGTTATTTCGCATCAGGATAAGTTATCTCGTTGATATACCATTCTTTTGCGCCTTCAGGCGTGATCACCGAAAAGTCATCATCTACCTGTTTGCCTAGTAGCGCTCTAGCCATAGGTGCATCAATCGAAATGTAATCTTTGCGCTCGTAAATTTCGTCGGGGCCGACAATACGAAAGCGCTTTGTTTCGCCTTGCTCATTCTCAATTTCGACCCAAGCACCAAAAAACACTTTACCAGCCTGCTGTGGGTTGTAGTCAACAATTTTAAGATCTGGCATGCGTTTACGAAGATAGCGTACACGGCGATCTATCTGTCGTAAAACACGTTTATTAAATTGATAATCGGCGTTTTCTGAACGGTCGCCTAAGCTTGCTGCCCAAGTAACAATTTTGGTAATTTCAGGGCGCTTTTCATGCCATAAGTAGTCATGTTCTTGTTGTAATTGCTGATACCCTTCTCGGGTTATTAAATTTGTCTTTGCCATTTTATTCAGCCTAAAAAGAAAACCAGCCGCAAGGTATAAAAGTCTTTTACCTTTGTCGAGTGGGATTTTGAAATGTTCAGTAACAATCTAAGCGCGTAATTCGTTTTTTATTCTTAACTTTTTCATTTATATTAATAAGTAACATATTACAAAAAGAATGAAAGTTATGGGACACGAAACGACAAAAGTATTGGTTGTTGATGACGATATGCGCTTACGTAGTTTGCTAGAGCGTTACCTTGTAGAACAAGGCTTTATTGTTCGCTCAGCAGCAAATTCAGAGCAGATGGATCGCTTATTAGAGCGCGAGAACTTCCACTTGATAGTATTAGATTTAATGTTACCAGGTGAAGATGGTTTATCAATTTGCCGTCGTTTACGTCAAAAAGAAAATGACATTCCAATTGTAATGCTTACAGCCAAAGGCGATGAAGTTGACCGTATAATCGGTTTAGAGCTTGGTGCTGATGATTACATTCCTAAACCATTCAACCCACGTGAACTGTTAGCGCGTATTAAAGCAATTTTACGTCGTCGTGCTAAAGAAGTGCCAGGTGCGCCTGCTGCCGAAGAAAACGAAATTAGCTTTGGTGACTTCACACTAAACCTTGCGACCCGCGAAATGAGCCATGGTGATAAAACAATGTCGTTAACCAGTGGTGAGTTTGCGGTATTAAAAGCATTAGTGACTCATCCTCGTGAACCGCTTAGTCGCGATAAACTGATGAACTTAGCGCGTGGCCGAGATTACAGTGCGCTTGAGCGCAGTATCGATGTTCAGGTTTCACGCTTACGTCGTATGATTGAAGTGGATGCTGCTAATCCTCGTTATATCCAAACGGTATGGGGCTTAGGCTACGTATTTGTGCCAGACGGTGAAAAATAACAGTAATGGGCATGTTTCCACGTAGTGCGTTTGGACAAACGGTGTTTTTGGTTGCGGCCCTGCTGTTAATCAATCAAATTGTCTCTTATATCACGGTTAGTTTTTATGTTGTAAAACCAACTATAGAACAAGTAAACCTGATCCTTTCGAAACAGGTGAAAACCGTGTTTATTGAATGGGAAGAAGGGGTTGAGGTAAGCAAAGAAGCCTCTGACAAGTTTTTTGAGATCACCGGTATCGAAGTGATGACCCAGCGCCAAGCTATGAGTGAGGGGTTGGCTGAAACTCGCGAGTACTCCATGCTATCGCGCAGTATGTCGAAAGAGCTCAATGGCTCTGCTCGGGTACGAATTAGCCAAACCGATCCACTTGTTTATTGGGTTGAAGCACCGCAAGCACCGGGTTATTGGGTACGTGTGCCGCTCACAGGCCTACAAGAAAACAACCTAAAATTCTTAACCTTTTATTTATCGAGTATTGGCTTTTTAAGTGTGCTCGGTGGTTGGTTGTTTGCCCGCCATCTAAATAGACCTTTAAAAGCACTGCAACAAGCCGCTGTTAAAGTAGGGGTAGGTGACTTTTCTACCAAATTAGAAGAGCAAGGCTCTACTGAAGTCATTGAAGTAACCCGTGCGTTTAACCAAATGTCGCGTGGCATTGCTGCCCTTGAGAATGACCGGCGATTATTAATGGCGGGTGTTTCCCATGACTTGCGTACGCCGCTTACGCGTATTCGCCTTGCCACCGAAATGATGTCGGACGATGAAGATTATCTGCGTGAAGGGATCATTCATGATATTGAAGACATGAATGCCATTATCGACCAATTCATTGAATATTTACGTCACCACAAACGTGAAGAACTTGAGCTAGAAGACTTAAACGCGATTGTTTCAGAAGTTGTCGAAGCTGAACAAAAACATCACCGCACTATTACCTTTAAAGAGAATCCGAGCTTAAGCGAAGTGCCAGTGAGTATGATTGCAATAAAGCGTGTTGTTACTAATATGATTGAAAACGCAATTCGCTATTCAGATGGTGATATAGAGGTTGAAACCCGCGTGAGCAGTAATAAAAAGTTTGCCATGGTAGTGGTTAACGATCACGGTCCGGGTATTCCTGAAAGCGAACTTGAAACTGTATTTGAACCGTTCAAACAAGGTGATGCGGCACGAGGTAGTGAAGGCAGTGGTTTAGGTCTTGCGATAATTAAGCGCATTGTTGATATGCACGGCGGCCGAGTACAACTACTTAATCGCCCAGAAGGTGGTCTCAGTGCGCAAATCTATTTGCCGTTTTAAAAGTATTCAGCTTTAAGCCTTAACTATAAGTTATAAGTTTCAAGCAGCCCGAGTGGGCTGCTTATTACCGCTAGGATTGTGGTTGGCCATAAATTTGTTCCGCGCGGTTGAATAAGACCCACGAGGTTAAAATATACTTATCATTTGAAATTGGCTTATTACCACGGTGCGTGTGGGTAAAATAGCCCGGTGCTACGACCATAGAGCCTTGTTTTGGTGATATTTTTCGTTGTTGATAGTAAAACTCAGTTTCACCACCTTCTTCTACATCATTTAAATAGAACATAAATAACAGCACGCGATGTAGGGCTTCGTTGTGGCCCGCTTGCGGATATACCTCGCTATGCCAATAAGGGTAGCCACCTTTATTGATATCGTATTTCTGTGCTTGAATTGGACCCATGCGGAAAATTTGCTGCACGAGTAATGGCAATTGTGGTTTGCCGACTTCTTCAAAGTTATCCTGTGTTAAGTCAACAGGTTTGCCTGTTTGCGGGTGGTAAACCTTTAAACCAAAGGCACCAATCATCATAAAAATATGCTCTTCAAGGTATTTGAAGACGTAACCCGCAGTCGTTTGTTGAATATGCTTTAGTTGCTCAGCGTATTCTGGGTGGTTATTAAGGTATAAATCGCGGCTGTCTTTTTTCGCTAAATCTACTCCGCCTGAGGTAATGCCTTGTTTTAAATGCGGGCTTTGTTCAAATACCGTGATAAAGTTGTCGCAAAATTCTTTGCTGAGGGCGTTTTCGTATACGCGAATAAAGTCCGTCATGAGCTACCTTTAGTTTATATTTTTTATAGGGTTACTATGTTTACTGAAACTATCACACCACGCTTTAGCGAAACAGATGTGCTAGGGCACATCAACAATACCGTACTCCCTGTATGGTTTGAAGCCGCCCGAGCGCCTATTTTCAGGTTTTTTACGCCCGATTTAAACCCTTATGAGTGGAAACTGATCATTGCTAAGGTTGAAGTAAGCTTTGTAGGCGAGCTGTTTTATGGTCACGATGTCACAGTAAAAACCAGTGTTGAGCACATTGGCTCTAGTTCATTTGTACTGCGCCAAGAAGCTTGGCAGCAAGATAACTGCTGTGCCGTTGGTAAAACCGTACTAGTACGTTATGACTTCGCCAATAAATGCTCGCAAAAACTTGATGGGCAAGAAAGGGCTGACCTTACAGCGCATTTAATCGCTGAGGAATAAGCCATTTTTTGCCGACATTTATGAACGCTTGGGGTAAAATGCGCCTTCATTATTTTGACTGAGTAATTTTGGGTTACACGCAATGCTGTTAATGATCGATAATCTGCATGAGTATCTAGCGTGGTGTATAAACGTCCAGTAGTTACAAGTCATTTAGTTGATTACAAAACGTTTTTTTCCTGTAGCGTTTATTGCGTTCTAGCACCATCTTGATAAATTGCGGGTATGAATGCGGGTATGAATGCGGGTATGAATGCGGGTATGATTCTGGCCATACCCGTACTATCTTTAGTTACTGAGTGCATAGTGTTGAGTATATGATGCTCTGGTATTTATCCAGTTGGTGATATCCTGCTCCTTCCACCCCACAGCCCTTTGTCCAAGCTTGATGTTGAGCGGAAATTCTCCAGTCTTCATGAGTGCATAAATTGAGCTTCGACTGAAACCAGTTAACTCAATAACTTGGGGTAAACGTAAAATTCGATTATCCATGACTAACTCCTAATGTTTAATTCAGGAGTATTATGAAGTGTGAGGAGAACCAGTGCAGGTCAGCAAGATGCAAAAATTCATCACTTAATCAATCGACCTCCAGTGCCTTAGATTCGATTTCATCCAAATAATCCGCCCACCATTGCATCATCTCTCTGCGCTTAGATAGATGCTGAGCATGGTTATAAGCTTTTACTACAGAATTTCGTTCGGCATGCGCGAGTTGCCTCTCAATAATTTCGTGTGGCCATTCGTGCTCATGAAGCACTGTTGATGCCGTACCCCTGAATCCATGCGAAGTAATACGGGCTTTATAGCCCATGTACTCTATGGCTCTATTTATCGTGGTGTTGCTCATCGCCGTATTTGCAGTAGAGCGATTTGGAAAAATAAAACCAAATGGCCCTGTAAAAGTTTTAAGCTCTCTTAAAAGTTGCATGGCTTGTTTGGATAATGGTACGACATGAGGCTCCCGCATTTTCATACGTTCGCCAGGAATTCGCCATATCGCATTTTCTAGATCAAACTCATCCCAAATTGCAAGACGTAGCTCGCCGTTTCGAACAAAGGTAAGCAGTAGTAACCTCAATGCAATTATGGTTTGTCGCATTCCTCGTTCTTCATAGGCGTTTAACGCTCTCATAAAACCGCTTAGTTCTGGGCCTTCTAAATGAGGATGATGCCTGACTCTCGGTCTTGTAATAGCTCCTTGAATGGGGGCTGCCGGATCGTATTCAGCCCTTAATGTTACTACTGCATACCGGAAAATTGCTCCGCACCATTGCTTTACAAGCAATGCAATTGAAGGTGATCCTTTCTTACCTTTTCTTTTATCAACACCTTGTTTCTCTATTTTTTGGACAATTACCAAAATATGGGCTGATTCAACAGACTTGATTGGCAGCTTGCCAATTGACGGAAACACATAACGCCGTAAATTGATTTCAATCTGGCGCTTGTAGTTTTCGGACCACTTGGACTTATTCTTTTCTATCCACTCATGAGCCAACGCTTGAAAGGTATTAACGCTTTCCCATTCGTTTTTAACCTTTCGAGACTGTCTGATTGTCGTTGGATGTTTACCTTCTTTTACTAGTTCAGTCGCCTCTTGGCGCTTAATTCTGGCTTCACTAAGGCTAATTGTAGGATAATCACCAATTGTAAAAACTGTTTCTTTCCCAGCAATGCGATACCGGTAACGCCATTTTTTTGCTCCTGATGGTTTAACTTCTAAATACAGACCTGCGCCATCGGTTAATTTTTGTATTTTTTCGGTAGGTTTGATATTTCTGCATTTTGCATCTGACAACTTCATAAATACCCCCCTAATTAGTCAAACCGAAGTTTTGATTTTAATGATTGTTTACGTGATTCTGCTTTGGGTTCTGGCGCTGTACTCACAGAAGTAATTTCAACTTCTGGAGCATGGCCATCCACCGGTGCAGATGACGTGGATAGATTGGGTTGGCTCATGTGAATTAAGCCAAAGGTGGCCAGCATCCGCAGGCGCTCAGCGCGTTCCCGTGGCGGCGTCTTTTCTAATTCTTTGAGCAGTTCAGGGTGGCTCCCTGGGGGAATGTTGACGACGACTCTCATGATCACGCCCCATAAAACCAGAAGCCTCGGACATTCGCCAAAACCGGCTGTTCCGGCACGATAATCTTGCTTCGTGAAAAAATCTCCTTGGCCGCTTCCTTATAAGCCAAGGCTCCACCTCCGGCGATCAATACCAAGTCCGCATTAATGCTTTCGTCACGCATGGATTGGCGCATGGCTGTAAGAGCGACAGGCGCTACCTTTTTCATGGCAGCATTCAGATAAGGTGAAATATCGACTTTTTCTCCAAATAGCAGCACCTGCAAGTCGCCGGTTCTCATGGCTTTTTCAAGTCGATCCATTCCGACTTTGGCACCGTGATCTTCCGAAATCAGCTTATCAATGGTTTCCAGTAGCACGGACATCGCCTGAAGACTGGTTCCTGATGAGCTGTAGCGAATTTCTCCGGCCTCAAGGGCAACCCAGTCAACAGAAAAGAAGCCGGGATCGATGACGACGACGCGACCTTCTTCAATCAAGCCCAAATCACCACCTGTTTGAACCAGATCCATGTAGGCACCGGCAGGCTGCGGCAGCACTTTGACGTCATGAACAGTGATGCTGCGCTTAGGTGTCACTTGATGGACACCTTTTAAACGCTGCACAAGGTCAGACTTACGTTGTGGTTCATGAAACTGGGAAACCGGTAATCCAGTGACAACCAAATCGATGGAGTCAGTTTCAGCCATTAACAAGGCGGCATGAAAAAGCGCCTTATAGGTCTTTGTGGTGGGATACTCCGGGTGAAGCTCTCGCTCCCAGCCTTGAAGGCGTCCAGCAGGCACTCCAGCGGCCCAACGCTCATTATCGACAGACACATACAAACAAGTTTCATCATCGCCTCCACCGATACGCTCCGGCATACGATCCGCAGGACCGGCACCCGCAGGCAGAATAATGGTTTTCGGTTCACTGCCTGATTGGCCAATTGCCAGCTTCAGGTTTGAGTAACCGATATCTACGCCTAGTACAAACATACTTATCTCCTGTGCACTCAAAGTGCTCTAACGGTTTTCAACTAACCGCGCTGTTCACGCTTGGGCATGTCCAAGTGCTCTGGCGGTTCACTCAAATGTCATTATCAGGATTCGGTGTACTGGCGGTGGGCAGAAAGGTGACAAATCCTTTCATCTATCTGCCTATTGCATTTTCGCAAAAGTATGAGAATAGGCTCTGTTTGGCGGCGGATGACTGAGCCAAAAAAATCGAGACGCCAAACGTCGTTTGCATTCTGGCCTGAACTTGCCAAACGGTTTGTATTTTCATGGCAATACGTCTTTTTAGGCGTTTTTAAGTAAAATCGGCCTGTATCCCTTGTCAGGTATGGGATTGCGCGAGTTGATTTATATCGAGACGCCAAACAGTGATTGTTACGGCAGTTTTACGTTTGGCGTTTCGATCCAAAAGCCAAACGGATAGTGGTTTTGGCTTTTGGGGTTAATTGGATGGGGAAATTGGTTTGGTAGAAATCGTCAATGAACAATGGAAAGCAGAGGTATCAGATTTACTTCAGCAAGAAACGGACAGGCTAAAAGCACTGGCACGAGCTGAAGTTGATGACTTTTGGGTTACCCATTACAAGGTTCGCGAGAATGCGCCCTTTAAAGACTGGGGGCTGCTTGGTGTCCGTATCAGAGACTTTAAGTATGGCTTTGGCATAGAGTGGTATATCAACAGCTTTCACGGTCAACGAGGCAAGCGTGTAGTCTTTAGTAAAGGGCTGCGTATTTCAAAGACGAAGCTGAGATACGCATTTTTGGACTGCCAAGGTTTGGCCAAAGAATGGGAGCTAGCGCTGGCCATGGAGAAAGAAGAATTCTTCAGTGATATTCGACGCCAGGTTGATAAGCTCAACATGCTGCGTCGCAGAGTGAATGTCTATTGAGTTAACTGCGCTACTTCACTCGCGGCAACTGGTCCCAGCGTGTTGTGTAGGCGGGAGACAAATGCTCTCGCTTCATCGACCAATCTTTCTTCGTACCTTGTCCAGCAAAGAAAACCTTTCCGGCACCACTTTGGTTAATGGTGTCCAATACAGACATTAACTGTTGGCTATTAGAGCGGGTCGATACGTCATCGAATAGTCCTGGTTGAAACATGCCTGGATCGTAAAAGTCAGACAGCATGACGCCCGCTTTGGCATAACGAAAACCATCCTTCCATATCCGCTTGAGTAAGTGATTGGCCAGTTCGATAAAATCTCGTGTATCGTAACTGGGGATCAGCAACTCGCCCGATGCAGAGTTGCTGTATTGCGGTTCGTTGTCCTTAAAGGGGCTGGTACGTATGAACACGGTCAGCACTTTGGCTTGCTGCTGTTCTTTGCGAAGCTTCTCAGTGGCGCGGGTAGCGTATTCGCATACAGCTTCACGTAACAATTCAAAGTGCGTTACTTTTACGCCAAATGAACGGCTACAGACGATTTGTTTCTTAGTTGGCGGGATCTCTTCAAGCTCAATGCACGACTCGCCATTGAGCTCTCTGACGGTTCTCTCTAAAACCACCGAAAACTGGTCTCTGATGGCTCTAGGAGAGGCATTGGCTAGGTCTAAGGCTGTGGTGATACCCAACGCATTTAAACGCTTAGAAAGCCGTCTACCAACTCCCCAAACGTCATCAACCGGAACTAATGCGAGTAATCGACGTTGCCGATCAGGATTGGTCAGGTCTACAACGCCCTGAGTGGCTGGATACTTTTTGGCGGCATGGTTTGCCAGTTTGGCGAGTGTTTTAGTCGGTGCAATGCCTACACAGACGGTGATCCCAATCCAGTTACCTATCCGCTCTCGCACTTGTTGTCCGAACTCGACAAGGGATATGGCAGACTCAATACCGGTTAAGTCCAAAAACGCTTCGTCAATGGAGTAAACCTCTACTCGTGGCGCCATCTCTTCCAAAGTGCGCATCACTCGACTGCTTAAATCTGCATACAGCGCATAGTTGGACGAAAAAGCCAAAATGCCATGACGCTGTATTTCAGCTTTGATCTGAAAGGCGGGTACGCCCATTTTAATACCGAGTGACTTGGCTTCACGCGAGCGTGCAACCACACAGCCGTCATTGTTGGACAGCACCACAACTGGCGTATCTTTTAAATCAGGACGAAACAGCTTCTCACAACTGGCGTAAAAATTGTTGCAGTCCACCAAGGCAAATACAGGCATGGGATAGTCACGACTTGCGGCGCATGTTTCGCACTACATTGGTGACCACACCAAATATCTCTAACTCAGTCCCTTCAGGAATATGGATAGGTTCATATGCTCGGTTTCTTGGGAGCAGCTTGACGCTCGGCCTCAGTTGAAGCTCCTTTACCGTGAGTTCACCATGGATACCCGCGATGACAATGTCACCGTGTTCTGCTTGGACAGAGCGATCAACCACCAAAATATCATCTGGGTGAATCCCGGCATCAATCATTGAATCACCTTCAACACGTACAAAGAACGTTGCAGCCGGTCGCTTGATGCACAGCTCGTTGAGGTCGAGCGTTTGCTCAACATAATCCTGCGCTGGTGAGGGAAAACCAGCAGAAACACGTTCCATGAACAATGGGATACGAAGGCGCTTGGCTTTGATGAAGGCAAGTGCGCCGCTACGGCCTATCAGCGAGACACTCATGACGAACCTCGAAAAATCATAATTAATACTGTTTGTTTATACAGTATCTAATGCTATGCTGATTTCTACAAGTAAAATTGTAGGTAAAACTGTAGTTGTTCGAGTAAGACGTTGTGTCGTGGGTGATTTCTTTTTTGTGGTGAAAAACTTGATGTGGGGGATCGCTCGCCCTCGTCAAAGCCTGCAAGGCTTGGACAATACTGCTTCTGCCTACTGCTCTTGTTTCTGTTACTGATCCTGTTATTGCTACTGGTTAACGCATGGGTCAAGTAACCGTCAAACAAGGCTTGTTGAACCCTTTGCAAAGGATTTAAAAACAGTTAGTAAAATTCTGCTTCGTATTGAATTTACTGGCTTAAAGCGAAGTCAGGAGCATCATTAAAATGCTCAGTCGAACTCAGTTCAAGCCTTTTGCAACCGTTTGAAAAGGGGTTGGCTAAGCCATACGTAAAGGGTATCGGTAAGGGTTACCTAAACGGTTTAGCTAAGACTTTCTGAAAGGCTTAGCCAAAGCCTTCATACATGGGTTCACCCAGTAGAAAGATTAAAAAAACGCTGAGGTATCCAAGGTGCATTTTGTACAAACGCGTTTATAAACGAACAGGGCACAATGAAATAACCCAAAGCGAACAACAGAATTGAAGAGGAACCATCAATGACAAGAGCCCCTGCGCCATTTCCGCTAGAGCGCCTCGCGGATATCCCAGAAAGACCAGAAGATTTTAGATTGCTGGAGCGTATTCCATTAACGCGTGAGCCGCAGTCCTGGCCACTTGAACTTTCTCCTATGGTCGGCGATGAACAGCCAATGGTGCTGCTCGATACAGAGACAACCGGACTGTCTGCCGATGACGAGTCCATTATTGAGCTTGGTATGGTTAAGGTGCTTTACAGCCCCTCGGCTAAGCGGATTGTATCGATTGTTGATGTGATCAGCTTGTATGAATATCCCGGCAAGCCAATCCCCGAGCTGATTACCGAGTTAACCGGTATCACCGATGATATGGTGCAAGGCCAGCGCATTGATGATGCACTGGTTGCGAGTTGGTTATCCGATGATCCGCTGGTGGTTGCGCATAATGCACAGTTTGATCGTCCTTTCTTTGAAAAGCGGTTTGCTGCATTAGGTCATCTATCTTGGGCCTGTTCAGCCAGTGGCATAGATTGGAAAGCACTGGGTTTTGAAAGTCGGAAACTTGAGTATCTGCTGCTTCGCTTAGGTTGGTTCTATGAAGGACACCGAGCTGCAACCGATTGTTTGGCGATGGCCTGGTTGTTCTATTTGTTGCCCGAGTCCGTTGCAAACTTGTTGTCTGAAGCAGACAGGCGAACTGTGTTAGTTCGTGCGTTTGGTGCGCCGTTTGACGTAAAGGACTATTTAAAAGAGCGCGGTTACCGTTGGCATGACGGTGTTAAAGGTGCCAACAAACATTGGTGGCGCGAAATCAGCGAAGACGAGTTGGCCCAGGAACAAACTTACCTGGATGATTTGTATCATCGTGGTTCAGAACATGCCCACTATGACTACAAAGATGCCCGCAATCGATTTAAAGCCTTATCATAGCCCCTTGCATATTTGAAAACCTCTGGAAAATGGAAAGTGAACTCATGGTTTAACCAACAAGAGGAATCTTTCCATGTACCAAGACACCTACATTGAATACTGGGGCGAAATCTTCATCTCTGCCCGCATCATTGAATTTGGCATCACATTCGAGCGCTTTCTTAAAGATCCATGGAAGCACTTGATGTCCTGTGGCCAAGAGTCTGCTCCAGACGCGATTGCTGAATTCACGGCTAAATAACAGTGGGTTCACTATCATAGAGAACATTGACGACCGTCTAGATGTCAATGTTCTGTGTTTTGGTGAAGAGTTTGTTGGTTTCTGATTTGATCATGTAGAAGGCTTAAAGGATAAGCTTCATAATCGTGTTGAAAGAATAGAATATTTTGATAAATATATTGTGAGCCCAATTAGTGCCCATCTAATAGTCAGTTTAATGGCAAGTTTAAAGCGTGCGATAGGTGATTTTATTGCTGAAATCATGACTGCACAGCCGAAGCAGGATCATAGAGGGCGCAGTCCATATTGCGTTGCTGACAATTTTTACGATGATGGATCTCTAGCTGATTTTATTAACACTTTAGGAAGACAGCTGAACTTGGAGGTTTATAGTGAGGTTTGTGAACCACGAAATATGCCACATGGCAGGTCTCTAGTTATTCATCTGTCGGACACTTCAATCGTAAAAATAATCTTAGATCAGGGCATGGGTTATTGGACGAGTCGAAGGGCATATTCACGTGAGCGTTTCGATTTTTCTGATGTGAACTATGAAGCGACAGAAGCCTGCAAATGGAACTTTACTGTAAAATCAGCTGATCATGACAGTTATATAGTAGTTCAGCGATAGGTGTTAGTTCGTTGTAGCTCAATTGGTGGGTGGTTCAGGTAAAATGAGGGTGTACTAAAAGATATAGTTTATTTGAGTCTAATCAACCGACAACACCAGATTGAACCTTCACACTATCGTGTCGGAGGTTCACTATGTTCAAAAACCTATTTTTTCAAACCAAAGCACTACCAGAGCTGTCATTGCAACCGGACACGGAAATTCCACGCTATCCGCCATTCCTGAAGGGGTTGCCAGCTGCATCACCCGAGGATTTGCAGTCCACACAAGACGAGCTAATTGCCAAACTTCGCCAGGTACTTGGCTTCAACCAGCGTGATTTTCAACGGTTGATTCAGCCCTGCATTGATCATCTGGCTGCGTATGTCCACTTGCTGCCAGCTTCTGAGCATCATCATCACAGTGGTGCTGGTGGTCTATTTCGTCATTCGTTGGAAGTTGCTTTCTGGGCGGCACAAGCAGCTGAAGGGATCATCTTTGTTGCCAGTGGCACCCCGGTTGAAAAAAAAGAACTGGAACCAAGGTGGCGTGTTGCGGCGGCATTAGGCGGTTTGTTCCATGATATTGGTAAACCCGTTTCAGACCTGTCCATCACAGACGAAGATGGACGCTATCAGTGGAACCCTTTTTTAGAAACATTATCTCAGTGGACCAATAATAATAGCATTGAACGTTATTTTATTCGCTGGCGCGACGGACGGTGCAAGCGGCACGAGCAATTCTCAATTCTGGTGTTAAACCGGGTGATGACACCTGAGTTGCTCGCCTGGTTAACTCAACCTGGCCCTGAAATTTTGCAAGCCATGCTAGAAGCGATTGGCAATACCGATCCCGAGCATGTCCTGTCTAAATTGGTCATTGAAGCCGACCAAACCAGTGTCCAGCGAGACCTGAAGGCTCAACGCATTTCCGTTGACGACAATGCCCTTGGTGTCCCAGTCGAACGCTATCTACTTGATGCCATGAGGCGATTACTTGCCAGTTCCCAGTGGTTAGTCAATCAGCGAGACGCCAGAGTCTGGGTACGAAAATCGAATCAATCAACCCATCTTTACCTGGTTTGGAAAAGCGCGGCTAAGGACATCATTGAGCTATTGGCCAAAGACAAGATACCTGGCATCCCAAGAGATCCCGATACCCTTGCGGACATCCTCATTGAGCGAGGATTAGCCACGAAATCCGCCTCAAATGAGCGATATGAAAGCCTTGCCCCTGAAGTGCTGATCAAAGACGACAAGCCAATCTGGCTACCCATGCTGCATATATCTGAGGCCGATTTATTGTTCAGCTCGAATGTACCAAGTAGCGTGAGACTGTTCAGCAAACCTGAGTGGGAAGCAACACAGCAAACACAAGCAGAGCCTCAGAGTCGTTCCAGTGAGCATTCAGACTTGCCTGAAGAGTCATCATCAATCGATCACAGCAATTCAACTGAGTCACCATCGACAAAATCGTCCGAACAAGATGATGAACTTCGTCATGCCAGTGATGTTAATCACCTTCAGGCAAATGAAAATGTTCCGGGTGATGGATATGAAAAGCCTAACAATTTAAATGATGGCGCTATCTCAAATAACGTAATCCAGCACGTTGCAGAGGCATTGAATCTACCTGAATCTTTGGCGTGGCTCCCAGAAGCCAGCAGTGCGCTGGTTGTGGTTGGTGAACAGATACTGATCCGCTATCCCGATGCCGTAAGGCCTTGGTGTGCTCCTCGAAAACTGCTTGCTGAACTCAGTCAATTAGATTGGCTTGAATTAGATCCCGCAAACCCAACACGTAAGGCCAGAACTGTGACCTCGAATAATGGCGTTCAGGAGCAAGGGTTACTGCTGAAGGTATCGATTTCAAAAGTGCTAACTGCACTGATAGACCTCTCCAAACAAGATGCAGAACCGGCGGCAGCTATTCAGAACGAAGAGACTTCACTGCGTCCGAGTCGAATTAATACAAGCAATGCTCAAGCAAAAGAGCCCGCCACAACAGCGGTGCGTAAGCAAAAGCCGATTGCGGCCAATGCGAACTTAAGTACAGACCCTAAACACGCGCAGCGCCAACAGATGGTTAATTTTGTGAAAGATTTGCCCATCTTACTGACCGATGGCGATTACCCAGACGTGGATCATAGTGCCGATGGTATTCGCGTCACGATTCAAACCTTACGCCAAGTCGCCAATGAGCATGGCATTCCAGCCGGACAACTGCTTCGGGGGATCTCGGCCAGTGACCAATGCCAGTTTGATGAGGGGGAAACGGTTCTGTTTACCGCTCACGCTAAACGTTAATCCATTTGAAATTAAGCGGATTGCAAACGGTTATTTGCGGAGCATGAATGAAAGAAAACGCATATGAGATGCCTTGGCGCACGAATTATGAAGCCATGGCAGCAGCAGGTTGGCTGGTTGGTGCAACAGGGGCGATTGCCGCAGAAATGCTGACGGAGCTACCACCTGAGCCATTTTGGTGGATGACAGGGATTTCCTCGGGCATGGCGTTTTACCGCCTGCCTGAGGCTTATCGTCTTTATAAATTGCAGAAGGGACTAAAAGGAAAACCATTGGCTTTTATGGCGCTGTCGCATTTGCAAAAGGTGATGGCAAAACATCCTGATGAATTGTGGTTAGGTTATGGCTTTGAGTGGGACCAGCGTCATGCTCAACGTGTTTATGAAATATTAAAACGTGATAAGCAAACCTTGCTTAACCAGGGTCACGCCTCTTATCGAAAGAATAGCCAAATGGGTTCGACCTGGATTCATGGTGTCGAGCCCAAAGAAGAAGATGTGTACCAACCAGTTGGACACACTGAGGGGCATACCTTAATTGTCGGTACGACCGGTGCCGGAAAAACCCGTTGCTTTGATGCGATGATCACTCAGGCCATTTTGCGCAATGAAGCCGTGATTATTATTGACCCCAAGGGAGACAAGGAGCTTAAGGATAATGCGCAGCGAGCCTGTATTGCCGCCGGTAGTCCTGAGCGCTTTGTGTATTTTCATCCGGGTTTTCCAGAGCATTCAGTACGTCTTAATCCCCTGAGAAACTTTAACCGAGGCACTGAAATTGCCAGCCGAATTGCGGCATTAATACCATCTGAAACCGGTGCTGATCCATTTAAAGCTTTTGGCCAAATGGCACTGAATAACATAGTGCAAGGTTTGTTGCTTACTTCACAGCGTCCTGATCTGAAAACACTGAGACGATTCTTGGAAGGTGGCCCGGAAGGCTTGGTAGTAAAAGCCGTCACAGCCTGGGGGGAGCAGGTGTATCCGAACTTTAGTGTGGAGATCAAGCGCTTTACCGAAAAGGCCAATACCTTGGCTAAACAAGCCATGGCGATGCTGCTTTTCTACTACGAACGCATTCAGCCTGTTGCCGCCAATACCGATTTGGAGGGGCTATTGAGCATGTTTGAGCACGATAGAACCCACTATTCAAAGATGGTGGCCTCACTGATGCCGGTGCTCAATATGCTCACATCAAGTGAATTGGGCCCACTGTTATCACCGATTGCAAACGATGTGGATGACAGTCGGTTAATTACGGATTCTGGCCGTATTATCAACAATGCCCAAGTGGCGTATATCGGCTTGGATTCATTAACTGACGCCATGGTTGGCAGCGCCATCGGTTCGTTGCTTTTATCGGATCTCACCGCCGTGGCCGGTGACCGCTATAACTATGGTGTTGATAATCGTCCCGTAAATATCTTCATCGATGAGGCGGCTGAAGTCGTCAACGATCCCTTCATTCAACTGCTCAACAAAGGCCGTGGCGCAAAAATGCGTTGTGTGATTGCTACTCAGACCTTTGCTGACTTTGCCGCTCGTACAGGCAGCGAAGCTAAGGCTCGCCAGGTGTTAGGTAACATCAACAACCTGATAGCCCTTCGGGTGATGGATGCCGAAACGCAGCAGTACATTACCGACAATCTGCCTAAGACTCGGTTCCAGTACATCATGCAAACTCAAGGTATGTCGTCAAACTCGGACAGCCCCGCGTTATTTACCGGCAATCATGGCGAGCGCTTGATGGAGGAAGAAGGCGATATGTTTCCACCGCAGTTATTAGGCCAGCTTCCCAACCTGGAGTACATCGCCAAGCTTTCAGGTGGCCGTGTGATTAAAGGTCGCATTCCTATTTTAACCAGCTCTACACAGGCAGCATAAGGAGTCTGTATGCATCATTCTGTCTGTCTGAAAATGACAACACTTACCAGTAAAGAAATGCTCGCTCAGTGGCAGCAACATAACCCTCAGTTCAAGGAAGCTTTAAGACTGCTTGAAACCGATTGGCCTCACGCTTTGGCTTCAGTGCACTGTTTGGCGGACTATTTAACGGATGCGCTCACGTTAGATGGCCATTCCATCTTTGATTTGTGTCTGTGTAATGGCTTGGGCAGTTATGAAGAAGTCAGTTGTGATGATGACAGTGTGCGCCTGTGGCATTTCATTGAGGCACTGACTTGGACTGCCGCCAGTGCTTTAACGGGGATTCGCCTGCGTGATCCTGACCATTTCGAGTGGGCCGCTGTGGATGGTGTCTATTTCCACACCTGGATGCGTAATCGTCCGAATCGGATGGCGTATTTAGCTGAAGGACGCATCGATGTGCGTTATGAAAGTGGTCATACGACGACAAAGCGGCTTCAACAAGTGATTAAAGCCCGGATTATGACGCCAACCGTTGCAGCCATGCTGGCGCGAGTAGAAGAGGATGTTTGGCATGAGCAAGCATAAGTCGGTTTGGCTGCTGTGTCTGGCACTGATGCTAGAGATTATTGCCATTGGCGTGTTAGTGCCCGGTGATTGGACTGGCCGGGTTATTAGTAAAGAGAAGCAGATGATCCAAAATCAATTGGGCGCACAAACAAGCTATTGGATTGGTCAAACTAGCTATGGCTGGTATCAGTCATGGATTGTGGATACGCAGATGGAGCAATCTGTGCGAGATTTTCTAATCCCCACTGAAGAACAGCGACTGCGCTCTAAAGGGATGGAGAACATGGGAGGCTTTTGGTTTGTCTGGGTAGAAGACCGTATTCAGGCATTTTTTGATGTGTTGTACCAGGTGTTCACTCGATTTGCTTTGCTGATGGTCTGGTTGCCCTTTGCGCTTATTCTCATGTTACCGGCGCTGTGGGACGGCTTGATGACCTGGAAAATTAAGAAGACAACCTTTGATTTTTCGAGCCCTATCATTCACCGCTACAGCATGATTATCCTGGGCTCAGGCGTCATTTTGCTGTTTATGGGATTGTTCGCCCCGCTGGCTATTCCACCGGTGGTGTTACCGTCGCTGATCATCGGCTTGGCATTAATGGCGGGATTGGCGTTAAGTCACTTGCAGAAGAAGATATGAGGCCAGTGTTAATGACTGCCAAGACAGGTGATAACATCGAAAGATGATATGAATACCTGCATTATTCGCATCATTATTGGATGTGATTGTTGGTTTTATTCGAATCGTGCTATGATTTGAATGTGCTGTTATTTAAATCAAAAGGCGACAAGATGTGGATCTGGCAACAAGCTGACTGGCCAAACTTTATCTGGGATGAAAAGGTTATTGACCCCAAGTTACGAGACATTCGCTTTCACCAAGGGGTGTTGGTGGGCAAGATGTCGAGCCAACCTAAAGACCAAAAGCAAAGTATGTTAGACACGCTATTGGCGAACATTATTCATTCGAGTGCCATTGAAGGTGAGAAGCTCAACGCTTTTTTTGTTCGCTCGTCGTTGGCTAATAAACTTGGTCTTTCTGAAGAAAAACCATTTCCAACCACTGAACGCACTGATGGCCTTGCAGAAATAATGTTAGATGCGGTGGAGAATTTAGACTCGCCGCTCTCACTTGAGAGAATATTACAATGGCATAAACGACTGTTTCCTGAGGGCTACACCTTGTTCAACCCTGTTATAGGAGGGCAGTTACGCGGCGAAGAGCCTATGCAGGTTGTATCAGGTAGGATTGATAAACCCACGGTGCATTTTGAAGCGCCGAGCCGAGATGTACTTGAGTCCGAACTAGACGTGTTTATTCGCTGGTTTAATGACTCTCGTGAGGACCCAACTTTAGATCCATTACTTAGAGCTGCGATAACACATCTCTGGTTTGTGACGCTCCATCCTTTGGATGACGGCAATGGCAGGATCACCCGCTTACTCACTGATTTGGCGCTGGCCCAGGCTGAGCGCCAATCTGTCCGATTCTATGCAATGTCAGTGGCGATTCTAGCCAACCGTAAAAGCTACTACGAAATATTAGAGCAATCCCAGAAAGGTGAACTTGATATTACCGCTTGGCTTATGTGGTTTTTAAACACCTTAGGTGAAACCTTCACCAATGTGCTCGAAGAAATCGACCAAACGGTTTTTAAAACAAACTTCTGGCGAAATGTCGATCAAACGCGACTGTCCTCAGAGCAAGTAAAAGTGCTCAATCGAATGCTTGATGGAGATTTTGACCAAGGCATTAATACGTCGCAATACCATAAAGTGGCAAAAGTGAGTAAGCCAACCGCTTCTCGTCATTTAGCGGTGTTGGTCGAGATTGGTTGCTTGGTAAAAAGTGAAGCCGGAGGGAGGAGCACACGTTATAAGCTCGCGCACTTGAGTTAAAAATACGAACATTGAGAGAATACGCCAATAGAACTAGCGACAGTTTTCAACTAGCTTAAGGTTTGTGTGTTCGAGCGATTTTACGTGTAAGTTTCCGTTCGATTAGAGCAAGTTCGCGACTTAGTTTATGATATTCCCGTACAACACTATGATTTTTAAGTGCCTTTTCTTTCAATGTTTTTAGAGACATCAATTTTATCCCTACGCTAGTTCATAAGATTGGACTTGCAGCGTTGTCTTTTGATTTCTGAGAGCTGATAAATCATAAGCATTTTGCAGGCGCAACCAGTGGTCAGCAGAGGGTTTAGCAAAAGCCAGCTCCAAGCGTACAGCCATTTCCGAAGTTATTGCACCTCGTCCGTTCAATACCTTGGATAGGGTTTTACGGCTTACATTCAAGTGTTCTGCAACATCGGTAATCGTCAACTCCAACGGCTCGATGACCATCTCTTTTAATATCTCACCAGGGTGAGCAGGGTTATGCATAGTCATTGGTTATAAAACTCGTAGTTAACAATTTCTGCATCTCGTCCATTGAATCTGAATGTAACGTGCGAATTACCATGAGCTAATTGTAACCCTTAAGGTTGCGATATCAATCTGATTGTAAGTACAGAATCACTAAGCCACCTCAAAACCTTCAAGAATTCGGCATCTAGCTGACCACTGAAGCTGCCAATCCCAAGGCATTCTTCACTTCTCAAATTAAACAACGAGGAGTGACTATGGAACCTGTAAATATTCCATCCTATATCGACGACCCGCCGCACTTCCTGCTTTGGAGTGCCGATGAGATGGCTCCCATTCTGTTGGGGCTAGTGATCGGCATTTTTACCGGTAATGCCTTGGTTTTATGCCTGTTGGGGTTGGTGACAACCAAGCTCTATCGGCGTTTTCGTGATGGTCGCCCAGATGGTTTTATTCTTCACGCCATTTACTGGGTCGGACTGTTGCCAACCAAAGCCAAGACGATCCCTAACCCATTTATCAGGAGCTATCTGCCGTGAAGTTCGACGTGTTTTTAAAATCATGGCAAGGCACGCAATTAGAGAACCGATGGCAACGGTTCCTGATTGCGGTGCTGGTGCTATCTAATTTGCTGCTTGCGGTAGCGGCATTTTCTCGCAATACCGTGGTAGCTATTCAACCGCCAACCTTATCTGAAACGGCTGAAGTGTCACGAAACCAAGCTACTCAACATTACCTGGAATCCTGGGGGCTATACCTGGCTGAGCTTATGGGCAACGTGACGCCGGGTAATGTGTCTTTCATCCGGGTTGCCATTGAGCCGCTACTTTCTCCAGCGGTGTACCAGCAAGTGGTCGATGCACTGGAGATTCAGGCAAGACAAATCCGTGAAGACCGAGTCACGCTCAAATTCCAACCCAGACAAGTGGAATACGAGTATGAAACCGGCCATGTCTTTGTGACCGGTTATTCCTTGGTCTCTGGACCATCTGGCGATGAGCAACGCCAAACTCGCACCTATGAGTTTGACATCGATATTGAGCAATACCGTCCAAAGCTCAGTTGGATGGATACGTACGAGGGGCAAGCTAGAACGAAGCGCGTTCGTGAAAAGTTGACCCAAGAGCAAAACCGGAGGGTGAATGATGCGAACCAAAATTAGTCGATGGATGACACCAAGCTTAATTGCAACCAGCTTGAGTGGCGTCCTGTTATCTCAAGCGTCGTATGCAGACGTGGAATTGCCAATTGTGCCAGCCAGTGTGATGAAGCAGTCTGCTACTGCAAATCCACCGGTTCAAAGCAATACGGTTTCAACGGATGCGCCAACAACGCTACTGATGACACCGGGAGTCAATGAACTGATCCCTGTGGCACTTGGCCATCTGAATCGGATTGTGACGCCGTTTGAATCGCCTCAGGTGAGAACAACCAGTGATGCTCAGACGCAAATCAAGGGGAATGTTGTATATGTGGCCACGGACAAAGAATCACCGGTTTCACTTTACATCACTCCGCCTGGTCAGGAAGCGCCCGCATTATCTGTCACATTAGTACCTCGTCGTATTCCACCGCGTGAAATCACCTTAGCTATTGATGGTCAGCAGTGGCCTATTAAGGGCGTCGTTAACCGAAAAGCCGCCACTTGGGAAACGGCTCAGCCATACGTCGATAGCTTACGTGATTTACTCAGACGCCTTGCACTAAATGAGTTGCCACAAGGCTATGACATCCGTTTAGCTGGCCAAACTGACACAAGCCCGAAATGTTTTCAGCCAGGTTTAAAGTTTGGTTTTAAGCAGGGGCAAATTGTGACGGGACATTACTTCACCGTCTACGTAGGTCTGGTTGAAAGCTTTGCCGATGAGCCGATAGAAGCCAGTGAAATAGCCTGTAATGCACCGGATATAGTGGCAAGCGCCTACTGGCCTCGCAATATCTTGTTGCCGGGTGAAAAGACTGAGTTGTATGTGGTTGTTCGCAATCATCGTGAAGAAGCGGTGGAAAGTCAGCGACCTTCGCTTCTTGTGGGAGGTGAATAACGATGAAAGCACTATGGGAACAAATGAGCCCGAACATGAAGCGTGGCCTATCGGTTGCTGGTATTGCTGGTGGTCTCATTCTTATGGTGATGGTGTTTTCACCTAATCCTGACGATGGCTCAAGTAGTCGGAACAGACAGGAAACGATCCGGCACATTCTTACGGATACCAATACTCGTGATGTTGGGGTCGATAGTTTGGCTGCGAACGTAAAACTACTCAGTGAGCGCAATGAACAGTTACGTCGTGAAGTTGAGCGCTTGCGTCGTGACGTCGATTCAGGACGGCTAAGCTCAGGTTCGCCTTCTATACCAAGTGAGGTCAATGCGGAGTTGGCTCGCCTTAGAGCGGAACTTGATGATGTTCGCGCAGGAGGTGATGCAGCAGTTGAAGGCACAAATAGCCGTTTTGAAGTGCCTTTATCTGCCATGGAATTACCCAAAGACGAAAAGCCTCTGCCGTCTAACCCAGACGACTATTTTGCCAATGCGCCGCTGCCTGATCCGCTCTATCAGCAGCCAGCCAATGGCCAAGGTTCACGAGCACGAGATGTTCCATTGCCGCCAATCACGATTCGTATGATTGGGCCTGAAGTGGTTGTCGAGCCAGACGTTGTTGTGCAAGAAGCGCCGCCTTTGTATTTACCGGCGGGCAGCATCATCTCAGGTACTTTGATCACAGGTTTGGATGCACCTACTCACGAGTCTGCAAGACGTGAACCTTTTCCTGCATTGCTGAGGATTCAAAAGGAAGCCATTTTACCCAACCGATTTAGAGCGGATATCAAAGAGTGTTTCTTGATCGCCGCAGGTTACGGTGATTTGAGCTCTGAGCGTGCCTATTTGCGAGGCGAGACCATTTCATGTGTGAGAGAAGATGGTGGCGTCATTGAAACGCGACTGGATTCTTATGCCGTGGGTGAAGACGGCAAAGCCGGTATTCGTGGCCGATTAGTGTCGAAACAAGGCCAGCTGGTGGCCAAATCAATGATGGCTGGATTCCTTCAGGGCTTGGCTGGCGCATTTGATGTAAATCCTGTTCCGACGATTCAGACGGGTAATGCCGGTGATACTCAGCTGTACCAGCAAGTCATGAGCCAAGAAGCATTGCAAGGCGCTGCGATTAAAGGCACAGGTAAAGCATTGGATCGCGTGGCCAAGTTCTATTTGGACATGGCTGAAAATATGTTCCCAGTCATAGAGGTAGACGCTGCAAGGAAGATTGAAGTCATAGTCACTCGTGGGGCCTCGTTATCGTTGGCCACTTCGCAAGGGGGAGGTGCAAGAAGATGAAAAAATCCTGCATGTTGCTAACCGATCGAAGTCCGTTTCAGACAATAAGATGTGTATCCAGAGGAGAGTGAATCATGACGACATCAATGCAGAACAACCCAAAGCACCAGTCAAAACAGTGGTCTAAAGCTGGATTACTTTTATTGGCAGTCTGCTCAACCTTATTGTCTGGCTGTAGTTCATTGGGTCTTGGGAGTAGTGAATATGGATGCCCAGGTATGCCTGACGGTGTGCGCTGTTTATCCGCTCATGAAGTCTATGAGCTTACCAGTAATGGAGCTGCACCCAAGACGATTGATGCTGTGGCGACTCGAATTGGTTCTCCCTCTGGGTATTCACAATCTGATTTAGAGACAGGACTGCTGAGCCATCCAGCATTACCCGAGACGCAGCAATCTGCACCTATTCGCATTCCTTCAAGGGTAATGCGGATTTGGATTGCGCCTTGGGAGGATGACCGTGGAGATCTGAATTTATCCAGCTACGTGTTTACCGAAATTGAACCGCGCCGGTGGGATATTGGGGTGTCAGCACCTCGAACAGTTTCGCCAGTGCTACGTCCACTTCAGACTCAAAGCGATTCAGCGTCAGCGGGAGCTGCTGGTAAGCGCGATAACTTGAGTATCTACGGAGAAACTAACGAATGACAAATGCAGTTCGCACCATTCAAACTCAGCGCCTAATGACCATTGGTGCGCTTGGTTTAATGGCGTTAATGATTTCGGAGCCCTCATTTGCGGGCACCGGTGGTGATGCTTTCACCGATGTGTGGGATACCCTAAAAGATTGGACCCAAGGTACTTTGGGACGGATCGTAGCGGGAGCGATGGTTCTGGTGGGTATTGTGGGCGGTATCGCTCGCCAAAGCTTGATGGCTTTTGCCTTGGGCATTGGAGGCGGTATGGGTCTCTACAATACGCCAACAGTCGTTGAAAGTGTCATGTCTGCAACTTTACCTGTTGTTGCCAGCACTCAAGAAGTCGTTGGCACAACAGTTCCAGCAATCAGCGCCGTCTTACTGGGCACTTGATAAACTGAATAGAGACCTTTAAAAGGTTTGGGTCTACAAAGTCACTGCTTTGTGGACCCAATTTTTACATTCTAAATTCATTATTTGTAACGTTGCCTAGTAACTCGTTACTCACAGTTTTAAATAGTTTCGCCAACGTATTTTGCAGGTAAACTTGAAACTTATCCTGAGCTAGGGTTCTATCAAATACATCTGTTGGTAAGAAACGTTTCATTTCTGCAATGAACGCTTCACTAGACACAATATCAGGAAGTCGTTCGAGAAAGTTTTCCAACATTTTGTTGAAGTGCTCAAGTTTATAATCTGACACTTTGTTTTTAACTAAGTCCATATTGAGTGTCGCGCCTTGTTGCTGTAACCAAGCTAAATCCCATATATCTCGGTGGCGGACATACCTTGTAGTGGCAGGTAAAGAAATGATTTTATCCGCCATGACCTCATCCAAGCTTTCTGTCAGAATTAGCGTATCACTGTATCCATCAGGCAAAAAATCGTAGTTTATTTGAAGAGGTTGCGGCTCTCTTGTATAGGCTGGAATGTTTGCCACTTCTACTTTGATTTTTTGTTTTGGCAGATCTTTTCTCTCAGGAGAAGTCACTACCGCTATTTGCCACTTATCAATGCTCAATTCAGAATATTTAGGATCTTGCTTTAGATCCTTTGGTTCTTTTACTGTCACTTCAAGCCCGTATCGTTCGCCAATGTACTTTTCTATACAATATTTCATGTCTGCCAACATTGCTGAGCTGAAATCCTTCCCGCCAGCAAAATCCAGATCTTCGCTGAAACGATTGCCGCCATAACAAAGGCGCAATGAAGTGCCACCTTGAAAAGTTAGTTTGTCTAGAAGTCCACCTTTCTCTAGCGCAAATAAAATATCGTAGTGTAAGAGCTCTTTCTCTATCACTGAACGCATATGAGATACATTTTCAACTTGCATTGCTTTATTTACCAATTGCGCGAAATTTTCTTGATCAATTTTCATATAGCCCATCCTTGCTTACTAAATGTGTATTTCGGCCAACTCGTTTTAAGTCTCTGTATGCAGTTTGTTTCGTTGCTAACCTAAGCGGTCTGCCGACTAAACTGGTATTTTCTAAAATATCCATTGGATCTCGTTTCGTATGCGTAAATTCAATTGTACCCAAAGGTGTTTTGAATTCACCGGAACGTCCCGTTGTCATAACAGTTAAGCGATCTACTGGAATTTGCGAAATAACTCCAAAATCAGAAAGTGCAGACTCTAGGCTAATGTAGTTATATTCTCCACGCCGAATGGTTTTAGCAATTTGCTCCAACGTATCGCTGCCTTTCGACTGCGCTAAATTGTATAAGTACACACCATTAATGATACGGGTGAGTAAGCCATCGTCTTGCAAACGTTTAATTCCTGCACGCAATGCTCGTTCATTATCTTGATGAAAGATTTTCGCCAGATCTGAATTAGTAAAAACACAGCGACCACGCTTGTCGTATTCTAAGAGCTTTTTAATTGCCTCAGCCTTTTTCACAATACGCCTCTAGTTATTAAGGATGACACTTAAACATGTCATAAGTGTAGACTTAATCCTTGCGGAGTGCAAGTATACAATAACGACACTAAAAAATGTCAAACTTGTAAACTTGACTTCTGGGAGGAAAGGGCTTGGTTAGTTTACGCGGTGATGAAATTTAACACCCAGAGTGTGAAAAAGAGGATTTAGATAAACTAGATAAATTAGGGGAAGCCTGTAAGGCTGCCAGAATGAGAGCTATACCTCTACTAATAGTGCGTAACAACACGTGGCACCCTAGCAAGGCATCCAATTCTTCAATCTATCTAACCGAGTCCACATAGGACAACTGCATAGACTGGAGCCTCGATTTACATTAACGAGGACTCCTCATGCGAAAACTATCTCCAATTATTCTGGCGCTTGCGCTGTCTCCATTGGTTCAAGCCGAACCTGTGTCTGAAGTGTCGCCCGTTGGCAAAATTGACGGCATGGTTTCTTTACCTGTCACGGGTATGAAAGCGGTCGAAAGCAATGGCCGTATTGTTTTCATGTCAGACAGTGGCCGGTTCGTCATTGATGGCACGCTCTATGATGCCTGGTCGAAAAAGCCGCTTACCAGCCTTGAAGCAATTCGTGATGCGGGTAACACGTTGGACTTAAGTCGTCTTGGTTTAAAAATGGATGATTTGAACCCACTGACGCTGGGCGAAGGCAAAAAGAAAGTGGTGGTCTTTGTTGACCCACGATGCCCGCACTGCCATGAGCTTTTGAAACAAGCTTTACCGCTAACCAAAGAATACACCTTCCAAATACTTCCTGTGCCAGTGCTTGGTCCTGATTCAGAGCGTCAGGTTCGCCAGCTTGGCTGTGCGCGTGACAAAAAAGCGGCCACCGATGCATTGCTGAATGGCCGGATTGGTAACCTAGAACAGGATGATGCCTGCAACTTAGAACCAATGCAGCGTACCTTGGTGACGGCTCAAATCCTGGGCATTCAAGGTGTGCCTTTCATTGTCGCCAATGATGGTCGCATCAGCCGAGGCCGTCCTTATGACCTTTCTGCTTGGTTGGAGGGGCGTTAATGAAAGCCTCTCTGTATTCAGGGCAACGCGCTTCTGAGCTATTGCCTGTATTGGCCTATTCAGACGATGAGCAACTGTTTTTCATGGAAGACCAGAGTGTTGGCTTTGGTTTTCTATGTGACCCATTGCCCGGTGGTGATGAGTCTGTTGCAGACAGGGTTAATGTTCTTCTCAACAACGACTGGCCAAAAGACACTTTGCTGCAATTTGGCCTGTACGCCTCGCCTGATATTCAAACCGACCTTCAGCGCATGATGGGCTTGCGGCATCGTCAATCCGATCCATTGCTCAGGGCGTCGATACGCAAACGTGCGGATTTCCTCGATGGCGGCACGGTTCAACCGATAGAAGAATCGACCCAGACTCAGGTACGCAACTTTCAACTGATCGTCACCTGCAAATTGCCTCTGGAAAGTCCTATACCGACGGAGCGTGAGTTGAGTCGAACATCCGCGCTTCGGGCTTCTTTCTCGCAGGCGCTGACAACGGTTGGTTTTCGCGTTACTGAGATGACTGACCGAAATTGGCTCGCGGCATTAAGTGCGCAGCTTAACTGGGGGAAAGATGCTTCTTGGCGTAATCCATCTCCAATTCGAAGTGAGGCAGATAAACCACTTCGAGAGCAAGTGTTGGATTATGACCGGGCTATCAAGGTGGATAGCCAAGGTCTGATGCTGGGTGATTACCGAGTTAAAACCTTATCGTTTAAGCGCTTGCCTGAGCGGATCTGGTTTGGTCATGCCTCAAGTTTTGCGGGCGATATGATGACGGGCAGTCGCGGTTTACGCGGAAGCTTTTTGCTGAATGTCACCATTCACTTTCCTTCAGCTGAGGCGATGCGATCTCGTTTAGAGACGAAGCGTCAATGGGCGGTCAATCAGGCCTATGGCCCGATGCTCAAGTTTGTGCCGGTGCTTGCAGCCAAGAAAAAGGGATTTGATGTTCTTTTTGAAGCCTTGCAAGAAGGTGATCGTCCTATTCGGGCAAATATGACTTTGACGCTGTTTTCACCAACTGAAGAAGCGTCCATCAGCTCTGTTTCAAATGCTCGAACTTATTTCAAAGAACTCGGATTTGAGCTGATGGAAGACAAGTACTTCTGTTTGCCCATTTTTCTGAATGCCTTGCCATTTGGTGCTGACTGCCAGGCGATGAACGACTTGTTTCGATTCAAGACTATGGCGACACGGCATGTGATCCCTCTGTTGCCTTTGTTTGCGGATTGGAAAGGTACAGGCACGCCAGTGATTAACTTTGTTTCCCGTAATGGCCAGATCATGAGTGTGTCCCTTTATGACTCGGGCAGTAATTACAACTGTTGCATCGCGGCGCAATCAGGGTCGGGTAAGTCATTCCTAGTGAACGAAATCATCTCCTCCTACTTATCAGAAGGCGGGCAATGCTGGGTGATTGATGTTGGCCGCTCTTATGAAAAGCTGTGTGAAGTCTATGACGGTGAGTTCTTACAGTTCGGGCGGGACAGTGGCATTTGCTTAAATCCGTTTGAAATCGTTGAGGACTATGACGAAGAAGCGGATGTACTGGTTGGATTATTGGCCGCAATGGCCGCGCCTACGCAGTCATTAACTGATTTTCAGATGGCCAACCTAAAGCGTCAGACCCGTGAACTGTGGGAGAAAAAAGGTCGTGCCATGTTGGTTGATGATGTGGCAGAGGCTTTGAAAAATCACGATGACCGTCGTGTGCAAGACGTGGGTGAACAGCTCTATCCGTTTACGACACAAGGCGAATATGGCCGCTTCTTTAATGGCCACAACAATATTCGCTTCAAAAACCGTTTCACCGTTTTGGAGTTAGAAGAGCTCAAGGGGCGCAAGCATCTACAACAAGTGGTGTTGCTTCAGCTAATCTACCAAATCCAACAAGAGATGTACTTAGGTGAGCGGGATCGTCGCAAGATTGTGTTCATCGACGAAGCCTGGGATCTGCTGACTCAAGGTGATGTCGGTAAGTTCATCGAGACCGGTTACCGTCGATTTCGAAAATATGGCGGCAGTGCTGTAACGGTAACGCAGTCGGTCAACGATTTGTATGACAGCCCTACAGGTAAAGCCATCGCTGAAAACTCGGCCAATATGTACCTGCTTGGCCAAAAAGCTGAAACCATCAACGCGCTCAAAAAAGAAGGCCGCTTGCCACTCGGTGAAGGCGGTTATGAGTACCTGAAAACCGTTCATACCGTCACGGGTGTCTATTCCGAAATTTTCTTTATTACCGAGATGGGCACCGGGATTGGCCGCCTCATCGTCGATCCGTTTCACAAGCTGTTGTACTCGTCCCGTGCAGAAGATGTAAACGCGATTAAGCAGTTAACGCGCAAAGGCCTTTCTGTTGCTGATGCCATCTCCCAGTTGTTAAAGGAGCGAGGCTATGAATAAGACCACGCTTTGGCCATTTATGGCTTCTATTACTTTGTCTATTGCTGGTAGCGGTTTAATGACCAGCTGGCTCTTAATGAAAACACTCGAACCCATCCACAGCCAGTTGGCGTTAAGTACGCCCATTGCTGTCGTGGATTTTGGGGAGGCTTTGTTGTCACTGGGCCCCAATGCCAGCGAACAAGACATCGAATCCAGGTTGCTTCAGACCAATCAGCAAATTGAAAAGCTAAAAGCAGCCGGTTTTATCGTGCTGGATGCCCAAGCGGTGGTGGGTGCTGATGATTCTGTATTTGTGCCAGTAGGCTCAAAGGAGGTGTCTCATGCAGATACTCCGTAAAAGAATGCCTTGGCGGCCATATCTCATTCGGTTGACCGTTCTTGCGTTAATCATGGCCTTGGTAGGCACCTACGCCATGATGCGCTACCGAATAGGTATTGATACCCAGCAAGAGCGCTGCCTGCCTGATATCACGGTGTATCTGATTGACCTATGGAATAAAGAGCCGGTTAAGGATGGTTTGTATGCCTTCCACTCAAAAGGACTTGCTCCGTTATATAACGACGGTACTCGGATGCTGAAACGCCTTACAGGGATGCCTGGGGATGAAATCATTGTGACGCCTGAGCATGTGCTGGTGAATGGTGCTCAAGTCTCTACCGGCATGGCATTAGCCCAGCGTCTTGGTGTGGCTGAAACAGAATTTAGCCGCTCAATGACGCTGCAAGAAAACGAATATTGGTTTTCTGGCGAGGCAGCAACGAGTTTCGACTCCCGCTATTGGAATGCCGTTAAGCGCGAGCAGATTGTCGGTCGCGCTTGGCCGCTTTGGTAAGAGGTGGATGATGAGAAGACTATACCTCTTATTTTGGTTGGTTGCTCCATTGGCTTGGGTTCAAGTGTCCTGGGCACAAGAGCCTTATCCGTTGTCTGACGAGGACAAAAAGATCGTCGAAATGAGCCGCAGCATTTTACAAAGTGCTGTGGATGGCTCATCTGAATTTATTGAGCCTTTTGCACCGGTTGAACAATCTGCGTCGCTCAAACACAGCGATGAATGGGTGATATTTGCGTCGTCCTCACTGGGGGATTCGTCACTGAAGCAGCTATTTAAAGAGGCCAGTGCTACCGGCGCTATTGTGTTGTTTCGGGGAATTCCTGAAGGAAAGACCTTGGGGGCGGCTATCCGTGATTGGCATACCCTGATGACGGGGCTTGATCCTGTTCCTCAGGTTCGAATCGATCCGAGAGCCTTTGTGCACTGGCGGGTGACTAGCGTGCCTGCCATTTTCCGCATAGAAGATGATAAGGTGACTGCAAGTGCACTAGGGGTTTACAGCAAGGACTGGTTGCAGCGCCAAATTGAAACTGGCAATACCGGTTCATTGGGTCAACGCGGTCCGATTCACTCCATTTTAGAACCGGATTTGATGCAAGTGGCGATGCAGCGTTTACAGTCGATTGACCTGGGCGCGTTAAAGAAAAAAGCCATTGAGCGTTTCTGGTCTCGCCAAACATTTACTGACTTACCCGAAGCCACGCAGTATCGGATAAGAATGGTTGATCCAACCATCGTCATGCAGCGGTCACTATTGGATGCCAATGGTCGAACATTGATCCCAGCAGGAACGCGTATTAACCCGCTCAAAGCCTTGCCATTTACTCAGCAGCTCGTGGTGTTTAATGCGTCGAACGCTGAAGAAGTGGACGCAGTAGCGCATTGGCTTGAGACGCAAGATAGGACGCTGCGCCGCATTACGCTTATCACCACGCAGCTCGACCGTGCCCAAGGCTGGAATCGCCTCAATGCGCTCGAAAAGACATTGGATAGTCCGGTTTACCTTCTCAATGCCTCGCTAAAGCAGCGCTTTGATCTGCAAGTCACCCCATCGTTTGTTCAAGCAAAGGGGTTTGCGTTTGAAATAGAAGAAATTCCAGCAAAGGAGCTTGTTCATGAAAAAGCTCAATAATACGTATCGTCGGTTGCGTACTCTCGTTGTCATGCTTGTCCTGGGCGCATCTATTCCTGCTAAAGCCGAACTGACCTGCCCAGACGCGGGTTTATTATCGGGCAAGTTGCTGACGGATGTTTGCTGGTCATGCATTTTTCCTATCCGGGTTGCAGGGCTTCCTCTTGGCTCTGGCAATGTCCCAAGCGGCGCATCAAACAAGTCATTTTGCTTGTGTGAAGACAACTTAGGCGTGCCAAGGCCAGGTATTGTTACCAGCATGTGGGAGCCAGCGCGTCTGATTGAATTGGTCAGAACGCCGGGTTGTTCGCCTTCCTTGGGAGGGATTCGTTTACCGTTAGGTGATAGGAGACTGCAAGGTGGTCATGGCGAAGGTGAATACGACACCGGTGATCTCGCTTTCTACCACTATCATTATTACGCCTTTCCGCTTTTGGTCATGCTCGATTTGTTCATGGATGGCAATTGCAATGCTGATGGTTACATGGACTTTGACTTGATGTATTTGTCGGAATTGGACCCAACATGGCTGAACGATGAACTGGCCTTTTTTACTCAGCCTGAAGCGGCTGCCGTTGCCAATCCATTGGCTATATCTGCTTGTACCGCTGACGCTGCTTCATCAACGCTTGGTAAACCCATCGACCAGTTGTTTTGGTGTGCTGGCAGTTGGGGCCATCTCTACCCGTTATCTGGCCACACCTTAGCCTTCGGCTCATTAGCAGAAAACACCAGCCATTTAGCGGCGCGAGCAATCGCGGCTCAACACAGGCGTGGTCTTGCAAGGCGAACAATGGGGAACAGTGCGCTATGCCGACCTGTTATCGAACCCATGCTGCCGAAATCCCAATACAAGATGAGTATGTTCTTCCCTGTACCGGAAACTGAAAGTGCGCATGTCATCGGTGAAAGCACCATGAAATGGGGAGAGTGGCGAACGATCCCCGGTGCCGGTGAAGATACGCTCTACATTTTGTGGCGCTGGCAAGACTGCTGTAACTCGGGAGGTTAACCATGAAACCAACACTTTTTACCCGAGTGTTAGCGGGTATTTTATCAATCACTATGGCGTGCTTGCCCTTACATGGTGTGGCCGCTGATGTGCAGCGCCAATCCGGCCTAAGCGGACAACAAGAAGGTAAGCAATTGCTGCAAAACTGGACGATGCCCGCACTCAATGGCAATACATTGTCGGTGCCGAATGGCAGTGGTAATGAGTCCATTAACCTGCAAGAGCTTTTCCCTGGTATGGATCAAGGCTCATTGGATGTCTTAACGGGCGTTTATGGCTCTGATGCCAGCATGAATCAATTGGGGACACAGCGCCAAGAGAGCATGGCATCCGAAAGTGGCGCTACGGGTGAAGCATTTCGTTCGCTACAGCAAATCAAAGACAGGTCTCGGCCAAATATGGTCAATGATCCGCTTTGGGCATTAACTGATGCGGTTCAAACTGACCCAAATCTATTAACGCAAAGCTTCCCCGGCTGTGAGTCTCAAGGTGAAGGCAGCCCAAACTACCAGCAATGTGACAGGCTCAATACAGCGGTTAACAGCTGCACTATTACTCACGATTACACGGCAGGCATTATTGAGCATGTTTCAGGGCCGATGAACCTTCGCTCTTGTGGTGAGGGATGTCTTGAAGTTTGGATAGGGCGAATTGGTGACAACTACTGGAGTGGCCGTTGTAAAGTATTTGAACAGGCCATCACACTCAAAGTCGTGAATCCCGATGCGATTACCTCTGCCGTTCTTGAGTACGCAAAATGGGATGACTACATGCAAGTGTGGCTTGGCGATCAGAAAGTCTGGTCTGGGCCGAACAATAACTTTCCACCAGAAACGGCAGGTCGCTGCGAGCTCAGTACCAGTTGGGAGCGCAATCCAAATACCGATCTGACTGCCAAGCTAAAAGCGGTAGAGCCAGGTTTAGAAGTGCCGGTAAAAATTCGCGTATCGGTTACAGGTAGTGGTGAGGGGTATGCTCGCATCAAGGTGCGCTTTGATCCAACCAAGGTGGTGATGAATGATAGTTGGTCGCCACAATCCTGTATCGAACAAGCAGCGGATATCCCGACGAAGTTTTCAGACTACAGCATTCAATGCACGGATCAGCCTTCTTCAACCAACGGATGTACGGTGGTCAATGGTGTTTCAGTTTGTGAATCCTATTTTGCCCCAAGCCCAGTGGCTGGCATATCGCCTTTGTGTCGGCGTGTACAAGTTAGTGTGGATGATGAAAGCTATAAGGGGATTGAAAATCAGGCCTGCCAAGTGCTTGAAGCGAATCCTTCCTGTGGATTCATGTCGTCAGAATGTGCCGAAACCAATGATAAAGGTGAATGCATTCGTTTTACCGATACCTATGACTGTGGATTGCAAACCAGCGATCCAAAGTGTGTGGTATCCAACCTTATGCCAAGTAGTTTTGAGGCCTGTGAGCCTACTCAGACGATTACGCCATTTACGGAAACCAAGCATGTACCGGATTACCAGGTGTGCGAGAAGATCAGTACGCTTACTCAGTGTCAGTTAGAGCGACGTGTATCCGCTGAAACCCATCAACAAAGCTGGTCCATTGAGCGAGGTTGCTTTAGCTCCGAAACGCTCAGTTTTGTTCCACAGCACAGCAGTACTATGCAAACTGGAAACGCGACGCTGAGGATTTTTGATAATCAAAATACTGAGATACAAATCACCGAGTCGCCATCGAAGGCAAATGGTTGGAAAACGACACTCTCATTGACGGGCAACAAGGAGACGGTGACTGAGACGAAACCGTCCATTAAGTACCCTGAAATGACCTGTCCAAAAGGAACCTTGGTTGGCTCATTGTGCAAGGTCGTTAATGGGTCGATTATTTCGTGGCATGAACCTCAGGAAGTCACTCGTTCCAGATGTGAATCCGGCTGGAATAAAGTCGATTTCGACACTTGCAGCCGAGAAGTCCAGAAGTGTTTGGTTCCTGCGAAACTGAGAGCTTCATTGACCTTCTCCGGCAAGTACTTAGAACAGGACATTGTTCATCAATCAAGTGATCCCGGCATAGACCAATGCTTGATGCAAACGGATCAGTTCACTGCGGTGCAGTGGCAGTGTTTGGATACGGGCACAAAACGAATCGACGGGTTAACGGTTGGTAGTGGCGAGTTGGCCAATCTTGGAAGCCTTTATCCGGCTGTTGTTTCGTCTCCTGCTCATTTAACCAGTCGCGGCAGTTCTGATGGACTGGGGCTCTCATGCTGGAGGGCAAGAGCGACCTACAATGCTTCGACTGCTCATCCAGAGTTCAACATGGGCAGCTCAGATAGCTGGGTAGATGCCAATGGTAATACACAAACCATCGTCAATAACGGACAAAACACGACCACCAATACGTGTGCCGCGCTAGAGCAAAACCCTGCCTGCCAGTATGTCAGAACCGAATGCACTGAAGGCGGGGCTGGTCATGAAGGCTTCTGTTATATCCAAAGTTTGGTGTATGACTGCGGACAAAGCGTTGAAGTGCAAAATGCTCGAATGGAAACTCAATACAACTGTGAGGGGCCAGTTCGCTGTATGGGCACTGATTGTTTAGAGCCAGAGTCAATCAAGCAGGCTAACTTTGCAGAAGCAGCTGCGATGCTTAATGCGGCGCAGTTTATGACCAATGATATGTCATGTACGGGCGCTGATGGCCAAGATAACGTCGAGTGTACGGTCTTTAAAGGTAATGCTGGCCAGTGCAAAAAAGCCGTTGGTGGCATAGTGGATTGCTGTGAAAAGCCAAGTGGCGTGTCGTTATCGGATTACATCACGATGATAGTGGCGGTTAACAAGCTTGATACGGCAGTCATGGCCATGAATCCGTCTTCGGCAATCTATGGTTCGTGGAATACGCTCAGGGAACCAATCACCAGTACCTGGAGTGCGGTTAAAGAGCCTTTTGTGTCTGCATGGGACTCTCTCATGGGGGCTGGGCCATCAACGGCTGCTGGCGCGGGAGCGGAGCAAGCTGCGACTGGCTTTATGCAGGTGTTGACCAACAAAACGGCTGAGTGGGTAGGCTCTACGTTTGGTTCGGGGGCGCAATCGGCACTGTTTAGTAACGTTGGTGGCGCAGTTGGAGCCGATGGTGTCGTTTCGGGTGGTAACTTTGCCCTGGGGGGCGCTGCGGGCGCGGTTCTGAGTACGGTTATGACGGCCTACATGATTTATTCAGTCACTATGATCCTCATTCAGCTTATCTGGAAATGTGAGCAGAGCGAGTTTGAAATGAACGCCAAGCGGGTATTGAAGAGTTGCCACTATGTAGGCTCTTACTGCAAGTCTAAGTTCTTAGGTGCCTGTGTTGAAAAACGGCAGTCATATTGCTGTTTTACTTCGCCACTTTCACGGATCATTCAAGAACAAGTGCGTCCGCAACTTGGTCTTGGCTGGGGCAGTGCGAAATCTCCCAACTGTGAAGGTTTGACCGCGAGTCAGTTAAACCAAGTGGATTGGAGCCAAGTCAATCTTGATGAATGGATAGGTATTTTATCGATAACTGGCAACCTACCTGAAGTATCGTCACTGGATCTGGAACGACTCACAGGCTCAGGAAGTACGCTAAATGTTGATGGAAACCGTCAAAGTGCCGCAGATAGAGCCATTGAACGGCTAAACGGAATGGATGCACAGAAACTGCGTCAGGAGGCGACGGAAGAAATTTCGGGGAATAATTGAGTGTTGTACCAGAGGTGGTTAGGGGTAGACTTTAGCTCAGACGGCTTTTCATTAATGTTTCATATTGGTTACTTTAATGCATTTTTTCGCTACAAAGTAACCATTTTTGCACTTTATAATTGCAGCTCGAACATAATTCAGATAACTCGGTTTTGCCCCAAAATGAGTTAGAGTTAGCGCCTCAATTGAGCGAAAACCAGCTCTTCCCGTTCTTTATTTTTGACTGTTCATTTACAAGTTTTTCGTATAGTCAGGAAAACGACCGAATCGCTCGTAGATTAAGATTGTTAGGGGTACATTTAGTGTCATGTGAAAACTTAATCTCATTAGCAATTATTTTGAGTTATTTCTCGGCACTTCTGATGGGGATTCTGGCTATTGTGGTAATTATTGAGGCACGATTGTTATTCACTGCAACTATACTGTCGATGTTTTTAATAATTATAGTAGGCAGCACATATACCTTAAGCTTTAACCATGGGCTCAAAAATGGAGCTACAATTCTTTTGTCGCTGTTTCTGGCTGGCACTTTTTATACGCTATGTTTGTTTTTAGCTGTCATTTTAACAGGTGATTTCACACTTGATAAAATGGTAGCAATATTAGGTTTTGAGGCTCTTTTAAGTTTATTTGCCTCGAAGGTAGCAATTAAACAATGGACGAAAAACAGCCGGCTGGCGCTCATTCTTCGCTTAGTTTAGCCTGCTATTTTCCGCTGTTTATTAAGGTGTTAGCATGCCAAGTGCTGATGAATTTAGCTTGCTCATTGGATAAGTAAGAATTTGAACGTCGTTTGGCCGAACTGAGCCCTCCAAATGACTTCAGGAAATGCTAGAAGAGCATAGCGAGATTGCTTAGCAGGATTTTAAAGTAATTTAATGGATGAATATTTTGGCTGACAGTTTTGTTAGCCAATTTTTATATATTGAGTTATATTGGCCTGATTAAAAAATTATTTTCAATGGATAGAGAAAATGGGCTTTTTACCAGACTGGGCTGATACATTTATCACTAATGTGTCCCGCGAGTTCGACGCCAATAACAATATAAAATTTTCGCGCCCAGTAAAGAGAGGTACTGTTCTAAGAGTAGAAAAAGATGAACTTATAACACCTTGCTATTACCACTTTGGGATTTATGCCGGGGAAGGAAAGGTAATACACTTTTCACGCGGAGAAGTCAGAAAAGATGAGTTGGATGTGTTTCTCGAAGACACAGGGATGTTCAATTCTGACATCGATATTATGTATTTTGATCCTGAATACTCATCCAAGTACACACTTGAAAAGTCGTATCGTAGGGCTAAGTCAAAGCTTGGAGAGCGAGATTACCAGTTGCTGAAAAATAACTGTGAGCATTTTGCCGTGTGGTGCAGAACAGGTAAGGCTGTGTCGGCTCAAGCCTTTGGTTCTAAATCAAATCATTACGGAGCACTTAATCTCCCCGGCATCATTAGCTTTTTCAACAATGAGCTAGGAATGGATGTTTCTAGAAGCGTGTCAATCGACGACTTTGATTAATGTAACTCTATGACATTAAGCTTGCCAAACCGGGACATTATTGGCCCATAATACGGTTGTTATATACAGTGGTGTTATTAAGTGCTCGGGGTCAGATCTTGCACCGTGCATTATTCGTGTCTGCTTTTTGTATAGAGCAGTCCTTCAGCTCTAAATTGTTTTTGTCCAGCTTCGAGTTAGTCGAATCTGGGCTGGCACATTTTTGCCCCTTTTCGAGTTAGCAAATTGCATATTTTGCAAATTGGTTTTGCCCCAAAACGTGTTGAGGCGAATGCCTCAAAAGAGCGATAACCGGACACTGAAAAAGTTAAATTTATTCCTACTTCTTTGACTAAGAGCCTAATTTTGTCCGATAACATTATTAAACGCCGTTTTGGTGTGTTATAAACCACCAAAATGGTGTTCAATGGTAATCCCCCAATAATAGATGCCAAACGTAGAATTTTCTCTTATTGTAAACACAGGAGAAAATTATGAAAAAAGCACATTTTACAGACAGTCAGATCCTCGCCATTTTGAAGCAAGCCGAAAGCGGTGTGCCGATCCCAGAGCTATGCCGTGAGCATGGCATGGGCAACTCAACCTTTTATAAATGGCGTGCAAAATATGGCGGTATGGATGCATCTTTAATGACGAGAATGAAAGAGCTTGAAGATGAAAACCGCTGTTTAAAGAAAATGTATGCTGAAGAGCGACTCAAATCAGAGGTCATTCAGGAGGCCATGGCAAAAAAGTGGTAAAGGCTTCTGAGCGCAAAGTATTGGCACATGAAGTCGTTAGCACAAATAGAATGAGCATTGCCTTAGCCTGCCGTACTTTTATGATCAGTGAAACTTGTTATCGTTATGCGTCGATATTAAAAAATGAAAATCTAAAAATAGCAGAGCTGTTACTCGCTCTGACTGAGTCAAAGCGAAGCTGGGGTTTTGGATTATGTTTTTTATACTTGCGCAATGTAAAAAAGCACAAGTGGATTCACAAGCGAGTTTACCGCATTTATCGTGAGCTTGAGTTAAACTTGCGGATCAAGCCTAGGAAACGCTTAAATAGGGATAAGCCTGAGCCATTGGCAGTACCAGAAACCATCAATGAATGTTGGTCAATGGATTTTATGCATGACCAATTAGCGGATGGCAGAGCGTGTCGATTGTTTAATGTCATTGATGACTTTAATCGTGAAGGGCTCACTATTGACGCTGATTTATCACTGCCTGCTGAACGTGTGATCCGCTCGTTAAATCAAATTATAGAGTGGCGCGGTAAACCAAAAGCTATTAGATGTGATAATGGCCCAGAATATATTAGCAAGCAACTAGCGCAATGGGCGTTGAATAATGATATCGAGTTACGGTTTATTCAACCCGGCAACCCGCAGCAAAATGCCTATATAGATCGCTTTAACCGAACGGTTCGTTACGACTGGTTAAGTCATTATATTTACAGTGATATTAGTGAGTTACAAGATAGAGCGACTGATTGGCTATGGACTTATAATAATGAACGCCCTAACATGGGGTTAGGTGGTATAACACCCATACAAAAGCTGGAAAAGTTAAACAACGGAAATTCTACAGCTAGCCTCCATTAAAAATGGGGGGATTACCGGCCAACAGTACAACTCTCAAGAGCTTCTTCTAATTCAATCCATCGTTTTGGGCTTACAGGTCCGTGACTTGTTACTGCTTCAATTAAAAACAACCATTTACGTTTTTCATCATAAACAGTAAATCTATTTGCAGTGTCTCTACATTAGAAAAACTAAATTGGAAATTAAGTTAGCCTAACATTAAAAATTTGGATTTAACTTAAAAATGGGTAATTTTCTTGTTACGCAAGCAAGATAAAAGCCTTATTTTTCATATAACTTTTTTATTTTTACTATGACTAAAGCACTGAATAAACTTCTAAGTATCAATATACTTGAAATTTAACAGCTCTTTAATCATTTAAATTATAGTCACTACATGACTAAAATATAAAAAGATGGTTTGACCTTAATTAATCTTGATGCTAAATTTTATTAAGGTTAGATTTTTTACTTACGATACGTCTAAAAATAAATAGCAAGGTGTGATTTTATGACTAGAAATAGAGTGTTGAGTGCCTTTCTCATTAATGCGAGAAAAAGAGCAAACCTTAGCCAAAAAATAGCGGCAGAGCGTTGCTCATTAGTCACTAGTCAGAAAATGGTTTCGCGGATTGAAGCTGCCCCTTACGATTTTTCTCTGGATGTATTAACTGACTTCGTTATGGCGATTGGTGCCAATAAAACTGAATTTGGGCGGCTAGTTACCGCTCCTATTAAACTTCTAGATAGAGGAAATCTTAAAGTGAATAATGATCTTAAGTTAGAAAGTCAAGCGTTACAAACATCGATTGATTCCATCATTACACAATTGAACACATTAGATGCCAATGTTCGTCCCAATGAGCTGTTAGATAAAATGAAGGCTGCTCGCAATGATATATCAACGACGTTTGACTCAGGCATTCTGGCTGTCATGGGGCCAAGTGATTCTGGTAAATCACACTTAATCAATCTTTTAATGTGTCAAGAGATTGCACCCGAGGGCTTCCAGCCTATGACAGCGGCTTCCACACTGTTTATACATAAAGATAAAAAGCCATCATATTTAGCCAATAAAGATAACGTTATCGTTTTTAAGTTTATGAATGAAAACGAAGAAACGTTTAACTTAAGCCGTCTCGAAGGTGATCACGACTCTTTTGTAATCGGTAAAGGAACTTATAAAATTCTGGAAAAATACGGGGCTCGTGATGAAAACGACGAGATCCTTTACCCTGAAACTTATTTAGCTGTTGTCTATGTCGATGCCCCTGTACTAAAACGAATATCTTTATTGGATACACCGGGACAGCTCATTGACCCTGAGTACAAAAAAGATAATAGCCAAACTATAGATAGCCTAGACGTTCGTAAGGCTTATGAGGCAATGGGGTTGGCCGATGCTATACTATTTACCTCATCGATGACAAAATTTCTTCGTGATGGAGAGCCTGAGTTCTACTCAAAAATCCTTCGTGCTCCAGGTAATGTACCTTTAGATTCACAGAGCCCGATTAAAAATATTACCATCCTAGCGACCCAAGCATTTGGTGTTAAATCTATTGATGAGTTTAATCGAAAAACCGCTAAACGGGCGGCTATTAGCTTCAACAAAGAGATGGAACATTTA
The DNA here is from genome assembly GCF_019134595.1 of Pseudoalteromonas shioyasakiensis. Taxonomy (NCBI): domain Bacteria; kingdom Pseudomonadati; phylum Pseudomonadota; class Gammaproteobacteria; order Alteromonadales; family Pseudoalteromonadaceae; genus Pseudoalteromonas; species Pseudoalteromonas shioyasakiensis. Next base: position 3,517,445 of record NZ_CP077770.1, on the reverse strand, counting down.
CTTTACGAAAGCTGGCAAACAGAGGTGGAGGAGTTGGTACTGCCAAAAGCAGAAGACTGGGCAGAACGTATGTTGCCATTTTGGGATGATAATACAGAATTCATGGCGGCCTTCACGTCTCGTTTTGATGAACTTGTTGAAAATACCACAACTACGTTAGCCCAACGTCGCCTCAACAGACTTCGAATACTAAAGCGTCAGTTAGTATTGTTTGTCGATCAAGAGCTAATAAAATTGCAGGCAAAACTTTGTACAAATGAAGAGCGCATTAAGGAGGTTAAAGAGCAAGATGCGCGATTTCACAGAGAAGTTACTGGCGTACTAGAAAAGTTTCATCAGCTAAGAGCTTCCATTAAAGACTACGAGGCAGACGTGTTGTCTCAGGCTGATATCATTTTACAGTCTTTACAATCTGAAGATTTCATAATGGGATTCATCGAAGATAGATTTGATGACAAAGACTCTGCAAAAAAAGGTATTTCAGACGCCATTGGGCAATACCTAGAAACCAAAATGAAACGAATTGTAGGTATTTCTAGTAAAAGCTTTGCACAAAAAGTTGAGGTATTGGTAAATGAGTTTTCCGCACTGGTTCCTAGCGGCATTGCTCAGCTTGAAGGGATAAATTTAAATGATTTTAACCAAAAGAGTATTACAGCAGTAGGTTTTGATGGTCAATCAGCCTTCATTGGTGGATTGTCTGGCATTGCTTCATTTGGTGCAATGGGCGCTTATGTTGCCACAATCTCATCAAACCTAGGAGCTTATCTTCTTGTTGGAAAGGCGGCAGGTGTTTTAACGACACTAGGGATCACCGGTTCAGTCAGCACTTTACCTTGGCTCGTAGGTCTGACGGGAGGCCCAGTGGTATGGGGAGCTATGATCGCGGCCGGCGTCGGCTTCCTAGTGTATAAACTTTTTTCAAATTGGAAGAAGTCGATGGCTAAATCAACAGTTAAAGGGATTAAAGAAAGCAATATCGAACAAGAGGTTAAAGATCAACTAAAGCATTATTGGTCTGATACTGCAAAAGGCTTTGATGCAGCACTTAATGGACTACAGACAGAGGCAAGCAAACATATAGAGAGTTTATATGCTGATGCTGAGAAAACTTATGATGCTACTGAAATTACACAAGCCATCGATTCTATAAAAACAGTGCAATCCATAATAAACGGTTAAACTAGACAGATATTGCCTCAGAGCTTATTTTCTCTGAGGTGAGTCACTACTCTTAAGGACTTAGTTATGGGCTTATTTAGTTGGATTGAAGAGGTTTATGATGATCTCAGTGGGGAAAAAGATCGACGACGTGCAAGATACCGTGTACAAACAAGAGTCGATGCGGAAAAAGAGCGCTCTAAGCTCGTGAAAAAAGCACACAAATTGTGGTTATCAAAAGACAAGAAGACGAAAGATGCACTTATAGAAAGTACTACGAACAGCATGATTGTTGAAGATATTCTTCGACAATTTAGTACCGATGGACATATAAGAAAGGGGAATACAGACTATCGAGAAGAATTAACAAAAGCCAGAAAACAACTTAAGTTTACCGATGATCTCAATATTAAAAAAATATTAGAATTCGCCAAAACTGAATATCGCTACGATAATGGCATTTTTTACAAAGGTAAAGAAGACGATTTTGTAAAAATGCTTGACTCTTTCATGCGCTCAGAACTCGATGGCCATAAGCATTTATTAGAACAATGGGATGAAATTCACGATAAAATTCTGAGCGTTAGCATATAACGCCAGCTAAACTAAAATCCATTTACGTACGTAATAGGGATAAATATGCCTTGTATTAACTAAATGGGACGTGTTTTCCTAATACTCTTCAATCAATGCAGCTAGCCTTTTAAAACTCTTCACTTTCAGGAGTGCTAGGTTTGGCTGCATCAAATAGAGATCTAATTCGCTTTAACGCTGCCTTATAGTCTCTTAAGAGGGTTCAAGACCTAATTCATCCAATGTTTGTTAACTCACCCAGCTCATCAGTGTGTGCAATATGGCGTGTAACCCCTACGAATAGTCCTTTTTCAGACAACCGTTTTTTCTGTCGCTATAGTTTCCATTCAAAATAACATTAGACAATATATTGCAAGCTGAGTTACTGCCATATAGTAAGGGTCGCCCCAAAGCAATGAATGCAGCAGGAAAGAGTTACGTATGAAGCTATGCTTATGGCACCTTGGCGAAGTTCGGCTGTGAGCGATAACCGGTCATTGAGACTGGCTAAACATCGTCGTTAATAGATTGGTTAAACTGCTCTTTGCGCATATATTCATGAAAATGATCGGTGAGCGCATATTGATCTATTTAACTTAATTCAAATATTTTAGAAAACTTAGTGATAGTAATACCTTAGGTTATTTGTTAAAACTATATAGAGTAGACAAATGAGCGTTTAGTCGGCAGAAATATGCGCGATGAGCGCACTATTAAATTGTTGAACTAAGCCGCTACGCGGAGATCCTATTCTTATCATTTGAGCCACACTTACCTTGGGGTTATCCCATAACTTGGAGGTAAGTCATGAATACACTCATTGAACAAGTCAAAACTGAAATAGCCTATCGAGGTTATTCGCAAAGTACATGTAAAAGCTACAGTGAACATTTACTAAAACTCAGTCATTACTTTAATAAACCGCTCGACTTAGTCACAGATGATGAGTTGAATATCTTTTTTAACGATCCTGCCATTCGCAAACTTTCTAGATCAAGCCAAAAAGTACAGATAAACAGCATTTGGTTCTTGTTTAAACATATTTTACACCGGCCATTGAACTTAGATATTGCACTGCCAAAAGCAAAGTCGCACGCACCCACCTATTTGTCGCGTGATGATATGCGAAGACTGATAGAAAGCTGTACGGATATGCGATTAAAAACGTTAATAGTAGTTTGCTATGGCTGTGGCTTACGCATTGGTGAGCTGCTACATATTAAAGTGCAAAACATTGATGGACAGCGTAAAACTATTTTAATTGAACAAGGTAAAGGGGATAAATCACGATATGTGGTTGTATCAGATAGCGTGCTGGCTCAATTACGTTGTTATTGGAAAATGTATCACCCAACAGGTTGGATGTTCTATTCACGGTTATTAATGGATAAACCTATGTCAGCATCAACCTTCAGGAAGCCATTGAGAAAACATGCACAAGCGTGTGGCTTAAAGCACTGTAACCCACATGCTTTACGCCATGCTTATGCAACACACCAACTTGAATCAGGTATGCCACTTCATCAACTGCAACATCAGCTTGGTCACAGTGATATTAAAACCACACAAAGTTACTTACATTGGTTACCAGAGTTAGGTCATGGCGGCATTGATTTGCTTGCGAGCTGGAGTAAACAATGAACGCCTTACACCTCGCTGATATTTTAAACTCAAGCCTTGAGAGTTATCGCCAACATCATACGGTGAGTTATCAACAACTGCGCGTGTGTCAGCACCTTCAATCATGCAGAACGGGTCAGCTCGGTTATCAGCATGGCAATGTGATAGCTGTGGGGAGTCGCAAAAGATTGGATGTAGCTGTCGAGACCGTCATTGCCCGCGTTGCCAAGGCATGGCTACGGCTAAATGGGTGCAAAAACAGCAGGAGGATTTATTACCATGTAGGTATTTCCACCTTGTTTTTACACTCCCGCATGAGTTGAATATCATTGCGCACTACAACCCAAACGCGTTGTATCAGTGTTTATTCAAAGCCACATGGCAAACGCTGAGCAAATTTGCGAAACGAAAAAGACATGGCCAGTTAGGCATGACAAGCGTACTGCATACATGGGGGCAGAACTTAAGTCAGCATATCCACTTGCATTGTTTGATACCCGCAGGTGCGCTTGATAAAGCACACTGGCATGAAATAGAAAAAGGCTATTTATACCCCGTTAAAGCATTATCAACAGTGTTCAGAGGGAAAATGCTGGCGGCGCTCAATGAATGCGATAGTTCATTCGCGAAGGTAAGCACGCCAACCAAATGGTGCGTGTATAGCAAAGCCTGTTTAACGTACAGTGAAAAGCTAGTTAGTTACCTTGCGCGTTATACCCGAAAAGGCGTGATGTCAGAATCGCGATTAGTGTCAGCGACTGAAGAAACAGTGAGCTTTAAATACCGCGATTATGCAGATAACAACCGCGATAAAGTCATGACTCTGAGTTGTGATGAATTTTTACGGCGCTACTTACAACATGTATTGCCCAAAGGGTTTATGCGCATTCGCCACTATGGCTTTTTAGCTAATGCGTGTCGCAAGCGAAAGTTAGCATTAATAAGGTCACAAGAATCACACAGAGGTAAAGTGGAGAAGCTAAAGACAGAAAACGTAACACTGATACCGCATTGGCCTTGCCTGCATTGTAAGGCAGGTATCTTGCGGTTAATTGGCGTATTCCAGTTATATGAAACAAGGACCAAAGTAGAGCGAACGAGTTAGCAGCTAGGTAGCTGCTTAAAATCAATTAGTTAACCTGCTTAACTGCTCAGGCTAGCGGCCTCTGTACGTGTAAAAAATATAATTGCTTATTAAGGCAAATTTAGGTGTAATGAATACATAATAAGCGCTGAGCAATGCAGGGAAAGCTTACATAACACTCGCTAAGCTGATTAAATCAGCTAGGAAAGTGAGAGCCTCCAAAAAGCAAATTCCCATAGCATAAACAACACCAACTCTGACACACCGAGCAGGTAGCGGCTCAGTCCAACAAGCGATTATGCAACACAAACAGCGTGTTGCATAAATACTAAAATGTTATGCGCTTCTGCGACACATTCTGTCGTTTGAGTGGCGTAAGCTGAAAAAAAGCAAAAGGGAAAATTTATGTCGAATTTCGATAAAAACTTTGAAGCAGCACGCCTTGCCATGCTGGCTAAGCAACATTCAGACATTGTGAAAGTTACAGGTGAGGTGGTTTTCTGTGCTGAAGATGATGGAGACCGCTTGAGTGGCACCTCTTGGACACTTGAAGAGGATATTTTCGATCAGGTTACGGAGTCTGGTTTCAAATTGCATCTGATTGAGCTTTTAGATGATTTTATTGCACACCGAGGCCAATTTAATGTGCTACCAAAAAAAGAAGGGATTGTTCGCTTTGGTGGTGGTGATTTGAGTATTGAGTGGTTGCCAGAAGGCTCAACTCACCTTTCCAAAGGAGACACGTAATGGAGGCGCTGCTTGATGAGTATGGCAGGATTTTAAAAGAGTTAAAATTTGACTCATTTAACCATAATGAAGATAAGTACTCTGGTGTATTCTTGCCTGTCCCATTTGATGAATACTGGAGCTCTAGCCTAAAAGTAATGTTGGTTGGCCGAGAAACTGCTGGTTGGAATACAGACAATCAAAAAAACACAATTAAGCGTGTAGCAGAGTTTGCTGAAAATAATAAAATTTCCGATCTTGTGCAAGAGGCCACTGGGCGTTACAAAAGACATCTACCAGTGAGTAAGAATGGGAAAGTTATTACAAAAACTCGAAGTCGTTTTAAGCAGTATTTTTTTCGGCTGACGAAGGAGCTTGAAGTTAATCCTGAGTCAATTATTTATGGGAATTTATTTGCTTGGGATTACAACAAAAAAAGCCCTAGAACACGCCCGAAAAATGAGCTAAAAGAAATAACAGAAGTTTCTAAAAAGCTTCTTGCCGCCCAGATAAAGTGCTTGAGGCCAGACGTGATTATTTTTGCTACTGGCTTTGTTGGTGTTGATCAAGTAATAAGGGATCTATTCGAAGAGCACTTTAGTGGCTATAAAAATGGCGAAGTTATATCTGGGAAATACTGGGAGTTTAAGCCAGTTGACGACGAATTTTCAAATATTGAATGTTTTAGAATTGCTCACCCTAGAGCAACGCATGGACATAGAGAGTTTCGAGAAAAAGTGATTCAGAGCATTAAAGCTCGTGCTGCTGGCTAATAGTTCGCATAACAAAGCATTGCAGCGGACAAGCCGCTGAATGCGGCGTTATGTTGCTAAGGAAAGTATGAGTAATATTCGAATAGTATTTATTATAACTGGAGCTACTTTTCTAGTTTTAACACATCTCGATGATACATATTATCGTGATTGGGTTTACTCCAATCAAATTGCTGATTTTGGTTTGGCTAACTATTTACCAAGTATTACAGGGACTATTACTGCGATTTTTCTTTTAATAGGGTTATCAAAAGAATCTTTTAAAAAAGCACCATCCTCAGCATTTGGATTAATGGTTGGTTGTGTAATATACGAGGTAATGCAGCCCACTTTAGGAACAGGTGTCTTTGATTGGCTGGATTTAGTTGCTGTAGTAATTGCAGGTTGTATTGTTGTTTCAGCATTAAAAATATCAAATAAAAAAATGGTTAATACCGCAACATAACAAGGGTTTTCAAGTCGGACAAATTACAGTTGGCTTTTTGTTCGTGCCTCATTTATTTTAGCCAACTGCAATTTGCCGCTTAAAACGGCGTTAGGAGACTAGAGCGGTGGTTATATTTGAACCGGCTAAGGATTTAGCAAAAGTAGCACATTTTACTCTGTCGAACATGCGACCATATTATGAACAATATTCTGTAGATTGGGATGAAGCACAGATTGAGAAAATGACGCAAGAGCTTGTGAACTATGACATTTTGGTTCAGGGAATACTTGTTGGTGTCATGAGGTTATCTTTCGATACAGAAGAATGCTGGTTACGTGATTTGCAAGTTGAGCAGAGTTATCAGAATCAAGGTATTGGCTCAATCGCTCTTGCAGAGGCGGAGCGACTCGCGAGAGAGCACTGTGCTGAAACTTTAAAGCTTAGAGTGTTTAAAAATAGCCCAGCTGTTCATTTGTATAAGCGGCAAGGGTTCGGTTTAACGAGTGAAGACGAGCGGTTTTACTACATGAGCCGTACCGTCTCCTAACAAGCAAATTTTATCGCCAGCAAAAAGCGCTGGCTGCGACGTCAACCCGCTGCGCGGCTTTCCGCGCTAAATTTGGGCGTTAGATGCAATCAGAGTCACTATGAATATTTACGACAGAACACAGATTAAAATTATTGAAGCTGGATTTAATACTGAAAACATTAAAGATCTTGTTCACTTAATTACTCAATGTACGGATATTTCAGAGGCAAAAAAATTACTCACTGAATTTGAAGTGTTGGCAAATAAATTACCTTGGCCTCAAGATCATGATTTTGGAGCATTATTAATCCAAAAAGAATATAAATCGGCAATTAGTAAAAGTATTGAAAAATTAATGATTAGCACTGCACATGAAAGAGCTCATTGGTGTGCATCTTGTTCTACATCAGGAGGTGAAGGGTTAGCCCGTTCAGTTCATGTAAAAGAATTAAGCATCCTTCTCCAAAACTGCATCTAACAAAGCTAATCAAAACCGACGCAAAACACTCCGCTTTCATTGTGTTTCGCTTCGCGAATTATACACAATGAAAGCTCCGCGTTGTTGCGCGGTTTATTAGAGCGTTACCGAATAAATACTCTAGCGCGTTTTTGTCCAAAACTCTGTTACAAAGTCCACAACACCAAATATTGAAGAGCCCCTTCGAGAGGGGCTGGTTGATGGGAGCCTAGTTGGCGGGGGTATCTGTTTCCTCTTCAGTGATATCGTCATCGGTTGAAGGTACTGCTTGTTCAACTTCTGCTTCTTTACCCTTGGCTTGAGCTGATTTTCGTGCTCGAATTTCGATATCAATAATGCGTCGAGCCAGTTTGATAATGCGCTGTTGCCATGCGTAGTTGCCATCAACACGTTGTTTGTTGCTAAGCACGCTAGACAACCAGAGTGTGTCCATTGAGATCATCAACGCATCGAGTTTGCGAACTAAGCCGACAAACTGGCCAACCTGAGGCGAGCTGATTTTGGCGTTGAAGGTAATCGGGTCGGTGTAGTCAGGTACTTCATCGATGCCGTTGGACTCCATCAATTTGTCCAAACGAGCTTGTTCGTTGTCTACCGCTTTAGCGCAATCCTCGATCAACTGGCTAATGATCTGTTCTACTTCATCAATTTCGTTCTCATCGCCAATGATGCGTAGGATGACATCGATTCCGTAAAGCGCACTGACCGTCCGTCTAAAAACACGGTCAACGACACGTTGCGCCTGTAAGCTATTAATTGTGAATGATTGTTCAAAGATGGGTTTTGAGTAATTGGGTTTTGTTTGGGCCATAAGTTTGCTCCTGATATGACAATAATCAGTCCCTAGCCTAATCCTCTGTGAGGTAATGGCCTTTCAGCTAGGTGGAAGAATTGAGCATCTTTCTAACTATCCTGTCTGAATAAGACGGTTACACTGACTATCAAATATTGCTGATCTGTTTCAGTGATATCTGCGCCTGAGAGCATGAGCTCAAAGGAAGCCCGCCGCTGAGTATTCTCAGTGGTACTAAGAGGTAGCTAGCCTCCTTAAACAAATAGCCTGCATGTTTTTACATGCTCAACCATGCGTTCCTAATGGTTCGCCTTTTCACCACCCAACTGGGGGAGTTTTCCCCAGTTGGGGGTGACTCCTTCACAACCTAATTAAGGAGTCACCAATGGAATATATCTTCGGATTTATTATCCAAATCGCAGGCATTATGTTGCTTGCAAAACTGAGCTGGTCGCTTTTACGATTGGTTGCTCGTCAAAGCGTGCGCCCGTTTCGATTTGTATTTATTCAAATCAAACGGTTGCTCACACCAACACCAAAACGTCGTCCAATGGCAGTGCCTAAAGCTCCTGGTATGCCCCGTTTGACATCTGCGTTTTACAAAGAGCCACATCAGTACGACATGGCTTTACTCGAAATACCAACCTATCTGCGCCGTCAGTCTTCTTTGCCCAGCCGGGTAGAAACGACTGTGTGCACAGAGTTCAACTAAGACGAGGAGAACATCATGAAAAACCAAGTAACACTCATAGGCTACGTTGGCGCTGAGCCAGAGACACGAGCCTATCCATCAGGTGATTTAGTGACCAGTATTTCACTGGCCACTTCTGAGAAATGGCGCGACCGTCAATCCAATGAGCTTAAAGAGCATACGGAATGGCATCGGGTCGTTTTTCGAGATCGTGGTGGATTTAAGTTAGGGCTAAGAGCAAAAGATTTAATCCAAAAAGGAGCGAAGCTATTTGTTCAAGGGCCTCAGCGCACGCGCTCATGGGAGAAAGATGGCATTAAGCATCGATTGACCGAAGTGGACGCGGACGAGTTTCTGCTTCTTGATAGTGTGAACAAAGCATCTGAGCCATCACCGGCGGATGATGCGGGCTCCCAAACTAATTGGGCACAAACATATCCTGAACCAGATTTTTAACCGAGCAAAAACGCTTTAACCCAGCCGGGAGTACTTTCCCGTCAGGGGCAGACTCCCACTTTGATTGTCGGAGTCCAAAATGGAAAAACCAAAGCTAATCCAACGCTTTGCTGAGCGCTTTAGTGTCGATCCAAACAAATTGTTCGATACTCTAAAAGCAACAGCATTCAAGCAACGTGACGGTAGTGCACCGACCAATGAGCAGATGATGGCGCTCTTGGTGGTTGCAGATCAGTATGGCTTGAACCCTTTCACCAAAGAGATTTTTGCGTTCCCTGATAAACAAGCTGGAATTATTCCAGTGGTAGGTGTCGATGGATGGTCTCGCATCATCAATCAACACGACCAGTTTGATGGCATGGAGTTTAAGACTTCAGAAAACAAAGTCTCACTGGATGGCGCGAAAGAATGCCCAGAATGGATGGAATGCATCATCTATCGGCGCGACCGTTCGCACCCAGTCAAAATCACTGAGTATCTGGATGAAGTCTATCGACCGCCTTTTGAAGGTAACGGCAAAAATGGCCCTTACCGGGTAGATGGTCCATGGCAGACGCACACTAAGCGAATGCTAAGACATAAATCCATGATCCAGTGTTCCCGCATTGCGTTTGGCTTTGTGGGGATTTTCGATCAAGACGAAGCGGAGCGAATTATCGAAGGCCAAGCAACACACGTTGTTGAGCCATCAGTGATTCCACCCGAGCAAGTTGATGATCGAACCCGAGGGCTTGTTTACAAGCTTATCGAGCGGGCAGAAGCTTCAAACGCTTGGAATAGTGCATTGGAATATGCCAATGAACATTTTCAGGGTGTTGAACTGACGTTTGCGAAACAAGAAATATTTAATGCACAACAACAAGCAGCCAAAGCGCTCACACAGCCTTTAGCTTCTTAGCGCCACGCATTCATTTTACTAACCCTGGCGGGATTATTCTCCCGTCAGGGGGAAGGTCTCGTCTTTTTTTTGGAGATCTTCCATGACTAAATCAGCCTCACTTTTTCGCTTGGTATTGGTTGTTGCCCTTGTCGTAGGTTCGATTCAAGCCGGTAAAGCGGCAATTGATTCGGTTCAAGCAAGTGTTGTTCAGCACCAAACAGCGTTAGCACAAGCTGCAAAGTAACCACTTAACCCTGAAGGGGAGTTCTCTCCTTCGGGGGAGTCTCCCCCTCAAAGGAGACAATATGAAGGTTATCGACCTATCACAACGTACTCCTGCATGGCACCAGTGGCGCATTGCAGGGGTTACGGCATCTGAAGCCCCAATTATTATGGGGCGTTCACCCTACAAAACACCTTGGCGATTATGGGCAGAAAAAACTGGATTCGTATTACCGGAAGACCTGTCGAATAATCCAAATGTGCTTCGCGGTATACGGTTGGAGCCTCAAGCAAGGCGAGCATTTGATAATGCGCATAATGACTTTCTTCTGCCGTTATGTGCAGAAGCCGATCATAACGCAATCTTTCGAGCCAGCTTTGATGGCATCAACGATGCGGGCGAACCCGTTGAACTGAAATGTCCTTGCCAGTCAGTTTTTGAGGATGTGCAAGCTCACCGAGAACAAAGCGAGGCGTACCAGTTGTATTGGGTACAAGTACAGCATCAAATACTGGTCGCCAATAGCACGCGTGGTTGGTTGGTATTCTATTTTGAGGATCAACTGATTGAGTTTGAAATACAACGAGACGCGGCGTTCTTAACTGAATTGCAAGAAACAGCGCTTCAGTTTTGGGAGTTAGTACAGACCAAAAAAGAACCGTCAAAATGCCCTGAACAAGATTGTTTTGTTCCCAAGGGTGAAGCCCAATACCGCTGGACATCGCTGTCTCGGCAGTATTGCTCAGCACATTCCGAAGTGGTCCGACTGGAAAATCACATTAAATCTTTGAAAGAGGAAATGCGAGAAGCTCAGTCAAAATTGGTCGCTATGATGGGTAATTACGCTCATGCGGATTATGCTGGGGTCAAACTCAGCCGCTACATGATGGCGGGCACGGTGGACTATAAGCAATTGGCCACCGATAAATTAGGCGAACTGGATGAACAGGTTTTAGCCGCTTACCGAAAAGCGCCACAAGAGCGGTTGCGTATCAGCACCAATAAGCCAGAGCAGCCCGTTGAAACACCAATCAAAATCAGCCTTGAGCAAGAGAACTTGGTTCTGCCAGGTGACTCGCCGAGCTCATTTTATTTTTAACGTTCACTTGGAGCCGATTTCGGCTCCTTTCTCATGCGCTTACATTGAGTGCATCATAAAGCAGTTTCACTCGTAGCCAATGCTGGGTACGAATGATAGAGCGAGCTGAACTCTTACATACACAGCCATACCACAATCAACACACCACCCGACGGGGACTTCAGTCCCTGTTGGGGCATGGGGCCTCGTCAAAACAGATGAGGTTTACCATGACTGAACAATCCCCATTTTTGGTTCAAGTGAATCAAGCGTTTAATGTCCCGGCTCCTGATGCTTTCGTTCTGGAAGGATTTGGTGCCGACACTACCCATCCAAACATTCCCGTTCGCAAGGACGAGTATGTTTTTAGAAAAGAAGACTTACGTGACATATTGGCGTTTTTGTCTAACCCAGACGGTGACGGTTTGTATATTACAGGCCCCACTGGATGCGGTAAGACCTCGCTAATTTGCCAAGTTGCTTCTCGATTGAATTGGCCTGTTCAGCAAATTACTGCGCACGGTCGATTGGAGTTGTCCGATCTTATCGGTCACCACACGCTGGTTAATGGCAACATGACCTTTGTGTATGGACCGCTGGCACTGGCTGTAAAGCATGGCCATTTGCTGATCATTAATGAAATGGATCTTGCTGAGCCTGCTGAACTGGCTGGACTCAATGACATTTTGGAAGGTGCCCCGTTGGTCATCGCACAAAATGGCGGAGAGATCATCATGCCACATAACAAGTTTCGTTTTATCGCTACCGGCAACAGTGCGGGCAGCGGTGATCAAACGGGCTTGTATCAAGGTGTGCTTCAACAGAATTTGGCTTTTCTTGATCGCTTTAGAATCATCGAAGCGACCTATGCAGAGCCATCTGTAGAGGAAACCATTCTGGAGAACGTTGCGCCGGGCTTGCCAGAAGTCTTTCGCCAAAAAATGGTGAAGGTGGCTGGTGACATTCGTCGTCTTTTTATTGGGGGCGCGGATGGCGGTGCTGAGCTTAGTATCACCATGTCTACTCGGACCTTGGTGCGCTGGGCAAAGTTAACACTTGCTTTTAAAGGCGCTCCTAACGCAGTGGAATATGCACTGGTTCGGTCTTTGACGGCTCGTGCAGAGTTGGAGCAACGAGAAGCCATTCACCGTATTGCCGCTGATGTCTTCGGTGACCACTGGGAGGATTGAAGATGGAAAAGTGCTTTGCTCTTTACCGTTACAGTCATTCTGATGGGACAGCCAAAGAATGGGCCATTTACGTTGGATCAGATAACCAGGAGATTGAAGTTCGGTTTGGAAAAGCTGGTCAATTGTCGCAGCAGCGATTGATTGATTCGACTGATCCTAACGCAGAAGCAGACCGAAGAATCAATGAGAAAATCAACAAGGGTTATCGATTGGTTGGACAAGTCGGCATTGATCATCAAGGGCGGCCATTTGAACTTTCAAATGCGCTTGATAGCGTCGCGTGCGCCAATAACGTCAGTTGGGAGTTTCGTACTCGCAAGGACGTCAATGGCCAAATCTCGCTGGCGCAAAAAGCGTTGTTCGATATGGCAAAGCTGCTTGAAGCCTATGGCTTGGCTGTTATTGATGATAACCAGGTCAGGATTGGAGAATGGTCATTAGGGTTTTGCAAAAGCGGATTACCTAGTACCAATCAAATCAGCATGGTGTCAGGTGAAGGCGCTGGCATTGTTAACACTGATGATGGCCCGTGGCCATTGTTGCTGTTACTGGCCTTTAAGCGTCAAATACCGCCACTGTGTTCGCTCACAGTAGCGAGTCCTGAAGGAATAGAAGTATCCGACCAACTGAAGTTGGAAAAAGATGTATTGAGGTTATTAGGCAGTGATTTAGAACGGGTTCGCCCGATAGCTGAAGCACTGGACTTAATGCCTGCGAAAATCGATCTCAACCAATCGTCGCCTGATTCGCAAAATTACTATTTCTGATAGTGATGTTGCCATTAGCGCGTCAACTACTACCACCCAAACGGGGGCCATTGCTCCTGCTGGGAGTGGTGCGTCCCCATCTCGCATGAGGATGCACTATGAGTATTCAAACCCTCGACAAACTTTTGATTTGTCACATCGACTGTTCCATCTGGAGCGGTAGAAAAAAGCTAAGGCCTGAAGATTTCAGATTAGCCAATGGCAGCCAACTTCCTCCGAAGGATGTTGCCAGCTTAGGGAGTAAAAAAATTTGCGACCCAGAGGCATTGGCGAACTTTGAAAGGCTTAAGAAAGAAGCGCAGCGTTTGTGTGAGCAAGTCGGTGTGCGGTTCTTAGGTGGCTATGCCGTCCCTGAAGACCGAATTGATCAAATTGTTCCAGAACTTGACCGTATAGGTCAGGAGTTTGCGCAGTGCAAGCAGTTGTTCTTGGACAACTATGATCAGGTGACTTTTGACTGGGTTGCAAAACACCCGGAATTTGCAGATGCAATCCGGCGTGCGCTGTCACCCATCGAAGACGTGGAACAACGGCTTCAGTTCGATTATGCCATCTATCGAATGCAACCGGCTGACCAAGCTGGTGGCTTAGATGACAAGGTCAATGGCATGGGACACACCCTCTTTAGGGAGGTGGCTCGTGATGCCAACGAACTGTTTGAGCGTTCCGTTGCAGGTAAGAATCAAATCAGCCAGCGAGCCCTTAATCCTCTCAAACGGTTAAGAGACAAGTTGGATGGTTTGTCCTTCCTGGATCATCGAGTTCAGCCAATGGTTGAAGCGATGGACAATTTATTTGTTCGTCTGCCGAAGACCGGCCCTGTGACAGACAATCTCTATCACGAACTGATGGCGACCATTTTAATTTTGTCTGATCCAGACAAGATGAGAATGCACGGTGAAGGTCAATTGGATATCAGACAACTGATGCCCAAACCTGAACCTAAACCCGCACCGCCAGTATCTGCTCAGGCAGATAACTTACGTGCAATACCACAACCAACCGTCAGACCAAACCTTGGTTCGACTGTACCAAACTCATTTTATTTCTAACGTCCTTGAGGGCATGTTGCCCTTAAGGGCGCATGTCCTCTGAACTATGTAAGAGGAAATTATGCAATCAACCATCCATAACCCCAGCCAACTGAACCAGTTTGAACCACATTTTCGTGGTGTGACTGATGCGGTTGAAAGCGAATCGATACCAGAAGTGGCGTGTTGTCGAGCGTTAGTACAACGGTCGTACTCAACACATAGTGTCGTGATCCCCAAGAACCCTGTGCTGATCGCAGATGCGGACGCACAAGGAGCTTGGGTAACGGCCATGGTATTTGTTCCAAACATGGCATTGCAGCAAACCGCTTTTGAGCGGGCCTGGCTGCAATATCAACACGAGGTGTCTACTCAGTTACAAGACCAGTACGGTCTGACATTGAATGACATCCTGAGTTTAGACCAGCTTAAAACGTCATTTGAACAGCACGAGAGTCCAGCTCAATTGGTGGCTTGGTTAGGTCAAAAATACGACCTGGATAAGCTAAAAGCACAGGTTTAAACACTTACATTCCCAGCGGGGAAACGCTCCCGCTGAGGGAGTATTCCCCCTAATGATTAGGAGACTCCCATGAATCATCCATTAAAAAACGCACTGCCAATCGTTGCCGCCGCTTATGGCGAAAAGTTTGGTGTGAAGGTGCTTATTCAAGGACAAGATGCGTTTACCGATGGTGAGCGGATTGTGATCCCAACAGCAAACCCAGACGACCCACACTATCAACAGATAGCTTGGGGTTATCTGGCTCATGAAGCGGCGCATATTCGGCATACTAATTTTGAAATGGTGCAGAAGGCGTCGTCCAAACCGATCCGTAAGGCACTTCTCAATATCATTGAGGACGTTCGCATTGAAAACGAATTGGCAAAGGATTACCCCGGAACCCGGCGCAGTATTTCGCAAGTGATTGAGTACATGGTGGGCACACAGCAAATGTGTGTACCTGAACAGCCTGAGCCTGCATCTAACTTGCAAGCATGGTTGTTGTTTCGCTTGAGATGCCATTTTCTGGGTCAGGAATCGCTGACGCCTTTGTATCAAGCTGTTGATGAAAGAGTGAGACAACTCTTTCCTGCCGCAGCGATGAGCCGGTTAAGCGCCATGCTGACAGCAGTGCCTAGCTTAGGCTCTACAGGTGAAGTGCTGAAACTTGTCGATGCCATTGTTGCCATGTTGGAGGAAGAATCTCGTCCACCACAGGATGAGTCGGATGCTGATAGCGGTAATGACATTGGACAAGATGCGAGTAATGACAGCAATAACAGTAGTGGTAGTCAAACCCCGGAAACAGACTCGTCTGCAACAGGGGATGCTGCTGAAACCGGGGATTCAGATAACTCTGATCAAGCTGACAATTTGCGACAAGCCTTAGAGGCCAGTGCCGCTCAGTTTGAACCCGATACCTTTGCACAAGTGGCAGAAGTGTTGTCGGAACAAGCTGAAGGACATCAGGGCGTTACTCCACTCAGTTTGCCCCAAGCAGAGCAAGCTATGTTGGGTGATGAGGACATTTTGACTTTATCGGCTTCCGAGTCCGCTCAAATTCGAGCCCGACTTAGGGGCATGGTTCAGTCCAGTCAGGACAGTCGGAATCATGCCAAACGGCACGGTCTTCGAGTGGCAACCCATCGTCTTGCCGCTTCCCAAGCAGGTGAGTCGAGATTGTTTATTCAAAGGCAGCCTCGCATTGCGCCCAATGCTGCTGTGCACTTGCTTGTCGATATATCGGGCTCAATGGGTAAACCCATTGGCGAAGGTAATCGCAAGTACTTTCATGTTGCCAATGAAGCTGCTTTGGCTTTGGCCATGGCATTGGAAGGTATACCCGGTGTTGTACCTGCGGTCAGTTATTTTCCAGGTATTCATCAGGAAGTATCTATCGCGTTATTGCCCAAGCAATCGCTTCGACATCGGGCCGCGTGTTTTGACCAAAAACCACGAGGTTGTACGCCTATGGCACAAGCTATGTGGTTTGCGGCAAACAGTTTGTTAGCGCAAAAACAGAAGCGAAAGCTAATGATAGTGCTAACGGATGGTGACCCAGATGATTGGGCTGCCACGCATGACATTGTTGACCGGTGCAGACGCAGTAGCTTTGAGCTGCTGGGGATCGGGATTCAAACACGCAGTGTTGAGAAATTCTTTCCTCAAAGCATCGTGATTAACGACGTCAAAGATCTGAAGCGTGAGTTATTCGAAGTAACACAACAACTGTTAATTCAGTAACCACATCAATTTTACCACCCTGCGGGGACGATTCCGTCCCCTTCAGGGCATGGGTTCGTCTCCGCTTTTTTTTGGAGACTCCTATGAAAAACAAAAAGTTCTTAGCTGGCGAAGAGGCCGGTACTTATATCGTTCCTGAGCAAGTGACTGAAGCGGATATCTTAGATATGGCGCTTAAGCTTGCCCGTAGTCGATTGAGTAAAGGTCGAAAAATTGAACAGCCATCGTCGGCGTTCTCATACCTGCAAACACTGATGCACGAGTATGAGCACGAAGTCTTTGGCGTGCTGTTTCTTGATACAAAGCATCGCGTTATTCGATTTGAAGAGCTATTTAAAGGCACTTTAGATGCGGCGAGCGTATATCCAAGGGAAGTAATAAAGCGGGCATTGAAACTTAATGCGGCAGCAGTGATACTGGTTCATAACCATCCATCGGGTGATCCTGAACCCAGTGAAGCTGATAAACGCATCACTCATCGACTTCGTGACGCCTTGTCACTTGTTGATATTCGAACGCTTGACCATGTCGTGGTCGCATCCGAGGGCTGCGTTTCGCTTGCCGAACGCGGTTATCTGTAATGAATGGGCGTATTGCCCATTCTCCTACATCACAAAAGCAGTCCCATCAGCACACATCAGCACAGCTCGAATTTCTATTTGAGTTTGATGATGCCCCTGTCACTTGGTCTGACACGGAAATCTGGCAGTTACGCGAAGGCATTCTATTGGATGCGATCCGTGTATTGCTAGACGGTCGTGTCAGTACTCGATTGCGAAAGGATGTGTTGTCGTGGATTCAAAATGACGAATTAACGCCATTTTGCTTTCGTGTTTGCGCAATGGCTGCGGTTGTCGATCCTGATGTGCTTCGTGATTCCATCATGTGGTTATTAAGACGACATGGTATCCAGCTTGACTAACGTTCCTGCATTAACCAAACGGCTCAATGCAGGCCCAGAGCTGACTTTTATCACTTGTGGTAGGAGTCGGCTTTTTACTTAAGGAGGTTATATGGCGTTACCTTTACAAATTGAAACTGTAAGGCCATATCTTAATGGCCAATGGCTTCAAATACTGGCGGCGTTGGTGCCAGAACTTGATGCCGCTATTGCTCGAAAAGGCCGTCATGTGGCTTGTCCTGTTCATGGCGGTCGTGATGGCTTTAGGCTGTTCAAAGATGCTGAATATACCGGAGGTGGCGTTTGTAACACCTGCGGGATCTTTCATGATGGCTTTGAATTGATGTCTTGGATTAATGGATGGAACTTTGCTCAGTCTATTGAAGCAATCGGTCAAGCTCTAGGTATTCAACCCGGACAAGTACCAACTCGGGTAATACGGAGTAACGCTGTTGACTGGAAGGCTAGAAAGCAGGAAGAGGACAAAGCGATTATCCATCGCTTGAATCAAACCTGGGGAGAAACGTTTTCTCTTGCAGATACTCGTGCGCAACCAGTTTGGAACTACATGCATCGTCGTGGCATTGTTACCCGGCTTCGTCCTGAATGGGATTCGGCGCTGAGGTATCATCCAAACTTGCCTTACCATGATGAAGATGGCTTGTTTATCGATAGCTACCCAGCGCTGCTAGGTAAAATCGTTACTCAGCAAGGGCGTTCGGCCACGTTTCATCGGATCTACCTAAGTGAAGATGGATTCAAAGCGCCGGTTGAAAAGCCTAAAAAGATGATGCCGATACCAAGTGACAGAACAATCACTGGTGGTGCCATTCCGATAGGTGAGCCTGGTGAGGTATTAGGTGTTTCTGAAGGCATCGAAACAGCTTTAGCGGTTACCAGAGTTACGGGACAGACATGTTGGTCGGTTGTGAATGCAACGCTACTGGCTAGGTTTGAACCACCAAGTAATGTGAAAATGCTGTACATCTGGGCAGATCACGATCTCTCTGAGACCGGCCTGAATGCAGCGAATGAACTCAAGAAAAAAGCCTGTCAAAAAGGCATTCTGACACAAGTTCTGATCCCTCCGATACCAACGTCACTTGGCGTGAAAAGTTGGGATTGGAATGATGTGCTGAATGTTTACGGAGCCATGGGCTTTCCTAAAGTTCATATCTGATCGAAGGGGCTTCGGCCCCTTTTTTTGCGCCTTGCATATTTGAAAAAACATGGAGAATGAAAAATAGATAACCAATAGGAGAAACAAACATGATGGTTTTAACCCTTTTGACAAAGCAGATTGATGGTGAATTTACGGTTTACTGGAAGACCGGCCTTCGAAGAGCTGGTGAGCTAAAGGTCGATTTAGGTGAGCAATACGACAAGTTACCTGAGCAGCAAAAGCCAATTGCAGCTGAGCTTTATGCTATTCACCACCTATTGTCAGTGAAAGAGGTGATGGGGAGTAACCGAAGCGGCAATGGGCTTCAAATCCGAGTCAGTAAAGGAGCTATGGTCTGCACCGTTATCAGGTACGGTTTAAAATCGCACTAAACTGCTGTTCTTGTTTTGCCAGCCCACAACGCATTTTTAGCTCATGGTACCGTTCAGAAGCGCAGAATCACGAACTTAGTCCGATTTCGGTTTAAGAAGCATATAGATCCACTCAGACAGTGCGGTGTTTATGTTATCCATAGCTTCACCCAGGGCCGCGGTGGCGTCTTGCATTGAAGAGCCGGCTACTGGAACTTGTTCTGCTAATAATGTACTTCCTAATACTTGTCGATCAAGTTGGCTAACCAGAGTGACATGTAAGATTACGTGAGCTTTCTCACCTGCTTCGGAATCTTCTATTTGAAAAGCTCGCAGGTTGCTGTGAATAAGATAATCAGCGGTCAAGTCATTTTCTTCATTTACTACCTGCGAAAACAAGTCAGTACTTTGCAGGGTTTGCATCATACTTTGCTGCACCAGGGTTGGTGCTCGATCGGCCCAGCGCGCTCCGGCGTAGTATCGTTGGATCTGACCATTACTGAATTCACTAATACGCGAGGTATTGAGCGAACGTAGCGTGTCTGGTTCCGCTACACTTAGCGCCGTGTTTAGTCTTGGTTCTGATATCGTTTTTAGAGAACCATCAATTGGTAAATGATAGATTTGAATTTGCTCGGCTTCGGGTAGCACCGAACATGCTCCTAATGAAGTAATTATAAGGCTCAGCATGACGTGCCTCAGGTACAATTTCATTTCTCAACCTCCTCGACTTGTCCACGCCTCAGTAGAAATGACCCAGGCTCTTCTTCTAGTCGCTCCGCAATGCGATTAATAACACGTAAGGTTCGTTGCAATTCCTGCGCCGCCGGTCCAACTTCCTTCAATCCACGGACGCTTTCTTCCAACGATTCTTCATTCTCATTCATAATACGAGTCAGCTCTTTGCTCCCTTTTTGCATTGCCTGAAGCGTTTTTTGCATCTCAATAAAGGTTTCGTCACCGTGCCTATCGAGCAACTGCTGGCCTTGGTCTGCAAAGCGTGTGAATGCGGCCATGCTCTTGCGCGACTCTTCAATGGTCTGGTGCAAGCCTTCCGCTATACCCTGTAAATCATCTTCTCGAGCGGCCAGTGCCGTTGTGATAGATTCTACGTTACTTAATGTTGCCGCCACGCGCTGGGTATTTTCTTCAGAGAACATACTATTGATGTTCTGGACAAACAAATTCACATTTTGGAGCAGGCTTTCGCTGTTAGCGAATAATTTGTTAAGTGCCGAGCGGTCAGCCACAATCAACGCGGGTTTTTTTTCGGTACCTTTTAAGGGAGAACTGTCTGGCGAACCGCCATATAAGCGAATAAGTGCATTACCGGTAATATTGGCCAGCCCCAGCCGTGCGCCGGTGTCATCTTTAACCGGTGTATCTGTAGTCACCCGAATGCGTACACGTACCACCCTTGGGTCGTTAGGATCCAAGCGCAGATTAACCACATCGCCGACTTTAATGCCGCTGTATTCCACCGCACTACCGGGATTCAAGCCGCTAACCTCATCGTTGAAAACAACTTCGTAATAGGCATAATCACTGTCGATACTGGCTTTACCCAGCCATAGGACGACACTGATAAAAGCTGCGCTTATAATCAGCACAAAACTGCCGATTAACACATGATGTGCTTTAGTTTCCATGTTCTGGCCTCATTTGTTGATTACTTACAGCTCTGCCTCTCGGGCCGTGAAAATAAGCTTGTACCCAGCGATCCTGATACGCGGCGACTTTATCAAGAGTATCCACTACCAGTACTTTTTTCTGCGACAATACCGCCACCCGATCACTAACCTGATAAATACTATCCAAATCGTGAGTGACCAAAAACACAGTCAATCCAAGTGCTTGTTGCAGTGTCTGTAACAGCGAATCAAATTCACCGGCTCCAATAGGGTCAAGCCCTGCTGTAGGCTCGTCTAAAAACAAAATATCCGGATCCAGAGCGAGTGCGCGGGCTAAGGCAACTCGTTTTATCATACCACCGGATAATGATTGCGGCATCGTCTCCGCCGTTTGTGCATCCAGCCCGACCAGAGCCAGTTTAAGCGAGGCGATATCACCGGCGTCATTGGCGTTCATTCCTAGGTGTTCACGCAAGGGCAGTGCGATATTTTCACGCACATTTAATGACGAGAAAAGCGCGCCTTTTTGGAAGAGTACCCCGGTATTTCTATCGACTCGTTGGCGCTCAGCGGCAGAGAGTCGTAGTACATCCTCGCCATAGATTTGAATGCTGCCAGCAGTCGGTTGGGTTAGCCCCAAAATGCTGCGCATTAACACTGATTTGCCCGAGCCAGAGCCGCCGACCACTGTTAGTACCTCGCCTCGATAGACATCGAGATCAAGCCCCTCGTGTACCACATGTTGGCCAAACTGATTACGCAGGTTGCGCACGGCTATAGCTATGTCACTCACCAGTTAATCTCCATAAAGAAAAGAGCAAACAGAGCGTCGAGCAAAATTACCATAAAGATTGATTGAACCACACTGGAGGTCGTGTGTTCCCCAACTGACTGCGCGCTGCCGCTGACTTTAAAGCCTTCGTTACAGCCAATAATCGCAATTACAAAGGCAAACACCGGGGCTTTGATCATTCCTACCCAGAAGTGATTTATTCCGGTATCGCGCTCAAATATATGGAGGAAAAGCGCTGGCGAAATATCCAATGTCAGAGCGGAAATTACCATACCTCCGCCAATACCCGACGCCATCGCAACAAGAGTCAAAGCCGGCAAACTGACAAGCATAGCAAGCACTCGCGGTAACACGAGGAGTTCAAGTGGATTCAGTCCCTGGGCACGTAACGCATCAATTTCTTCATTAGCTTTCATTGAACCAAGCTGAGCGGTAAAAGCACTGGCTGTTCTCCCGGCAAGCATAATTGCGGTAAGTAAAACAGCAAATTCGCGTAAAAAGGAAAAGCCGACCAAGTTTATGGTGTATATACTGGCACCGAAATCGCTGAGCACGGTTGCACCTAAAAAAGCAACTACCGCGCCGACCAAAAAGGTTAATAGCGCCACGATAGGCAACGCGTTTAAACCGGTTTCCTCTAGCTGCGCTACAAAAGCGGTTACTCGCCAACGTGACGGACGTCCAATCACTTGAGCGGCGCTTTGCAGGGTAGCGCCCATAAATCCAAGTAAGTCGCGCTGGTTGCGATAGAGATTTGAGCTGAAGATGCCGATCCGTTCGAGCATTTTGACAAAGCCGTTACTTTTGGGGGGCAACGGCGGCTCCTGATTACTGCAGGCATTAATAACTGTATCAATCAGATTGTGTTGTTGCTCAGTTAAAGGCAATTGGCGTAACTTGTGCTCACCTAAGGCGCGGTATAATAACTGTACTCCCGCAGTATCGAGTTTTTTCATCGACTCAATATTGCAAGTTACTGACTGCGGTACGTCACCCAGGTTAGCCAGCTGTTTTTTTAGGTCAATGTAATGGGCAATTGTCCAGTCTCCACCCAAGGTTAAACAATCGCGACCTTCAGCCTGATTAAAATGAATATAGCCGTTTTCCTGCATGCTTAAAGTTTAACCCTTGTATTAAAATTAAGCTGAGCCAACTCAGGCTCGTTTTAATATCGCAAACCGCTTTAAGTACTCGGCGTGACGATCATGTTACGTAAAAAAGAGAGGAACACCTGATCTCGGGGCAACGCTTCCTTAATCGATCCTTGTAATGCTAGTCCTGACCAGAGTGCGTATAGACCTCTCGCGAGATCAAAAACTGGCATAACTGGGGTCAGATTGTGACGATTAATCAGGTTTTCCAACAGAATAGAAAATTCTCGGAGACTCGCCATTTTAACTTTTTCACTACGCTCAGCGAAACTCGGGTCGCGTCGGGAATGAAGTTGTAGTTCAACGGAGAGAAGCGACCATTGTAGATCACGCGCCAGCTCCGACAAGCGGTAGGCTAATCGATCCAATGCTCCATCAATACCCTCGCTATCTGATTTAGATACTAGCTCTTGCATGAGTGAGACTTCCTGTTGGATATGTCTCTCGATGACTGAGAGCAAGAGTTCGTCTTTGCTCGTAAAGTTCGAGTAAAACGCTCCCTGAGAAAAACCCGCACGTGCACAGAGGTTTCGCAGAGAGGCGGCAATTATTCCTCCTTCTGCGAACATGCGATTGGCGGCGTCAATTAGGCGAACACGGGTTTGCTCTTGTTGTTCACGCCTCGTTAGGCGCCGAGCCGTATACGTCATTTTTAAATCCTCTCAAGCGACGCGCCTTTTTGACGCGTCGTTATCGTTTTGTTTACTTATCTTTATTAGAAAAGCTGCCGCGAAGCTTGGTAATCCAAGCTCCAACCCCTTTGACTGCCTCGCTTCCTTTACTCAAAATCTCTCCGACTTCCTGTGCCAGCATTTCATGTTTAGAGCTCTCAGAATCTGGTAAGGGGGGTAGGATATGAGCAAAATAAGTCTTATCGAGGAACCAGTGTAACAGACGTTCGCCCATAAAGGGTTTACCATTATTCATCGCCCTTGCACCTTTAATCATGTTTCGGATGTCATATTGTGTTGGGCTAATATCCGGTACCTGTTTAGGAATGTTGAGTAGCTTATAGACTCCAACACGTGCCGTGCGAATGGAAGTTTCCATAGTAAAAATAATGTCGTTTCGAGTCTCAACGAATTGCCCGACTAGACCCAGATTGGTACACCCTTCAGGTACTGGCTGAGGTCGGTCTCCGGCCGCACGTTTCATAAATTGAGCGGTAATGTAGGGCATGAGGGCGGTGCGGACTTTTGTTCTGGCCGCAACTGCTTCCAGTTCGTCTTCTATGCCGAGATGATGACAGAGTTCCGCGAGAATCTCTTTACCTGTGCATTGCGGCATAGGTTTTTTCACAAAATTTCCGTCCTTGTCCATCAGCAGGCCATATACCCAAACTACCAACGTATCTTCAGGTTGGCCCGGGAAATGTGGCTGACGGTTGATGGTGACACTCAGAAACCAATTAGAATCGGTGAAGGTGATGATTCCACCCGTCACTGTTCGCCCTGAATAAGGATCGTTGACCGAAAGCTCCGTCAATTTATCCACCAGAGGAGAGGATTTACAGGTTAGCGTTGCGGATTCCCATATCGATTGATCAACGTCACCGTAAAATTTCTCTGGTTTACCAAATACGGGGGATTTTTCGGCAAGATTTTTCCAGAGGCTCCAACCGCTGTTCTCGCCTGGATCATGACGGTCTACCTTCAAATCTGGCACAGTATTCATGTCACCATAGGCGGTGTTTTCTGTCATTGACCCGGTGAGTGCAAAGACCAGGTCGCCATCTGCTACGTCAATGCGTTGCTCTTCGCCTGCTACGGCACAGAGTATCCCCGTAACTGTTTTTTTGCCGCTAGACTCCGTCATCTCGAGGTCATACACGCGGGTATTCAACTGAAATTTTACGCCTTTATCGCGTAGCATATTAGCTAACGGTTTAATGAAAGTATCGAACTGGTTGTATTTCGGGAAGACAAGAACCGACATGTCACCAAATCCGTCAATGGAATCGAGGAAACGATGCATATAGAGCTTAGTTTCTAATAAGCTATGACAGTTCTTAAAGGCAAACATACTGCGGAAAAGCGACCAAAAATTGCTTTCAAGAAAGCCTGTGCTGAAGTATTCCTCAATGGTGATATCATCGAGTTCTTCTTTGCGTTTAAGGAGCAGCCGTAACATTTCACGCTGCTGGGATTTCGAGAGACCAAAGTCGGTGAAATCCATGATCTCTCCGCAGTTATGCATTAACCGGGCTTTCGAGTAATTAGGGTCGTTGTCGTTAACCATTCGGTATTCATCGAGGACTGAATATCCTTCAGGCAATTCGACCGCGGGTACGTCCTGAAACATATCCCACAGAGTGTCGTAGTTCCAGTTCATTTCACGGCCCCCGCGAACGATATAACCGTCTTCCGGATTGCCAGAACCGTCCATGGAGCCACCTTCGACCGCCATTTCTTCCAGAATAGTGATGTTTTCTGGCGGCATATGTGCATCCCGGATTAAGTAAAAGGCAGCGGCCAGACCACCAATACCACCACCAACGATATAGGCTTTTCGTTTTTCCACGCCCGGGGTAGGTAAGGGGCGATGTCTTGCATAGGGGCCGATGAAATCATGCGGGGGCAACGTGTTTTGTGGTCGATGATGCCAGTAACCGGAAGTTGCGTCGGGTTCGTGCTCGAATCCCTCGGGTGCAGTTTTTCTAACCTCGAAGCCTGGAATATTTGGGTTGGCCATGAGCTATCTCCTTTTTTTTAGACTGAATGTCTAAACACCTTGAATTTAAGAGTAGCTTATGATTTTTGGATGTCAATTGATATTTGAATTTCGACCTGATATTTAAGGTTGGCTTGTCGTAGATCAATATTGTGCAAGTTCAGTGTAATTGATCCGATCCCCCTCTTAAGAACTACAATTGAACACACACTCTAGTTAAAGGATTACCAACATGACTAAGAAGATCAAAGCGCTACGACTCAAAAAACCGTTTGGTCTGGATAATATTCAGGTAACCGAAATGGAAGACCCTGGCCAGCCTGGTCCGGGAGAAATTCGCGTTAAAGTTAAAGCAAGCTCGCTTAACTTTCATGACTACGGCGTAGCGTCTGGTTTTATTCCAACGGAAGATGGGCGCATTCCGATGTCTGATGGCGCAGGTGTTGTTGAAGCCGTTGGCGAAGGAGTGGAAGAATTCGCGGTAGGGGACAATGTTGTTTCTACCTTTTTCCCTTACTGGCAAAGTGGCCCGGCACCAGTGGGCGACTTTCACAACACGCCGGTGATGGCATTGATGGCTACGCTCGCGAAGTTGTGGTGCGTCCGACTCAGTTCTTTACCCATCAGCCGAAGGGTTATAGTCATACTGAATCAGCCACTTTGACGACTGCGGGGTTAACGGCTTGGCGCGCTCTGGTTGTTGATGGTGGCATTAAGCCGGGCAATACGGTATTGGTGCTCGGCAGTGGTGGCGTATCCGTATTTGCCTGCCAGTTAGCGAAGAGCCTGGGCGCAACAGTATTTGCTACATCGTCTTCTAATGACAAACTTCAACAATATAAAGAGCTTGGAGCGGATCATCTGATTAACTACAAAGAAGACCCAGAATGGGGCAAAACGGTTCGTAAATTAACCAATGGCCGTGGTGTCGACCATGTGATTGAAGTTGGCGGTCCTGGCACCTTGCCACAATCTATCAATGCGGTGGCGATAGCGGGGCACATTGCGTTAATTGGTGTGCTGACCGGAAATGAAGGTGAAGTCCCAACTGCTAAATTAATGGCTAAGCAAGCCCGGTTACAGGGTTTAATTGTTGGCAGCTGTGACAACCAGAAAGACTTTGTGCGTGCTTTAGAAGCTAACGGTGTGAAGCCGGTAATTGATAAAACCTTTGCTCTGGAAGAATTAGCGGATGCGTTCCGTTATGAGGAGTCCGGCAAGCACTTCGGCAAAATTTGCATAGAGTTTTAGCTTTCTGAAAAATATTTTAAGAAAATGTGCATTCTCATACTAATATCAGATAGGTAGCCTAAGGCGATATTTGATTAGTATGGGTACTCAAAAATGATGAATGACTCTAAAGCGCGTTATGGTTCTATAACGCGCTTCTTCCACTGGTCGATGGCCATTCTGGTTAGCTGGCAATTTCTAAAATTCTTTGACCGTATAAACGATTGATTCGCAGCAGGATTCGAGTGCTTTCTTTTTCGATATTTCGATGTTGTTTGAATATTTCATTCGTAAGCTCATCAAGCGAGATGGGCTACGCCTGCTAGGTAAGTTCGAGCAACGTCAGCAAATAGCATCTGGTGCTCTCAGTGGTTATATGAGAAAACTTGAACCTGATCTTGTTATAGAAATCGATGAGAGTTTATTCGTATTTGATGTGAAGTATAAAGCATTTGATTCACAATTTGGGGTGAAGCGTGAAGATCTTTTTCAGCTACATACTTACATAGGGCAGTATGGAAATGTTGCCGCAATCAAGGGATGTGGATTTATTTACCCTATATCAGAAGAACGATGGGCTTCACTTAACCTTGAAAAAACACAGGGTGTGATTTCAGATATTATTCACCGGCAAGGACAAGAGATACCGTTCCATGTGCTTTTTCTAAAAATCCCTGAAGATACGTATATTGATTTTAATAGGAAAATGAAAGAGCAGTACAGCATTTTTATTAATGCCCTTTATTCTAAGGTTTTTAATCGGTGACGTTTTTTTGTGGAGAAAGGCCATTGTTCAACGAAATGTTATTTTTTTGAAGTCGAGATTGTTTATTGAGTTGGGTATCAGTTTTATATCATAGGCATTATCGAGATAGTGACAAGTCAGCTGAGTTGGGTTGACAGTTCCCTATAGTCAGAAACACACACAATTCCTTCATCTATCTGGCCAATCGCTCTTATGGGGATCTTTAGCATGTTAGCTCTATGAAATTTTCTGGAGCTGACAATGAGAACGCCTTTGTTACCTTGGTTCATCCTATGGGTGACCATCCCAATCATTATTTTCTTTCTATTCATCATGCCCGCCTATGCTAGTGATGGGCAATTCTATCAGCGTGCTCAGGAAGGCTGGTTTTGGTATCAGGTCATTCCTGAGCCAGCGGAGTCTGAAGAGCCTATAAAGCCGGAATCTGGAGTCATGGAGCCCACAAAGGAAGAGCTAAAACCCTTCAGTGCCGCATGGTTTCGTGAGCACATGCAGTCGTTCATGGACAAGGCAATTGATGAGCCGACGAATGAGAA
Source organism: Pseudoalteromonas shioyasakiensis (assembly GCF_019134595.1). Taxonomy (NCBI): domain Bacteria; kingdom Pseudomonadati; phylum Pseudomonadota; class Gammaproteobacteria; order Alteromonadales; family Pseudoalteromonadaceae; genus Pseudoalteromonas; species Pseudoalteromonas shioyasakiensis. The sequence continues at coordinate 3,489,506 of NZ_CP077770.1, read as the reverse complement.
CGTCAGAGCCTATCTGTATCTCCAGCGCGTCATGATGGATAAGGGCTCACAGTTTGCTGATGTTAGCCAGCAGGTGGTCATGGGCGATCCAGTTTTGGATGAAATCAGTCGCAGACCCTTGGCAACCTATGCTGCCAATCGGATGGATCGAGAAGCTGGCGCTCAACGGGATGTTGCTTTAGGTGAGGTAGCAAAACGAGCTGGCTTGTTCTTCTTCTATCGTTCGGATTGCCCTTACTGCCACGCTCAAGCGCCTATCATCGAGTCAATGGCTTCGAACTACGGTTTCGAGGTGTTTGCTATTGCTGTCGATGGCTTGCCTTTACCGGGTGGAGAATTTCCTAATTACAAAGTCGATTCAGGACAAGCACAATCGTTGTCCGTTACGACTGTTCCTGCGGTCTTCTTAGTAGACCCGCCTAATGTCATCACTCCGATTGGCCAGGGCGCAATGAGCCTTGATGAGCTTAATAATCGAATCATTCTTGCAGCCCATCAAGCCGGTTGGATTGACGATCAAACTTACTATGCCACCAGACCTGTTCAGCCCGGCGTTTCACTCGCGATGTCAGCTCAAGAGCTTAACGAGAAGATATTACAGGACCCTGAGTTCCTTGTTCGCTATCTGCGTGCACAAGGAGGGTTATAACGATGAAAAAAGTATTCCAAGTATCGCTAATCGCCTGTGCGATTGGTTTTTCATCTATGAGCCAAGCAAGCTTGCAACAGGAGATGAATCAGTTGTTTGGTTCAATGACCAACACCACTGCGCCTGGTGTATTCGAGAGTCAGCGGCGTGGCGTTATATCTGGTGGAAGCGTTGTTGTCCGTAACAGAATCATGAACGAGAACCTCGTCTCTATGGTGCCTCCGTCATTCCAAGCTGGTTGTGGCGGCATTGATATGTTCGCTGGAAGTTTGTCATTTGTTAACGCGGATCAGTTTGTTCAATTACTTCGCTCTGTAGCGGCAAATGCCAAAGGGTACGCATTCCAATTGGCGCTCAGTGCTATGTGTGAGAAATGTTCCCAGCACATGGAGACTCTGCAAAAGAAAATCCAGCAGTTGAACGAATATTTTGGCAATTCCTGTCAAATGGCTCAGGGAGTCGTGAACGATACCCTGGCTGCTTTTGGTAAGAAGGGGCAAACAGAAGCCAGCATGTTGAGCTCACTTAAAGGGGCTGGAGACATTTTTACCAGTTGGAGTGAATCCAATGGTAAGAACCCTTATGAGAACGCTTCAAGTGTCGCGGCATCTGATGTGAACAAAACGATTAAAGGCAACTTGGTTTGGCGAGCACTGAAACGTCACTCGGCATCAAGCTGGTTTGCATCGGGGGATGACCGTTTTCTTGAAGCGGTTATGTCCGTGACGGGCTCGATCATCGTTGGTGATTTAGCGAATGCGGCTGATGGTCAAGGTAAAGCCCCAAAACTGACCAGACTGAATGGCAATAAAGTGACTATTGAGCATCTCATTCATGGCGGTAACGTCGCTATGTACCGATGTGACACAGTGACACAAGACGGCTGTCTAAATCCGACAATCACTAACGTGACCCTAACCGGGTTATCAACTCAGGTAGAAAATTTACTTCTTGGTACAGGTTCTAGTAACGGCATTATTTTTAAGTTTGCTCGAAATACAGGAGCTGCTAGCACCACCGAAAAGGCTTTTATGACCTCGGCTCCTGCAAGCATTGGCGGCATGATTCGAACACTTTCTGCATTAAATGAAGGGGCTGCAAGGTCGTTTGCTTCAAGAGCTGCGCCATTTATAGCTGTTGAGATGGCCCGAGCATTGGTTGAAGACATGCTCAATGCTGCTAGAAGCACCTCTGGTGTGGAAGATCATGCCTATGCGAAGTTGTTAACTGAAGACCTTGAACGTGCACGTCGCCAAATCAATGAGGAATACGCCGCGTTACAGCGAAGATACGGTTCAGAGCAAGAATTGCTGGCGCATTTTAATCAGGTGATTCAGACCATTCGCAAGCAGCGTTATTACACCGTTAAATCTACGGCACTGGGGGAATAGAGAATGTGGGAAATCTATTCCATCGGGGATTCGGCTTTTTTAGAACAGGTCCTGAATGCTGTCGCGATGATCACTGGTACAGGCGATTTTACTTCAATGGTTCGCATTGGCTTGCTCATTGGGGTATTGATGGTCTCTGTTCAGGCCTTAATGCAAGGTGGTCGTGGGATTAACTTTCAGTACGTTTTAGTCTCATGGCTAGTCTTTGCAACCATGTTTGGACCCAGTACCCGAGTGAGCATTGAGGATGCGTACACGGGACAAGTTCGAGTGGTTGATAATGTGCCCATCGGTGTTGCTGCCGCAGGCAGTACGATTTCGACTGTTGGCTTTCAAATCACACGATTGTTTGAAACGGCGTTCTCAACTCCCGCCATGACGGAATACGGCTTTGCATCCAGTTTACAGGCACTGATTAAAGTGAGAAAACAGGTGATGGATCGCTCTGGGTTGGGTGATGCAAATCGTGTCGGTGGCTCAGATATCGAGCAATCGTGGTTTAACTACATCAAAGAATGCACCTTGATTGGCATCGACATCGGCCAAAAGAACCTCGATCAGGTGCTGAGTGATCCTAACCCGATGACTGCGATTAGGTTTGATTCGCGCATATATGGCACACGCATCATGCTCAGTGGTAGCAGTAGCGATCTGGACTGCACCGATGCCTATAGCCAACTGAAACTCATGACAGAATCAACCTTCATTCCAAGGCTTAAACAGGTTCTGTCAGCCTCATTGGGAACTTCGTCAGCCACTGACACTGATGACGTGATCCGAAATGCACTGAATAACCTTGGTTTGGCTTCGGTTAACACCCAAGAGTACATGACCGCGTCAGTGCTTTTGCCTATTTATGAGCAAAGCGTGACGGGCAAGTATATGGATGATCAAGCTTTCACCGCAGCCGTTATGGTTAACCAAGCGATTGAGCAGCGCAATACACAATGGGCGGCAGAGCAGACCCTGTTCCAAAGTATCGTTCGTCCGATGATGACGTTTTTTGAGGGTTTCATTTACGCCATCACCCCTTTGATGGCCTTTGTGATAGCCCTTGGCCAAATCGGGATGCGAATGGCTGGGAAGTACTTGTTAATCCTGCTTTGGATTCAACTTTGGATGCCTGTCATGGCCATCATTAACCTGTATATTCATTTAACCGTTGCAGGGAAAATGTCGGCGCTTGATGCCTTTGCAGGTACAGAAGTGCCATCTTTTGCTGGGATGATGCAGATGGATTCAGTGCTGCAAACCTGGATAGCTACTGGCGGCATGTTGGCGTCGAGTGTTCCGGCAATTTCGCTCATGCTCGTGTATGGCTCAGCAATAACAGCAACCCACTTGGCTGGACGTCTTCAAAACGGTGATGCCATTGATGAAAAGATGGCAAGTCCAGATGTCGCGAAAAATGCCCCGGTCATGCAATCACAGTCAATGTTCCAAAATTCAGCCCTTACGGGTTCTGCTATGACCGGCGCGTCAAACCTACTAAGCAGTTTCTCTGTAGGAAACGCAGTGGGTTCAATGGTCGGCTCTGCAAAAGAATCCATGACTCAGGCAACCCAAGCCTTTAGTCGTCAGGTTGGGAATACTATGAGTCGAACTTTTGGTGAAAAGCTAAGTTACGACAACCTGTCCTCGGTTGGACGTCAAATTGGTTCTTCTAACTCCGCATCTAGCGCCGTTGTTAATCAGGTTACTGATGACCTGCAAACTCGGTATGGTTTTGGAGACGATAAAAAAGATGCTGTACGTGGCTTGGTATCGGGCGTGCTATCGGGAGGCCTAAGGGTCGGTGGCGATGGAACCATTACAAATACCGATGATAAAGAAGTAGCAGATAAAGGGTTCTTGGGAAGATTACTTGGTACAGGAGGGAATGACTCCCCACAAGGCAACTTACCAGGAGTGGATAAGCCAGACTCATCTCGTGTACCAAAAATATCACGGTTACGAGCAGGCTTGGATTTAGGTGGTAACTTTAGTGGCCAAGTTGAGTCATCAGAGGGCAGTTCTCGGTCAACGACAGCAAATACGCTCACAGGGGAGATGCAAAGCTTGGCATCAAGTGATTCACGACGTGCAGAGTATCGCGATGCGATGGTAAAGGACCTTTCAGATTCAAGACGTTCTGGCGTTGAGATGTCCTTGTCTAACCAAGACTATCAGTCACTTCAGAGTTCAGCACAAGACGTTGTCACGGCATCAAACCGCTTTAGTGAGCTTGATCAGGCCAGCTACAGTCTATCAGGACAAAGAAATACTGATGGTGCGACGTTAACCCGATTAGCGGCGGACAATCCTGAAGTCATGGATTATTTAGGTCGCTATATGAACCAGCATGTTGAAGCAGGTAACCGTTTACGTGAAAACCTTCCAATGTATCAGCGCTTGCTACCTGATGATAATCAGGCGTATGTAGCCGCAGCTATGGAGTCTTTAACCTATAGCAACTCTTCAACGCCCGCTGAACGCGACAATGATTATCAAGCTGCAATGACGGTTATGGCCATGGCTACCGGAGCTGATTTACGCTCGATACAGCCGCGCTCTAATGAAGGCTTGTCATCAATGGCACCTACTTTTGGTGGTATTCAAAGCCAAGTTGAATCGGGTGTATTGGGCGGCTACGAGGATGCGGCAACAGTTCAAACTCAGTTCAACGCAGCTCAATCGGCTTACCAAACCAATCTGTCTGGTATAGATGGACAGTTGAATGCGCATCAGCAGCAAGCTCAGCAGGCCGTAGCTTCTGACACAAGTACCTATCAATCTGGACTAAACAGTGAAGCTGGATCTCAGTGGCGATCACGCATTATGGCTGATGATAGCGGAGTCTCTGGTGCTGAAATGTTCTTCAACAGCGCCAGTGCTATTGGTGATTTCAGTGGCAAGCATACTGATGCAGCACTGCACACCTTGAATCACTTTGGCGAAGACTATGAGAGTTACAAAGAACAAGCGCTTGAAGATCCTGGCTCACGAGGTTTCTTACACAATGCAACGGTGGCCAGCAAATCAACCTGGGATGGCTTAAAAGCCGCCGTTGATGCAGGAACCTCTTTGGAAAACCCATTGACGGCGTTTAATGATGCATACAGTGGATCGAGTTCGCAGTATGCTTCCGAAGTAAACTGGGGCACTAAGTCTGAAGCCATGTTGGCGGGGGCATTCGGTGCGGCAGTTAACAATCGATATGGTGAGTTCCTAGAGCAGTATGCTGATGATTTTAAAAAGGAAGCATACAGCGAAGGGCAGAGAATGGGATTGACCCCGATTCAAAGTCAAGTGTTCGCTCAAGCTTTCAATGAAGGTTTGGCGGGGCGCGTATTCAACTCTGAAGACTCATCGAGTTGGTCGCCTGAAATGTTTGGCCTAAGGGAGCAAATGCTAAATGAGTATCGTCAAAAGGATGAGAGTGGCGCTTACATCCCTGACAGTGTGTCCGAAGAAGATAAAGCATTTGTGGATAAGCAGATAGCGGTGATCTCAAATGCATCCCTTGCGGGAGATTATGCTCAGAACAGCTTGATCGATATTAGGGCCTATAACCAGGCATCAGGAAGGAACTAGAAATAGAAGGTAGCCAGCGTAGTAGGCTGGCTACTTTTTTGGTTTTTTGGGGAGAATAGATGAGCGACCATCTGCAAATTCGTTTACCCAGTACCAATATTTTTTTTCGCTCAGGCTTAGTTCTCGACCTGTATCTTTCAGTTGCCTTTGAAACAAACGGATTAGACCGCTTAAGCCCAAGAAAGCTAAACCGACACATAACATTGTCCAACTCGCTTGCCAATATGCGATTGCTAAAAACGTAGTGGTGATGGCTATAAGGCCGATGGGGTTGCAGGTCGCTTTGAATCCCAAGTAGCTGAAAAAAACGACGGTGCAGAACAGAAATGGCAGAGCCGCTAACTTGGCAGATGCCGTTAATATTTCTGAGGGAAAAAAATGAGCCGCAGCCAAAGTCGCCAGAAAAAGCCCCAGTGAAATAACCCAGCAGCGTGCTGGTAAAGATTTAAGTAAGTTTGTCATCATAGTACTCTCAAAGTGCACGGGCGATGCACAATCAAATCATGTATCAGCATGTTAGTTCTCAAAAAGTGCTCTAGTGGTTTGCTCGGCCATAATCTCGCACACAGGACATTTAAGCTGAATGCGCTGTTGAGATACCGTCAAATACAGACTACCGCATCGACACCGGTGTAAGGATGCAAGCTGTGATCTTAAATCACGAGCTAGAACCCAACCTTCATTGATGGTCAGTTTTTTCCAGGGGATCTCAGCTGGAAGATCTGCTTCTTCTCTTGCAACCAAGTACGCATCGTAAGCCTTCATCAAAGCATCGATATTTAATTGCTTGTAGACATTATCACCACCAATATTGACATAAAGCGCCATCAGCAGGGAGCCTTCAACTAAGGCTCTTCTGCTTTTAACGATGGCATCAGATTCTGGCAATTGACCAGGACAAGGTGACTTGCCAGTCACTTCTTTGTGCAGCCTTCTGATAATGTGGATTGGCAAACCTGTATCGAGCGCGATAATGGTTGTTCGAAATCCGTATTTAATAAGCAGCGAGGCTCGGGTAAACAGCTCACTTTTGGACAGGTTATCAATCATGCATTCCCCTTGTTGTTTAGGGTTGATAATAAATAAGCGATTCTTGGGATACCTGTGCCTTTGCTCTTCACCATCTCAATCAGTTGGCTTTGGTTACCCCTTGGTTGAAACAGCATGAATGATGAGGTCGCCACTCGTTGCAGGTCGTCAACACCGGCATTAATCAGTGCATCCACCACGTCGCGTGTAAGTCCAAAGCGCAAGACCGCCTCTTGCGGATCAATTCGCGCTAATTCACGTGCTGCGTGTAGGTACGCCAAATTTAATTGATAGAAGTCTTGTAGATTGGTTGTCATTGACGGACCTCCAGTTCATGTAAAATATTGCGATAGATAGAAAGCACTCTTTGCCCATACCAGCGAGCACGCTCTTCGTTCCAACTGTGATAGCGGCCTATGCCAAGCTCTAAATCGTTTGGTGAAGACTTGATTGCTTCGGCCAAAATACTGGAGCCGACAGTAAGGTTGGTGATGGGGTCTAGCAGTTCTGCTGCTGAGCTCACTCGATGCCCATGCCAATGCAAATTGATTTGCATAAGGCCAATATCGAGCTGGTATTTTTCACTCTCTTGAAGTGCCTGGTTTAACAGTTGCTCCGCTTCTGTCTTAGATTTGGCGTAGGTTGCGTTTGAACCATTGCGAATTGCGTATGGCCATGGACTGGTCATGTTAAGACCTCGATGTGAGGCTGACTCAGCCAAGGCAACGGCGTAGAGCATGACTGGATCAATACCAACACTTTGTGCTGCTTTTTCCCAGTGATAGCCCGGAAACGCATAGACTGAAGTGCTTGCGGACATTGCTATCACTAGGGCAACGGTTTTTGCTTTAATCGTTTTCATTTTTGTCCTCTAATTGATTTCCGAGAAGCGCCTGAATGGCTTTCGGGCTTATTCTTTTTAAAGGCACTGCTCTAAAACTGGCGATGCCTCTCGTGTATACTTGTGCCGCTTTTGACCAGTCACCCACGGCAACAGGCGCTTGCATATCAAATCCTTTTTGCTGGTTCTGATGGTCTGCAATACCCTGTAATAGCCTTGGGTATTCACCCACTTCGTCCCGCAGCAAATAAGCCTGGTAGCGTGTTAAAAACTCTTTTTGCTTAAAGAGGTATTCCCTGTCATCAACTTTGCAGAGTTCAACCCATCCCCCCATGTCTGAAATCACGCGGTGGATAAGTGCATCGTCAAACATCACGGATGTCCAAGCGCCAACCTGACGAACAGCCTTGTCAACTTTGTTCCAAGCAACCATGGCTCTTGAACCCGAGTTGCCATCGATATGCTTGATGACGTCAGCGGGCTTTGGAAAAAATTGCCCAGTATCCGGTGATTGAATATGCCGAGTCAGACCGATTCGCACTTCTTCAATGCTATAAGCACGAAGCGCTTCAAATGCGATGGATAGCAATTGCGGTGATACGCTTTTGCCATACATGGCCCAAGCAGCTCCCCAAACTTCAGCAAACTCGCGTTTATTAACCTCCTGCACTTGAGCGAACCTCCCGAATACCTGGTCCGGCCCAGCTTTCAGCGATGCGACGATTGCTTTCTTCAATATTCAATTGGTGATTGCTGCCCTTTAGGCTCGTCGATGATTGCTGTACTTCATCAATGCGAACGTACTCGTCTTCCCATTGCCGGTTTAAAAGCCAGTTATGTGGCATAGGGGTCTTAGTCCGATCTTGATACTGCAATCGGTTGTCACGTTGCTCTTTCCAGCGTGTTAGCACTTCCAAAGCGAGTTCATGGTCTTCATTGAGGCCCATGCGTAGCCATTCTTCTTTAGCTTTCGCTTTCTTTTCTTTGCGTATTTGTACATCCCAAAAGTCTTCAAACTGTATGTGGGCAACAGTTTTAACTGTTGGTTTATTGCTTCTCTCAGAGTCATCCGACCGTTGAGAGTCCCTTACCGGGTTGCCATCAGGCATAAACAATGATGAAAATTCTTCTGGAAGCCGAGCTTGGAAAGCGGCAAGTGACTTCAAAAGCGATGCCATTCCAACGAAGTCGGCAGGTACATCTTTAAGCAACCGAAAGGCTGCTTTACCTTGGTTTGGGTTTTCGATTGGGTTGTGCTTAAGAAAGCTCCGAATCAAAGTCCAACCGGATTCCTCGCAACGAATCAGGAACTTATCTTGTTCTAACTCACTTAAAGCTTTAGCAACTTGTTGCTCATCCCAGTTCAAGTCAGAAGCAACGTAACCAATCGGCAATCGAAAGCAGCCAAGCAAATTACAGTGTGGGTATGTAAGCAAATACAGTCCTAGCAACTTCGCTGAGTCACTCCAGGACAAAACGTTTTGCTTTAGCCAAAAGCGGGTGTAGATCTTGCCATAATCACGCATGGAAGAACTCGCTTTTGTGTTTACGTAAAATGCTGACCATTACTTGCCCTTAATCCTACTGGTTACTAGCTTTCAGCTCGCTTGGGCATTCGGGGTAGATGTCCGGTCTTAACTGAGATCGGGTTACCTGTCCTTGCGTAGCTTGTTCGATGGGTAAAACGAATTCAGCGGGAACACGCCCTGATTTATTCAACCAAAACCAGACGTTTTGCTGCTTTGAGTTGATGGCTCGTGCTAATGCTGATTGCCCGCCGACCAAGTCAATGGTACGGCGGAGATGTTTTTGTGTCGTGTTGAACACTTCCATACCGTCTCCTGTTACAATAATAACTGTTACAAGATTGAATGTTACAGTTTAAACTGTAGTTAAGTCAACAGTTAAAATTGTTGAAAGGCTACAGTTTTATTTGTAGAATACGGGCTTATGAAAACTTTATCCGAACGACTAAACCATGCCTTGCAGCTTACTGGGGTGACTCAGTCTGAGTTGGCTCGTCGCATTGGTATTAAACAGCAGTCGATCAGCCAGATTTGCTCTGGTAAATCGGCTAGGTCTCGTTACACCATGCAGATCGCGGAGGCGCTTCGCGTGAATGCTCATTGGCTCGCCACAGGTGATGGCGAGATTGGCTTGGGGGGCGGTAATGTAGAAGTCGGGCCTGATATTAAGGGAAGAATTCCTCTCATTAACTGGGTTCAGGCCGGTGATTGGACTGAAATAGCGGAGGGATTTGCCCATGAAGATGCTGAGGAGTGGCGTGACGTCACTGGGAAAGCACATGAGGGTTGTTTCGCACTTCGCGTAAAAGGCGACAGTATGGAAAATCCAAGCGGAAAAAAATCCATACCTGAGGGAGCAGTGATCGTTGTTGATCCTGAGTTACCTTACTCTTCAGGTTCATTGGTTGTTGCGCGTTTGGATGATTCGAAAGAAGCAACCTTTAAGCAGTTGGTTATTGATGGTGAACAGAAGTATCTAAAACCTTTGAACCCGCAATACCCGGCAATACCGATCAACGGCAACTGCACCATCATCGGTGTAGTACGACAAGCTATCATCGATTTCTGGTAGTATGGCCCTAGTAAGTTTTGTCCTTGAACTCTGATTCTGAGCGAACCGGTTGTAGCTCAATGTTGGACTCCGGTTTTTAAATTTTTATTGATATGTGTGTAAATAAGCACTGATTGAAATTGCGGGTATGAATGCGGGTATGGTTACCATCGCTGTGATAAAATTTACAATTAAAACAATGAGGTAATGCCTGTATGCTACTTATGATCGACAATTATGATTCGTTTACATACAACCTAGTGCAATATTTTCAGCGCTTAGACCAAGATGTATTAGTTAAACGAAACGATGAGATCAGCATTGCTGAGATTAAACAACTTAACCCAGAGCACATCGTACTCTCACCTGGACCATGTTCACCAAACGAAGCGGGTATTTCCTTGCAAGTGGTCGAACAATTAAAAGGGCAGTTGCCAATTCTTGGTATTTGCTTGGGGCACCAAACTATTGCTCAGGCTCTAGGTGCTGATGTTATTCGTGCAAAGCAAGTGATGCATGGTAAAACGTCGTTAGTTAAGCATACCAATCAAGGTGTGTTTAATGGTTTGGCAAATCCGCTGACGGTATGCCGCTACCATTCTTTAGTGGTGGATAAACAAAGCCTGCCTAGTGACTTCACTATTACCGCATGGACAGAACAAAATTCTGATTTTGATGAAATTATGGGGATCATGCATAATGATTTAGCACTTGAAGGAGTGCAATTTCACCCCGAAGCAATTTTGACCCAACAAGGGCTTGAATTACTTGCTAACTTTTTAACTCGCTTCTAACCTTAGGCTAGTGAATTAACAAATATGACCGACAATACGCCTGTGCAAATGACCGAAGAAAACCGACAACAAAGGACTGCGATGGTGCTTAATGAGCGCGCGCACGATCTTTTGCTTGGTCACAGTTTTGCACAGCGCCAAATCGGCTATATTCACACCCTCGAAATTGATTATGGCGAATCAATGGAACAGCGAACTCTATTAGAAGTAGAAGTTGCTGCTGAGAAAAAACGTCAAAAGAGCAGTACAGCTCACCATAAATACCGTGCACAGGCGAGCAAGCAATTACACCAAGTGATTGAGGCTGCCATGCATAAGCAGCTTGAAGACATTGATTCAGTAATTCATGAAACTATAGGGATTCAAGATAGCGTACCTGCTATTTTAGATATTTTAGCTGTGCGTTCGGCCTCAGTAGGTCGACTAGAACCGTTAGTTAAAGATTTGAGTTGGTTAGGTCGTGAGCTCGTTGCGTTTGTGAATTTACCTTTCTATCGAAAACAACGTAATAAACACACTTCAGTTCAAGTCGATAACCCACTGTTAGCGCTGCGCTACATTGGTTTAGATAACTTAAAGTTTGTCGTGCCAACCTTTGCGGTACGCCATTGGATGCCACACAGTACAGAGCCATTTCCACTACTAAAGCGCCGACTTCGTGATAACTCAATGGCGTGTGCCATTGCTGCTCAAGAACTTGCTAAATTAAATGGTGTAAATGAGGTGCACGCGTTTACCTTAGGTATGCTACTCGACGTGGGTAAGATAGCGCTAGTGCGCATATACCTTCGAATTTTTGAGTTAGTTTGGCAGCGCCAAGTAACGAAAGCCCGTGATGAGCAAAAGAAAGACTTACACACAGCTTTATTAGAGCTAAAACCGGATCCTTTATTTTTAAGCACCTTGCTAAATAAGCAGTCGATGAAGGTAACAGCGACCGTAATTGAGAAAATGGCCTTTAGGTATTTGCCATTTAATGCGGTGATGCAGCAGTTAACTACACCTTTAGCTAAAAACGATGAATACTTGCCACTTACTAAGGTGATTTTAAAAGCCCGTTGTTACGCTCAGTATTTAAGTTTAAATGAGCATCAATTGGTCGAAAATGACGAAACCGAACGTTGGTTTGCACACTTCGATTTCACTAAAGAAGAGCTTGATCAGCTAGCAAAATGCAATTTTGATCGCTTTCATATTCAAATTAATTAAAAAAATTGTTAATTTTTTTGCGACTATTCATTCATTGTTTATCAATCCGCAGTGACAATTTTTTTCTCTTTAGCCTCTGCTTGGCTCACTAGCCGTACGCCTTTTTGTAGTATTTAGAACAAAAAGTAGCCTTCAAATAGTTATTCACTATCCATGAAAAAATATCTCAAGCCCTTTATTTTCAAGGGTTACATGAAAGTTTTCTAAGAGACAGGATGAAAATTTTCTGGAATAATGGATGAATGAAAATTGAACCAAAGAGTAATTTTGGTGATTTTGCGCTAAGCTCAATCGGCTAAGTAAAATGGCTTGGTTTAGCTTTAGAGCGCCACCTTACTCTGAGTGTGCTTACAATTATGAGGATATAAAATGACAGTCAATCGCGAATTATTTGATCAAGTAATGGTTCCTAACTATGCACCATCAAGTGTTATTCCAGTTCGAGGCGAAGGCTCTCGCGTATGGGACCAAGAAGGTCGCGAATTTATCGATTTTGCTGGTGGTATTGCTGTTAACTGTCTTGGCCATTGTCACCCAGCTCTTGTAAGTGCATTAAAAGAGCAAGGCGAAAAAATTTGGCACTTATCAAATGTAATGACTAATGAACCAGCGCTTCGCTTAGCTAAAAAGCTAACTGATGCAACGTTCGCTGAAAAAGTATATTTTGCTAACTCTGGTGCAGAAGCTAACGAAGCGGCACTTAAACTTGCACGCCGTTTTGCACTTGATAACTTTGGTGAGCAAAAGTCACAGATTATCTCATTCAACAAAGGTTTCCACGGCCGTACCTTCTTCACAGTAACAGTAGGCGGTCAAGCTGCGTACTCTGATGGTTTTGGTCCAAAACCTGGTGATATCGTTCACTGTGACTACAACGATTTAGCAGCATTTGAAGCGCTTATCTCAGACAGCACTTGTGCAGTAATGATGGAGCCTCTACAAGGTGAAGGCGGTATCATTTCGCCAACTGCTGAGTTTGTTGAAGGTGTTCGTGAGTTATGTACAAAGCACAATGCACTACTTATCTTTGATGAAGTACAAACAGGTGTTGGTCGTACGGGTGAGCTTTATGCTTATCAAGGTTTAAATGTAACTCCTGATATCTTAACGACTGCAAAAGCGTTAGGTGGTGGTTTCCCTATCGGTGCGATGATCACCACAACTGATATTGCTAAGCACTTAAAAGTAGGTACTCATGGTTCTACTTACGGTGGTAACCCTCTTGCGTGTGCAGTAGCCGAAGCAGCATTCGACACAGTAAATACACCAGACGTACTTAACGGCGTTAAAGAAAAGTCAGCGTTATTCCGCGAGTTATTAACTGCGATTAACGAAAAGTACAATGTATTCACTGAAATCCGTGGCGAAGGTCTATTAATTGGTGCTGTAGTAACAGAGCAATTCAAAGGTCGTGCAAAAGAGTTTTTAGTGGCTGGTACTGCAGAAGGCGTAATGTCTTTAGTGGCTGGCGCTGATGTTGTTCGTTTCACTCCGTCACTTGTAATTCCAGAAGCTGATATCCGCGAAGGTATGGCTCGTTTCGAAAAAGCAGTTGCAAAAGTCGTTAACGGCTAAACGAAACTGTCATTTCAGGGCAAGCTAAGCTTGCCCACATTTCTTAATTTACCGTTATTTATAAGGGAGCAAGCGGACTTATGATGATCCTTCGCCCAATCCAGCAAAGCGATTACCAAGCGTTAGTAAAGATTGCTGATGAGTCAGGCCATGGCTTTACGTCTTTGCCTAATAATGAAGAGTTATTACAAAAGAAAATTGATCATTCTGTCAGCTCATTTGCAAAAGCAGCGCAGCAGCCAGGTGATGAAGGTTACTTGTTTGTTCTTGAAGATAGCGAAACGGGAGAAGTTGTAGGGACTTCGGGTATTGAAGCCGCTGTTGGTTTAGATGATGCTTTTTATCATTATCATTTAAGCAAAGTAATTCATTCATCTCGTACGCTAGACGTGTATAAAGCCGTTGATATTTTAACTCTGTGTAATGATTACACCGGTGCAACTGAGCTATGCACATTATTCTTAAAAGATGGCTACCGTAAAAACAATAACGGTAAATTGCTTTCAAAAGCGCGTTTTATGTTTATTAATCAACATAGAGAACGTTTTGCTGACACCGTCATTGCTGAAATGCGTGGTGTGTCAGACGAAAGCGGCGAAAGCCCATTCTGGCAATGGCTAGAAGAGCACTTTTTCTCAATGGACTTTCCAACGGCAGATTACTTAACGGGTATTGGCCAGAAAGTATTTATTGCTGAGTTAATGCCTAAATACCCAATTTACGTCAACTTACTGAGCAAAGATGCTCAAGCTGTGATTGGTCAAGTACATGACAACACACGCCCTGCGATTGAACTATTAAAGAGCGAAGGTTTCACCTTTAATGGTTATGTAGACATTTTTGATGCAGGCCCAACTGTTGAAGCAAAAGTAGATAACATTGCTACAGTCAGAAATGCCCACACAGTTAAAGTTGAAATTGGTGAAAGCCAAGGCGACACCACGGTATTGTTAGCAAATGATAAAATTGCTGATTTTAGAGCAACCGTGACTCAAGTTAGCCTATCATGCGATGCCGATAGCATCACAATCTCAAGTGAATTAGCAAAAGCACTTCACTTAGAAGCGGGTGATTCAGTATCACTTGCAGAACTATAGAATTCAGGAGACATATTAATGACTCATGCAGCGCAATTTATTAATGGTCAATGGCAAGCAGGCCTTGGTCATACTTTTCAATCTGTAAACCCAGCAAATAACGATGTAATCTGGCAAGCAAACACTGCTACAGCCGAACAAGTAGACGGCGCAGTCGCTGCTGCACGTGAAGCGTTTTACAGCTGGGCTGATAAAACATTTGCAGAGCGTTTAGCGATTGTAAAAACATTCGCAGAAACGCTTAAAGAGCACAGCGAAGAATTAGCGATTGCTATCGCACAAGAAACCGGTAAACCACTTTGGGAAACACGCACTGAAGCAGGTGCTATGGTGGGTAAAATTGCCATCTCTGAAAAAGCATTTTTAGAGCGTACAGGCGATGTTGAAAACCCAATGCCACAAGGTCGCGCGATGATCCGCCACAAGCCGCATGGCGTTGTAGCGGTGTTTGGCCCTTATAACTTCCCAGGTCACTTACCAAATGGTCACATTGTACCTGCACTATTAGCAGGCAATACCGTGGTATTTAAACCGTCTGAGCTAACGCCAGCAGTTGCTGAGTTAACGTTAAAGTTATGGCAAAAGGCGGGTCTCCCTGCAGGTGTTATCAACCTTGTGCAAGGTGAAGTAGAAACGGGTAAAGCGCTTGCATCTCATAAAGGGATCGACGGTTTATTCTTTACTGGCTCTTCGCGCACTGGTCATATTTTACATGAACAGTTTGCTGGTCAGCCGGGTAAAATCTTAGCCTTAGAAATGGGTGGTAATAACCCGCTTATCGTTACTGATGTTGCTGACACTAAAGCGGCTATCCACGATATTATTCAATCAGCGTTTATCTCTACAGGTCAACGTTGTACGTGTGCGCGTAAGTTATTCTTACCTGCAGGCGAGCAAGGTGATGCCATCTTAGCGGGTCTTATTAAAGCAACTAAAGCTATTAAAGTAGGTGACTACGATGCAGAAGAGCAACCTTTCATCGGGTCAATGATTTCTTCGGCAGCAGCAGCTGGTATGGTCACAGCACAACAGCAACTTGTTGAGCTTGGCGCTGAAGTGTTAGTTGAGCTAACGCATAAAGAAAATACCGGCTTTGTAACACCGGGTATTTTAGAGTGTACGAATGTCGCTAACTTCCCAGACGAAGAACACTTTGGACCACTTCTTAAAGTATTCCGCTTCACTGATTTTGATGCCGCTATTGATAAAGCGAATGACACAAGCTTTGGTTTATCAGCTGGTTTATTAAGCGACAGCGCAGCAGATTACGACCATTTCCTACGTCGTATTCGTGCGGGTATCGTAAACTGGAACCGTCCTATCACAGGTGCATCAAGTGCAGCACCATTTGGTGGTATTGGTGCATCAGGTAATCACAGAGCAAGCGCATATTATGCTGCTGACTATTGTGCATACCCTGTCGCTTCGGTAGAGCTTGAAAAAGTAGCAATGCCAGCGACATTAAGCCCAGGCTTAAAAATCGATTAATAATCGTAAATTACTATAAAAAGCAGCTTCGGCTGCTTTTTTTGTATGAGATAGGTGGCAAGGGTAGCAATTAAAAGCGCTTTCTGCTTAAATCTAAAGAGGTAGTTTTTTATTAGGTGTGCAGTCGTATGGTTTTAGATAGGCAAGGGTATGATGATCTTGTCATGTATCTCACTCAAAATTTAGCGCTTTTTGAGAAGCCGGGTCAAATTAAACCAGGGGCTCCAACTGTGTTAGAGCTGATTGAAGACGTGATAGCAGAAAATGTCATGTTACTTTGCGAGCAACACACAGAGCTTAATACTGAACAACGCAGCCAAATTGTTCGCGAAGTCGACGGTATCGTATATGACTTACAAGAAGTGCTAAGCAGCGTTACACATCACACAGTAACCGTTGAACAACACGCGTTTATTGATGAGTTTGCCGGATTGGTGAAAAACTTATTCGATAGTGCTGTTGTCGAAAGTGCATAATTTATAAAGCACAACATAATTTCTAGTCTTTAAGCGAGCAGCTCAAAGTAGCAACTCGCTTTCCTTTAAAGCTCACCTCTTATCCCTTGCATCTGTGTGTGACTTGCTTACAATCAAGCAAAATAACTTTAAGAGATAAAGCACATGCAAGCGAATGTAAAATGGGTAGAAGGTGATACGTTTATTGGCCTTTCAAATTCAGGTCACAATGTAGTTTTTGATGCAGGTAGCGATAGCGCTGCGCCAAGCCCAATGGAAATGGTTTTAATGTCAGCGGGCTGTTGTTCATCTGTTGATGTTGTTAGTATTTTAAAAAAAGCAAAACAGTCATTTTCTGATGTGCAAGTTAAGCTATCTGCAGAGCGTGCTGAGTCAGCACCTCGCGTGTTTACCAAGATTAATCTACACTTTGTGGTTACCGGTGATAATGTCTCTGAAAAGCACCTTGCAAGAGCGGTACAATTATCTGCTGAAAAGTATTGTTCTGTAGCCTTAATGCTTGATAAGACAGTAGAAATTACGCATAGTCATGAAGTTGTGCAAGAACAGGTAAAATAACGCTTTTTCCGAGCAGGAAATTCGTATAAAATCCGCGAACTTTTATTTCTGCTGGTGCAGGTTTCACTCGTTTTAAGGTTGGTTTAGCATGAATAAACCCTTCGATAAAATTAAGCTTCATGGCTTTAATAACTTAACTAAGAGCTTAAGTTTTAGTATTTACGATATTTGTTACGCAAAGACGGAACAACAGCGTAAAGAATATATTGAATATATCGACGAACAGTACAGTGCTGATCGCCTTACCGATATTTTAGGTGAAGTTGTGGATATTATTGGCGCAAACATTCTAAATGTTTCTCGCCAAGATTATGATCCGCAAGGCGCCAGCGTAACAATCTTGATCTCTGAAGAGCCAATTGAGCAACAAACAACGTATGACGTTGATGAAGCGCCGGGTCCTCTTCCTGAAACAGTGGTAGCGCACTTAGACAAGAGCCACATCTGTGTTCACACATACCCAGAAGCACACCCCGATGATGGTATTTGTACGTTCCGTGCTGATATCGAAGTATCAACGTGTGGCATTATTTCGCCATTAAAAGCGTTAAACTTCTTAATTCACAGCCTTGAGTCTGATGTTGTAACAATTGACTACCGCGTACGTGGTTTTACTCGTGACGTTGATGGTGTTAAACACTATATCGATCATGCAATTAACTCAATTCAGAACTACATGACTGAAGATACCAAAGAAGCGTACCAAATGATGGACGTGAACGTGTATCAAGAGAACTTATTCCACACTAAGATGATGTTAAAAGAAACTGACTTGAATACTTACCTATTCGGTGTTTCTACAGCAGATCTTTCGGAAGAAGAAGAAGAAGCCATCTACTCTAAGCTGACCCGCGAGATGCAAGAAATCTTCTACGGTCGCAACTTACCAGACACTGAGTAAGTCACTATAGCTTTAAAGAGACGGCGCGTAATGTAAGTTACGCGCCGTTTTTTATGCCTCATTGACTGCACTCATCTGTACTTATATGCTGATTAAAAGGCCAATTTAAGGATAGATATGTCAGTTGTTCTCTCGCAGTCAGTATTTTTAGCAGAGCAAGTTCGTGACCATGAAGGACCCGCAGCTAAGCGCTCTGGCGTAAGCTTGTATGAGCTTATGGAGCGGGCAGGGCTGGCGACTTATCAGCAAGCTATCAGCTATTTTCCTAAAGCAAGTACATTCGCAGTGTTAGCGGGCGTTGGTAACAATGCCGGTGATGGTTATGTTGTTGCTCGCTTAGCTAAACAAGCGGGCAAACAGGTTACGGTTATTGCAGCAATATCTGATAAACCGCTCAAAGGCGATGCGCTCAGTGCTCAGCAAGCTTGGCTTGACGCCGGAGGGGCAATAACCGCTGATGCCAGTGCTATTGAGCAAGCAGATATCATTATTGATGGTCTGCTTGGCACGGGAATTCAAAGCAAGGTACGCGAGCCTTTTTCAACCTTGATTAAAGCAGCTAACGAGAGCCAAGTGCCGATAGTTGCTATCGACTTACCCTCAGGTATTCATGCAGACACAGGTGTGGTACAAGGAGTCGCAATAAAAGCCGCGCTTACTGTGACTTTTGTGGGGATTAAACAAGGTTTAGTGACAGGGCAAGGTAGAGCGCATGCAGGGACATTAGAGTTTAATGATTTAGGTATTGAAGATGCCTTTTTAAAACAGACATCACCCACGGCTGAGCTTATCAATTATCAGAGCCAAGCTAGGCTTCCTGAGCGCGATAACAACAGCCATAAAACCAGCCATGGTAAATTGCTGTGTGTTGGTGGTAATGCCGGCACTGCAGGTGCTATTCGTTTAACTGCAGAGGCCGCGCTTCGCAGCGGTGCGGGCATGGTCAAAGTGTATACCCATAGTAGCTCTATTCTACCTGTGAGTATTGGCCGGCCAGAATTAATGGTGACAGATACAAACCTGATTAGCGCCCTAGAGTGGGCAACCTGTGTTGCTATTGGCCCAGGCCTTGGTCAAGACACTTGGTCGAAAACAACCTTTGAAGCAGTAATGCAGTATTGCTTTACTAATAACAAGCCACTGGTTATTGATGCTGATGCACTTAATTTAATGGCTCAGCATGCTTCGTCATTTCCATTAGCGAATACCGTTATCACACCGCACCCAGGTGAGGCTGCAAGGTTACTTAATTGTCGCGCTCGCGATATTGAAGAAAATCGCTTTCATGCAGTAAAGCAGCTTGCACGTAGCTATACCACTACTTGTGTACTTAAAGGTGCTGGTAGCTTAATTGCTGATAATAGCCAAACATGGGTGTGCACCGACGGTAGCCCTGCACTTGCGGTTGGCGGCAGTGGTGATGTTTTAACAGGTATCATCGCGGCACTTATCGCACAGGGGCTAACTACCCAGCAAGCAGCCTGCCTAGGGGTCTGCTTACATGCGAAAGCGGGTGATATCGCCGCTGAGCGCGATGGTGAGCGTGGTATGTTGCCAAGTGACTTGTTTGCGATAGTGAGGGAGTTGGTTAATGGCAGCTTTAAGCTGTAAGTTTTAAGCGATAAGACTTTAAGAACCACCTTGTAAATTGTAATACTTTCCAACCTAAGCATAATTGAATAGAGCCTAGAGCCTAGAGCCTAGAGCCTAGAGCCTAGAGCCTAGAGCCTAGAGCCTTCGGTGTTGGGGTTCGCTTCGCTCAGCCCAACCTACAAAGCAAAAAACCCAGCCGGAGCTGGGTTTTTTAAGCGAAATGCTTAGGAGGTGATGTTTATCACATCATGCCGCCCATACCACCCATGCCGCCCATGCCGCCCATATCTGGAGCAGCTGGCTCATCTTTCGGGATTTCAGCAACCATTGCTTCAGTTGTGATCATAAGACCCGCGATTGAAGCTGCGTACTGTAGTGCAGAGCGCGTTACTTTAGTTGGGTCTAAGATACCCATTTCGATCATGTCGTTGTACTCGCCTGATGCTGCGTTGTAACCGTAGTTACCTTCACCGCCTTTCACTGAGTTAACAACAACAGATGCTTCGTCACCTGCGTTAGTTACGATTTGACGAAGTGGTGCTTCCATCGCACGTAGTGCAACTTTAATACCGTGGCTTTGGTCTTCGTTGTCGCCAGCAAGTTCAACAAGTTTGCTTGCTACGCGAACTAGTGCAACACCACCACCTGGTACAACACCTTCTTCAACCGCTGCACGAGTTGCGTGTAGTGCATCTTCAACGCGGTCTTTTTTCTCTTTCATTTCGATTTCAGTTGCTGCGCCAACTTTGATTACTGCAACACCGCCAGCTAGTTTAGCCATACGCTCTTGTAGTTTCTCTTTATCGTAGTCAGACGTCGCTTCTTCGATTTGTGCTTTGATTTGTGCAACACGACCATTGATGCCGTCTTCTTCGCCTGCACCGTCGATGATTGTTGTATCATCTTTAGTGATCACAACGCGCTTCGCTGTACCTAGGTCTTCGATTGTTGCTTTCTCTAGCTCTAAACCGATTTCTTCAGAAATTACAGTACCACCTGTTAATACTGCGATGTCTTGCAGCATTGCTTTACGACGGTCGCCAAAACCTGGTGCTTTAACCGCAGATACTTTAACGATGCCGCGCATGTTGTTCACAACAAGTGTTGCCAGTGCTTCACCTTCAAGATCTTCAGCAATGATAAGTAGTGGCTTGCTAGCTTTAGCAACGGCTTCTAATGTAGGTAGTAGCTCACGGATGTTAGATACTTTTTTGTCTACAAGTAGAATGAATGGGTTGTCTAGCTCTACAGCGCCTTTTTCAGCGTTGTTGATGAAGTATGGAGAAAGGTAACCGCGGTCAAACTGCATACCTTCAACTACGTCTAGTTCGTTTTCTAACGACTGACCTTCTTCAACAGTGATAACGCCTGAATCACGGCCCACTTTTTCCATTGCTTCAGCAATGATGTCACCGATTTCTTTATCAGAATTAGCAGAAATAGTACCTACTTGTGCAATTGCTTTAGTGTCTGCACATGGAACAGAAAGGGCTTTAAGCTCTTCAACTGCTGCGATAACTGCTTTGTCGATACCGCGCTTAAGATCCATAGGGTTCATACCCGCTGCAACTGCTTTTAAACCTTCGTTTACGATAGCTTGCGCTAATACTGTTGCAGTTGTTGTACCGTCACCTGCAGCGTCATTCGCTTTAGACGCTACTTCTTTAACCATTTGTGCGCCCATGTTTTCGAACTTGTCTTCAAGCTCGATCTCTTTAGCTACAGATACACCGTCTTTAGTGATTACTGGCGCGCCGAATGATTTATCTAATACAACGTTACGGCCTTTAGGACCTAAAGTTACTCTTACTGCGTTTGCTAAAATATTTACGCCAGTTAGCATTTTGCCACGTGCGTCACCTGCAAAAAGTACTTCTTTTGCTGCCATGATTAAATTCCTCTTAAATTCTGTAAACGGGTTGCTAAACGAAAAGTAGGATTAGCCTACAATGCCTAGAATGTTATCTTCACGCATGATCAGGTACTCTTGACCTTCGATCTTTTCAGCTTTTTCAACATAAGAGCCGAACAGCACAGTGTCACCGGCTTTAACTTCTAATGCTCTTACTTCACCGTTGTCTAAAACACGGCCATTACCAACAGCGATAACTTCTCCGCGAGTTGATTTTTCAGCTGCAGAGCCAGTTAATACAATACCGCCAGCAGACTTAGTTTCTTCTTCTAGACGCTTAACGATGACGCGATCATGTAAAGGACGAATGTTCATTTATTTAGTTCTCCTAACAGTTTCTGAACAGTACAGAAAAAATCTTGTGTTATTGCAGGGGAGTGCTAAGCCACCCGTTGCGTTTCATTGCATTCATTAATGGGGGTGGCTTAAAAAAATCCAAGTACAAAAATTAAAAAATTTTAATCTTTTCGCTCAAATTCACCATCAATAGTTGTCGGTTGATGGTTTGGCTCTTCATGAGTGGTTGTTTTACTATGATATTGGAAGTGTGCAGAGCCTTGATTTGCCTGCGAACTCATGCGTACGGTTGCTTGACTAGCAAGGCCTGCAGCCAGTTTGTTGCGAATTGCTGGCGTGAGTAGTAAAAAGCCAAAAAAGTCAGTCATGATGCCTGGTGTCATTAATAAAACACCGGCGATAATGACACATAATCCAGTAAATAATTCTTTTGCAGGCATTTGCCCTTGTGCCATTTGTAATTGCACGTTTTGAATCGCGCCCATACCTTGCTGCTTCACTAATTTCGCACCGACAATCGCGGTCACAATTACAAGCGCAATGGTGGCAAAGCCGCCGATCACTTCACTCACTTGGATGAGTAACGCGATCTCCACAATCGGCACTAAAATAAATAACAAAAACAAAAATCTAAACATAACGCTCTCTAAAAAATGTCATTCTCTTTCGAGTCAGTGAAATATAAATTGGGGTGAGCAGGTCATTTTTCAAGACGGAACCTAGGATCACCTTGCTCGCTACACATTATAGTTACTATCGGCTACTATGGTGCGACTCACGTAATCAAATAAAGGTTCCTTATGACTACGCATTTTCGACTTATTTTTACTACTTGTGCAAATGAGGCTGAAGCCCGTCAGTTGGCACAACATCTAGTTAAAGAAAAGCTAGCTGCTTGTGTGAACATTTTGCCTACTATTGAATCTATTTACATGTGGGAAGGCGAGGTGACTCAAGCAATTGAGAGTAAGTTACTGATCAAAACTAAGTCAGAAAAAATGAATGAGGTGATCCAAACTATCAAGAAATTGCATAGTTATGAGGTGCCTGAAATTCAGGTCGTTGATGTGGCTACAGGCAATTTAGCCTATTTTAATTGGATGGATGAGGTACTTAATTAATGCGATCGTTCCTTTTATTACTTTGTGCACTGTGGCTTATGCCAGCAAGCGCAAGTAATAACAATTTACTTGGAAATCTACTACAACCTGCGGAGCAAACATTTCTCCCAGTTGATCAGGCTTTTGTTTTCGATTTTGACCAGCAAGGCAAAACGTTATTTATTGGCTGGGATATTGCGCCTGATTATTACCTTTATAAAAAGAAAGTCGAAATTATTGCCAAAGGCGCTGATATTGAAGTTCCTGAGCTTGGCAAGGGCGTGATTATTGAAGATGAGTTTTTTGGTAAGACCGAGGTGTTCTTTGATTCGTTAAGTGTGGTTTCTAAGCTCAGTAACGTCACAGAAGGTGCGGTTGTTAAAGTGCGTTTTCAAGGCTGTGCCGAGGCGGGGTTATGTTATCCGCCAGAAGTTAGAACCATTCCTTTATCTGTGATTGCAGGTGAGCAAGTATCACAGACTGCAGATGCGGGGAACGCATTGGCAGCATTAACACAAGCTGCTGATGCTAATGAAGCGTCATCAGCCCCTTCTCAAGCAGAATCAAAACCAGCTGGTGAGCAGTCATATACCGATAAGTTGGCATCGCAAGGCTTATTAACGAACCTAGTAATCTTCTTTTTAGTTGGTATTGGCCTTGCTTTTACGCCATGTGTATTCCCAATGTTTCCGATTCTGTCGAGCCTCATAGCAGGTCAGCAGAATTTATCGACTAAAAAAGCGTTCTCGTTGTCGTTTGTGTATGTACAAGGTATGGCCGTTACCTACGCGGCACTGGGCTTAGTGGTTGCATCTTTAGGTGGGCAAGTACAAGGGTATTTACAGCATCCGACGGTACTAATCAGTTTTAGTATCTTATTTGTATTGCTGGCAATGTCGATGTTTGGCTGGTACGAAATCAAATTACCTAGCGGCATGATGAATAAACTCACTCAGGTTAGTAACCAGCAAAAAGGCGGCAACTATGTTGGCGTATTTATGATGGGTGTACTGTCTGGTTTGATAGCTTCACCGTGTACAACAGCACCTTTGTCTGCTGCTTTACTTTATGTGGCGCAAAGTGGTGACTATCTCGTCGGTGGTTTAACACTTTATGTGCTCAGTTTAGGCATGGGCTTACCGTTATTATTACTGGGGACTTCTGGCGGTAAGTTACTACCAAAAGCCGGTGGTTGGATGGAGCAAGTGAAAACCCTATTCGGCTTCATCATGCTGGTCGTGCCGCTTATTCTGTTAGAGCGCATTGTTGATATTGAAATCATCTGGTTAATGGCGGGTTTATTAGCACTTGCTACAGCGCTTTATTTACATCATTGGCAAAGTGGTCAATCACAAGGCAAGCTAAAAACAGCATTGTGGTTTGCAGCAACCTTATTGGTTGTGACTGGGGCGAGTTTAACGAAAAATTATTTTTGGCCTAGTAAAGTGGTGGTTGCTGAAGCTGCTGTAAAAACACATGGTTTTAGACAAGTTGCTAATCTAAGTGAATTAAAAGAAGAAATTGCACAGGCAAGTAGCGAGGGGCGCTTAGTAATGGTCGACTTATATGCCGACTGGTGCGTTGCCTGTAAAGAGTTTGAGCATTACACGTTTCCTGACGCTAAAGTGCAAGAGCAATTTGCTCACTTTGAATTAATTCAAATCGATTTAACTGAAAGCGATGCAAAAACCATAGAGCTAATGGAAGAATACACAGTATTTGGTTTACCGAGCATTTTGTTCTTTGATAGCCAAGGTAATGAGCTTTTAGAGCAACGTGTAACAGGCTTTTTAAATGCCAAAGACTTTGCAGAACATTTAGCAAAAGTACGAAATACCGCTAAATAAACGCAAACGTGCAAGAAAATAGCAAAACGCCACTCATCTGAGTGGCGTTTTTGTATCTGCATCGTAAAAAATACTTATTTTAAGTGAAAAATGGCAAATTCACTGATTGAAGCTCAATTAATCAGCAGGAAAACGCTTAGAATGACCCTGTTGTGTGCCTTGCTATGCTTGACTTTGCCACGAATAGGGAGTGATTAGACCAGTATTTTGCTGCTATTTACGTCGAAATATCTATAATAGGTGGTTAACGTGAGAAATAGTTGCTATTTTACATCAGCACGCTTAGGTTAAGCGTGGGTTTATGATGAATATGGTTAAACTGCTTACTTATAGGATATATCGCGTATTATGGCTGCAAAATTCAAACTTTTAGTTCTAAATGGGCCAAATTTAAACATGCTTGGCAAGCGTGAACCAGAAAAGTACGGTACTCAATCTCTTGATGAGATTATAGCTGAACTTAGTCAGGTTGCTGCCGGTCTCAATGTTGATTTAAAGCATTTCCAAAGTAACAGTGAAGCTGCATTAATAGAACGCATTCACGATGCATGGCAAACGGTTGATGCAATTATTATCAACCCTGCTGCATTTACGCATACAAGCGTAGCCTTACGGGATGCATTACTTAGTGTAAACATTCCCTTTTACGAGGTGCATTTAACTAATGTGCATGCTCGAGAAGCATTCCGTCATCATTCGTATTTTTCGGATGTGGCACAAGGCGTCATTATTGGATTAGGAGCAATGGGTTATAAGGTGGCACTTGAAGCTGCTGTTAGCCGGTTGCAAAACACACATTAATTTTTAAATAACTAACAGGCGGGTCGTTCAATGGATATTCGCAAGATCAAAAAACTTATCGAATTAGTAGAAGAATCTGGTATTGCTGAATTAGAAATCACTGAAGGTGAAGAGTCAGTACGCATCAATCGTAACAATATGTCTGCAGCACCTGCAATGCAGTATGCACCACAACAGTTTGCAGCACCTGCGCCAGCAGCGGCACCAGCTCCGGTAGCAGATGCACCAGCAGCAGAAGCGGCTGCTCCAGCTGCACCGACTGGCCATCAAGTTAAATCTCCTATGGTTGGCTCATTCTACTCAGCGGCTTCTCCAGAAGCAGCACCATACGTAGAAGTAGGTTCTAAAGTAAATGTTGGCGATACGTTATGTATCGTTGAAGCAATGAAGATGATGAACCAAATCGAATCTGATAAAGCAGGCACAGTAAAAGCTATCTTAGTTGAAAATGGCGAGCCAGTAGAATTCGATCAACCTTTATTCATCATTGAATAATAGCGCAACAAAAGGCCAACTCTATGTTAGATAAAGTAGTCATTGCAAACCGAGGTGAAATTGCACTTCGCGTACTGCGCGCCTGCAAAGAGCTTGGGATCAAAACTGTTGCTGTGCATTCAACGGCAGACCGTGATCTTAAGCACGTGTTACTGGCAGACGAAACAATTTGTATTGGTAAACCAGCAGCCACTGAAAGTTACTTAGATATTCCGCGCATTATTGCAGCGGCAGAAGTAACAGACGCAGTTGCTATCCACCCAGGTTATGGTTTCCTTTCTGAAAATGCAGACTTTGCTGATCAAGTTGAGCAAAGCGGCTTTGTATTTATCGGTCCTAAAGGCGACACAATTCGTTTAATGGGTGACAAAGTTTCTGCAATCGAAGCGATGCGTAAAGCAGGTGTACCTTGTGTACCAGGTTCTGATGGCCCATTAACGGCAGACAGCGAGCGCAACATTCAAATCGCTAAGCGTATTGGTTACCCTGTGATCATTAAAGCAGCAGGCGGCGGCGGTGGTCGTGGTATGCGTGTTGTTCGCAGCGAAAAAGAACTGGTTGATTCAATCGCTCTTACTCAGCAAGAAGCAAAGCAGTTCTTCGGTAATGGCATGGTTTACATGGAAAAATTCCTTGAAAACCCACGTCACATCGAAGTTCAAGTACTTGCTGACGGTCAAGGCAATGCAGTTCACTTAGGTGAGCGTGATTGTTCAATGCAACGTCGTCACCAAAAAGTTGTTGAAGAAGCGCCAGCGCCAGGTATCACAGCTGAAATGCGTAAGTTCATCGGTGATCGTTGTACTCGTGCATGTATCGAAATTGGTTATCGCGGTGCAGGTACGTTCGAATTCTTATACGAAAACGGCGAGTTCTATTTCATCGAAATGAATACCCGTATTCAGGTTGAGCACCCAGTAACAGAAATGGTCACTGGCGTTGACTTAATCAAAGAGCAGCTAAAAATTGCAGCGGGTCAGCCATTATCATTCACACAAGAAGATGTGGTTATTCGTGGTCATGCAATTGAGTGCCGTATTAATGCGGAAGACCCAGAAACATTCATTCCATCACCAGGTAAAATCACGCGATTCCACCCTGCTGGCGGTTTAGGTATTCGTTGGGACAGCCACATTTACGCAGATTACACAGTACCACCTCATTACGATTCAATGATTGGTAAGCTGATCTGTTACGGTGAAAACCGTGATGTAGCCATTGCTCGTTCACGCAATGCGTTAAACGAATTAGTGATTGATGGCATCAAGACCAACACACCACTGCACAAGAAAATCTTGGCAGATGAGAACTTCCAAAATGGTGGTACAAACATCCACTACCTTGAGAAGAAACTAGGTCTGTAAACAAAATTCTGTTTAAGCTAAAAAGCCGGCAACTTTGCCGGCTTTTTTTTGTCAAATTAGGCATAAGAGCGGCTCTCGCCTTACAAAATTATTCTGGTATGATTAACAAAGTAATGTGTTTTTAGTTTTTCATGAGGTAATAATGACCGACAGTGTTGGTTTTCCACTCGCTGATGAAGCAGCAACGGTTGATATGGGTAAGCAACTTGCAACCTTAATGGAGCAAGGGGCAGTCATCTATTTACATGGTGATTTAGGTGCCGGTAAAACGACATTAACCCGTGGTATCGTGCAAGGTTTCGGTCATCAAGGTAAGGTTAAGAGTCCAACTTATACACTGGTTGAGCCTTACCAATTAGCTAAAGCTGATGTCTATCACTTTGATTTATATCGCTTAGGTGACCCTGAAGAACTTGAATATATGGGAATTCGTGACTATTTTTCACCACAGGCTATTTGTGTTGTGGAATGGCCAGAAAAAGGCGGCGAATTTATTCCAACACCGGATCTTGATATCACCCTACGCTATGAAGGCGAGGCGCGTGCCATTGCAATTAACAGCTTAACCAAGCGTGGTCAGGCAATTGTTCAGCAACTTAAGAGCGCGCAAGAATAAACATATAAAAATAAAGGTGTATTAGTAAAAATGGGTCGTTGTACGTTTAAACTATTAACTACTTTGATGTTATTGGTTGTGAGCCAGATTGCGCTTGCACAAAATACTATTAATAGCGTACGTGTGTGGCCTTCACCTGACAGCACTCGTGTGGTCTTTGATTTAAACGATAAACCTGATTTCAGCTATTTCATGCTGAAAAATCCAGCTCGTTTAGTCATTGATTTAAAAAATACCGACAAACTAGATAGCTTGCCTGCTATTCCTAAAAAGCATCAGATTGTTTCAAAGCTGCGTTACTCAAAACCTAAAGACAGCAAAAGTGTGCGCTTTGTTTTTGAGCTAGCCCGTGCTAGTAAACCCGTTGTGTTTGCTTTACTACCTACCGACCCATACAAGCATCGTTTAGTAGTTGACCTTGTTGATAAAACACCGAAGGTAGAGCCTGTTGCTTCGACCAATACCAGTGTGAAAAAACGCGAACTCAATCAAGAGCGCGATATTGTTATTGCCATTGACGCAGGTCATGGTGGTGAAGACCCAGGTTCAATTGGTCCGTCAGGCACTTATGAAAAAGACATAACACTACAAATAGCGAAGCGCTTAGAGCGAATGATTGATGCTGAAAAAGGCATGATTTCGCGTATGGTGCGCCGTAGTGACTACTTTGTAAATCTAAACTCTCGAACCAGTATTGCCCGTAAGAAAAAAGCTGACTTCTTTGTGTCGATTCATGCGGATGCCTTTACTAGTCCACAACCAAACGGTGCCTCAGTGTGGGTGCTATCACTACGCCGTGCAAATTCAGAAATTGGTAAATGGATTGAGGATAAAGAGAAACACTCAGAGCTTTTAGGTGGTGCAGCTGGGGTATTAAAAGATACTGCAAGCGAAAAATATTTAGCGCAAGCACTGCTAGATATGTCGATGGATCACTCGATGAAAACAGGCTTTAGTGTCGCAGAAGAAGTGGTTAGCGAATTACGAAAAGTGGCTAAAATGCATAAGAAACGCCCACAAGCGGCGAGCCTTGCAGTATTAAAGTCACCTGATATTCCGTCTATTTTGGTTGAAACAGGGTTTATCTCGAATCCACGCGAAGAGCGAATGCTAAAAACGGCGCAGCATCAGGAGCGCTTAGCTAAAGCAATTTTCACCTCGATTAAAAATTACTATATGCAAAACCCGCCAGATGACTCGCTTTTCGCTAAGTTAAAGTCGCAGTTTCCGACTAAACACAAAGTTCGCCCTGGTGAGTCGTTAAGTATTTTAGCAAGCAGATATAACACCTCTGTGAGTAAGCTAAAAACGGCCAACAACTTAAAATCAAATACCTTATTTATTGGTCAAGAGCTTGATATTCCTCAAAGCTAGTCAATTTTCGTGTTAGGAACACTATGAGTATAGAAATACTACCCGCGCGATTGGCTAACCAAATTGCTGCGGGTGAAGTGGTTGAACGCCCAGCATCCGTTGTTAAAGAGCTGGTAGAAAACAGTTTAGATGCCGGCGCAACGCGCATTCAAATAGATATTGAGCGTGGCGGTCATAAGCTTATTCGCATTCGCGATAATGGCTCTGGCATTAATAAAGATGAGCTAACATTAGCCTTGTCGCGCCATGCTACGAGTAAGCTTAAGTCACTCGATGACCTAGAGAACATCTGTTCACTGGGTTTTCGTGGTGAAGCGTTAGCATCAATTAGTTCTGTTTCTCGCTTAACCTTAAGCTCAAAGCCAAAGCAGCAAGAGGCTGCATGGCAAGCGTTTGCTGAAGGTCGCGATATGGCGGTGCAAGTCAAGCCAACCGCACACCCTGATGGCACCACCATTGAGGTGAAAGACTTATTCTTTAATACCCCTGCGCGCCGTAAATTCCTTCGCACCGAGAAAACCGAGTTTTCACATATTGATGAGCTCATAAAGCGTATTGCGCTGAGTCGTTTTGATGTCTCTATCACCCTGACTCATAATGGCAAAGTTGTGCGCCAATACCGTGCTAAACCAAACCCTGAGCAAGCAATAGCGCGTGTCGCTCAAGTTGCTGGCAAAGCATTTAGTGAGCAGGGGCTGCATATTCAATCAGGTGAAGCTGGTTTGATGCTGCGCGGTTGGGTATTACCCGTGGGCTCAACGAATAGCACGCAATATACCTATGTGAATAATCGCATGATGCGCGATAAACTCATTTTGCATGCAATCCGCCAAGCCTTTGAAGAAGTCGCAGGCTCAGAAGAGCTACCCGGTTTTGTCATTTATATTGATATTGACCCACGTCAGGTCGATGTAAACGTGCACCCAGCAAAACATGAAGTGCGTTTTCATCAAGGCCGTTTAGTGCATGACTTTATCCTGCAGGCAATAAAACAAGTGGTGGTGCCGCTTCAGCATGAAGCCGGTTTTACAGAGCACAATGACACTGCTTTTCAGCATGCCCCGCTTGATGAGACACACCTAAGCAGCATGCAGCCTAGTTTTACTCAATCAGCGCCAACAGAGCAGTATGATTACCCTAAATCTGAATTACAGCCGACACGTTCAGCGAGTTATTCTGGAGCAACAGGAGCTGGGCGCTCAGGCGGCGGTTTTAGTAGCGACAGCCAAGGCCGCAGTAAAACATCGCATCAAGATGTAAATGCATTTTATCAAGGGATCAGTGAGCAACATGCTGCGCATTTTGACCAAGTACGCCCAGAGCCAAGCATTGCAGCGCCGGTTGTTGAACAAGCAAAACTCGCCAAACTCATCCACGTCCGTGAAGGTGAGTGCGTATTTAGTGAAGACAACCAGCTATTTGCAGCTCACTTTAAAAATGCTTTAGCACTGGACTGGCAAGCGCAAGTAGAGCAAGCCGGTAGCCTTGATGGTAAAGCCTTGTTGTTACCTGTGCGAGTAAATGCAAGTGCTGATGATATTAGCGCGCTAAATGATCAGCAGTCGTGGTTTACCTTACTTGGTTTTGATTTAGTCATTGAAAAACAATTTGTGATGGTGAAAAAGCTACCGCCTTGTGTGTATTTACTTGATGTCAGTAATGCTATTGAGCGGCTTATCAGTGGTTGCAAAACCTCGCCAAGTTCCCTCGATGAATGGTTAGATTGGTTAGCTCAGCAAATTCCAGCACGCTATTACGCAAGCCAAGCCTTTTTGGAACAAGTGGCTAGGTTAGAAAATAATCCACAAACTATGCAACGTTTACGTCAAAAAGCAGTTAAAATAGAACTATCTCAGTTTTTAAACTAAGCAAGGTATTTAGGCTTGAATAACTTACCCGTCATTTTTTTAATGGGACCAACCGCTGCAGGGAAAACAGATTTAGCAATTTCGCTGTGTGAGCATTTAAACACAGAAATAATCAGTGTTGATTCAGCATTAGTCTATAAAAATATGGACATCGGCACGGCAAAGCCAAATGCCGAAGAGCTTGCTCGTGCGCCGCATCACTTGATTGATATTATCGACCCAGCAGATAGTTATTCAGTGGCAGATTTTCGCCGTGATGCAATTGAAAAGATTGATCTATTTCATCAGCAAGGTAAAGTACCTGTATTGGTTGGCGGTACAATGATGTATTTTAAGTCGCTTATTGATGGCTTATCACCGCTACCAGAGGCATCACCTGAAGTACGTGCTGAACTCGAAAAGGAAGCAAAGCAGTTTGGCTGGCCACATTTGCATAAAGAACTTGTGAAAATCGATCCTGATGCAGCAAAAAAAATGAGCGAAAATGATTCGCAAAGAATTAATCGTGCATTAGAAGTATATCGTATATCAGGTAAAACAATGACTGAGCTGCAAAAACAAAAGCAGCCTGAGCTTCCTTATACTTTCCATCAATTTGCCATTGCACCTGATGATCGCAGTGAATTACATCAGCGAATTGAGAAAAGGTTTAAAATAATGCTCGATCAGGGGTTTGAAAATGAAGTTTCATCCCTATATAAACGTAAGGATTTACACCCAGACCTGCCTTCGATTCGTTGTGTGGGTTATAGACAAATGTGGGATTACATTGCTGGCGAAATTGACTATGATGAAATGGTCTTTCGTGGTATTGCAGCCACACGGCAGTTAGCCAAGCGACAACTCACTTGGTTAAGAGGTTGGCCTGAAGTAACTTGGTTGACCACGGGTGATGAAGAAAACTTGCAACGTGTAGTAAGTTCGCTAAGCTAGTAGTAGCTGGAAGTTTTTTAGCTTTGTTAAATTAGTTCAGCTACTTAATTATAATAACACCTAGAACGAAGGAAAATAACATGGCAAAAGGCCAGTCGTTACAAGACCCATTTTTAAATGCGTTACGTCGTGAGCGCATTCCAGTATCAATCTTTTTGGTTAATGGCATTAAATTGCAGGGTAAAATCCAGTCATTTGACCAATTTGTTATTTTACTTGAAAACACCGTAAATCAAATGGTGTATAAACACGCTATTTCAACTGTTGTTCCAGCGCGTTCTGTTAACTTCCAAGGCGTTCAAGGAAGTGATGATTCAGAAGAGCAAGAACCTGGAAATTTTTAAACTTAGGAGCGTAATGCTTGTTTGACCGTTATGAAGCCGGCGAACAGGCAGTTTTAGTTCATATCGACTTACCTAAAGAGGGAGATCGCGAAGATCTTCACGAATTAGAGTTGTTGGTATCTTCTGCTGGTGTTAGTAGTTTGGCGATTGTGCAAGGCAGTCGTCAAGCACCACATCCGAAACTCTTCGTCGGGACCGGAAAAGCAGAAGAAATCGCTGAAACTGTCAAAATCCACAATGCAGATGTCATCATTTTCAACCATCAACTTAGCCCGTCACAGGAACGTAATTTAGAAAGCGTTTGTCAGTGCCGTGTTCTTGATCGTACGAGTTTGATCTTAGATATTTTTGCGCAACGAGCGCGTACTCATGAAGGTAAACTTCAGGTTGAGTTAGCTCAGTTACGTCATATTTCTACTCGCTTGATCCGTGGTTGGACCCACCTTGAAAGACAAAAAGGGGGGATAGGTTTACGTGGTCCGGGTGAAACCCAGCTCGAAACCGATAGACGATTACTGCGCGCAAGAATTAAAAACATTCGTGCCCGTTTAGATAAAGTTGCTGTTCAACGTGAGCAGGGACGACGTGCGCGTATGCGAAATGAAATACCAACAGTGTCACTGGTAGGTTATACCAATGCGGGTAAGTCAACGTTATTTAACCGTATTACAGACTCTGATGTGTATGCTGCTGACCAGTTATTCGCAACCCTAGATCCAACCTTACGTAAGTTGGATATCGGCGATATAGGTCCAATTATTTTAGCTGATACGGTAGGTTTTATTCGTCACTTACCACACGACCTTGTTGCAGCATTTAAAGCGACCTTAACAGAAACTCGTGAAGCTGATTTACAGCTACATGTTATCGATGTGGCAGACCCTCGTCGAAAAGAAAATATTGAGCAAGTACAGTCTGTTTTAAAAGAAATCGAAGCAGATGAAGTGCCGCAATTATTGGTTTATAACAAAATTGATGCGCTAGATGACGTTGCGCCACGTATAGATAGAAACGACGAAGGTCAACCGGTACGAGTCTGGTTGTCGGCGCGCACTGGCGTTGGTTGTGAACTGCTAAGTGAGGCAATTAATGAGTTACTTGCCAAAAAGATGTTTGCTGATGAGCTAAAATTACCACCACAACATGGTCGTATTCGCGCAGCATTATTCAACTTAAATGCAGTTCATCAAGAGTGTTTTGATGAGCAAGGAAACTGGTTATTATCGGTACGCTTGCCAATGGCAGAATGGAATCGCTTGAAAAAAGAGATGGGACAAGACCTCGACTCTTTCGTAGTGACTGATTAAAAATCACCAGCATTTGTCTTTTTTAGTATGAGAAATGCTGTAGATTTGATAGATTTAACCTAATTCATTTAGATAACAATGGAGTATAGCTATGGCCTGGAATGAACCGGGTAATAATGGCAATGATAAAGATCCGTGGAATAATAAAGGCGGAAAAGATCAAGGCCCACCTGATTTAGACGAGGTAATGCGTAAGTTCGGCAACAAGTTTGGCGGTTTATTTGGTGGTAATAAGCCAGGTAAAAACGGCGGTGGACTTGGTGGCGCAGGCATTTCTTTCATCCTTATTATTGCCATCATTGTATGGGCATTAAGTGGTATTTACACGGTAAAAGAAGCTGAGCGCGGTATTGTTTTACAATTTGGGCAATACGATCGCATTGCAGAACCTGGCTTACGTTGGAAAATGACCTTCATTGAACGCGTGATCCCTGTTGATATCGAAGCGGTTCGCTCGTTATCTGCTAAAGGCTTTATGCTTACCGAAGACGAAAACGTGGTAAATGTAGAGTTTGAAGTACAGTACCGTGTTATCGACCCACATCTTTACAAGTTCAGCGTTACTGATGCTGACCACAGCTTACAACAAGCACTTGATAGTGCATTACGTTATGTAATTGGCCATGTAAAAATGGACCAAGTACTAACAACAGGTCGTGAGTTAGTGCGTCAACAAACATGGGATGAGCTTAACAAAAT
Source organism: Pseudoalteromonas shioyasakiensis (assembly GCF_019134595.1). Taxonomy (NCBI): domain Bacteria; kingdom Pseudomonadati; phylum Pseudomonadota; class Gammaproteobacteria; order Alteromonadales; family Pseudoalteromonadaceae; genus Pseudoalteromonas; species Pseudoalteromonas shioyasakiensis. Next base: position 3,454,798 of record NZ_CP077770.1, on the reverse strand, counting down.
CATCGAGCCATACAATCTAGGTATTATTGTAAGCGATGTGAACTTTAAAGATTCACGTCCGCCGGGTGAAGTAAAAGATGCGTTTGATGACGCTATTGCTGCACAAGAAGATGAAGAGCGTTTCATTCGTGAAGCAGAAGCCTATGCTCGTGAAATTGAACCTCGTGCCCGTGGTCAAGTTACTCGTATGACGCAAGAAGCAGAAGCGTACCGAGAGCGTATTAAGCTAGAAGCACAAGGTGAGGTAGCGCGTTTTGAAAAGCTATTACCTGAGTACCAAGCTGCTAAAGAGGTAACTCGTAAGCGTCTTTACATCGATGCGATGGAAGAAGTGCTTGGTAACAGCTCTAAAGTGTTAGTTGATGTTGAAGGTGGTAATAACATGATGTACTTACCGCTTGATAAAATCATGGAAAAGCAAGGTACAGCAACACGTGTTGCATTACCAAGCTCAAGTGATATCAAAGACCTTCGCAATAAAATAAACACGTCGCGTAACAGTACGGTAAATTCAAGCAATGACCGTTTCGCAACTGACCGTTTTAATGAGGGGAGATAAGCAAGATGAAAAATTTTAGTTTAGTAATACTTGCCATTGCTATTGTGCTGTCTTTCTCTTCAATTTTTGTTGTGCAAGAAGGCGAGAAAGCAATCGTACTGTTATTCAGCAAAGTTGAAAAAGACAGTGATGATAAGGCTGTAGTGTATGGTCCTGGCTTACACCTAAAAGTGCCTTTCTTTAGCCAAGTACGTCGTTTAGATGCACGTATTCAAACGCTAGATGGTGCACCTGACCGTTTCGTAACAAGTGAGAAAAAAGACTTAATCGTTGATTCTTACGTTAAGTGGCGAATTAATGACTTTAGTGCATTCTACCTGCGTGCCCGTGGTGATAAGCAATATGCCGAAACACTACTTAAGCAAAAGGTAAACAATGGTCTACGTACTAACTTCGGTTCTCGTACTATCAGAGAGATTGTTTCTGGTGAGCGTAGTGAGCTGATGGAAGAAGCGTTAGTTCAAGCGTCTGAAAGTGCACAAGAGCTAGGTATTGAAGTACTTGATGTGCGCGTTAAGCAAATTAACTTACCACAAGAAGTGAGTAGTTCAATCTTCCAACGTATGCGTGCTGAGCGTACTGCGGTTGCAAAAGAGCACCGTTCTGAAGGTCAAGAAAAAGCTGAAACAATTCGCGCCGAAGTCGACCGCCGTGTCACAGTAATGCTTGCAGACGCTGAGCGTAATGCGCGTACTGTTCGTGGTCAAGGTGATGCCGATGCAGCAGCTATCTATGCTAACGCTTATAACAAAGACGCTGAGTTCTTCGGCTTTGTGCGTAGCCTAGAAGCTTACAAAAACACCTTTAAAAATAAGCAAGACGTGATGGTGATTTCACCTGATAGCGACTTCTTTAATTATATGAAAGGTACAAAAGCACAATAATTAATATTTGTGTGATGAAAAGCCCTGCAGTTTGTAGGGCTTTTTTGTTTCTGCACGTGATTAATTTTTATCCTTAACTATTTTATAAACCTCTGTTCTGCATGTGGTTGTTTGATTAATTGAGATGATAAAAATTCAGGCGCAGAAAAAATAAGCTAAACGGGGTGATCTTTCACCTCGTTTTCTGATAAAATCTCGTCCTAATTTTTTCTAAGTGAATTTGCAATGGGTAAAAACGTTGTTGTATTAGGCACCCAATGGGGTGACGAAGGTAAGGGTAAGGTAGTTGACCTCCTTACAGACAAAGCATCTTTAGTAGTTCGTTATCAAGGTGGTCATAACGCAGGCCATACTCTGGTAATCAACGGTGAAAAGACGGTTTTACACCTTATTCCATCGGGTGTATTACGTGACAATGTTAAGTGTGTGATCGGTAATGGTGTTGTTTTATCACCAGAAGCATTAATGAAAGAAATCGGCATGCTAGAAGAGCGTGGCGTACCAGTACGTGAGCGCTTATTAATCAGCGAAGCATGTCCATTAATTTTACCTTTCCACATTGCATTAGATTTAGCCCGTGAAAAAGCACGTGGCGATAAGCCAATTGGTACTACAGGTCGTGGTATCGGTCCAGCTTATGAAGATAAAGTAGCACGTCGTGGTTTACGTGTAGGTGACTTATTCAACCCTGAACAGTTTGCTAGCAAGCTTAAAGAAGTATTGGAATACCATAACTTCACATTAGAGCATTACTACAAAGCTGAACCAGTTGACTTCCAAAAGACATTTGACGATGCAATGGCTATCGCGGATATCTTAAAAGCAATGGTTGTTGATGTTACTGAGCTTCTTGATCAAACGCGTTTAGCGGGCGACAACATCTTATTTGAAGGTGCGCAAGGTACATTACTTGATATCGACCACGGTACTTACCCGTACGTAACATCATCAAACACAACAGCTGGTGGTGTAGCAACAGGTGCTGGTTTTGGTCCATTACACCTTGATTACGTGCTAGGTATTATTAAAGCTTACACTACACGTGTAGGTTCTGGTCCATTCCCTACAGAGCTTTACGACGGTCTTGATAAGCAAGATCCAGTTGGTAAGCACTTAGGTGACAAAGGTCATGAGTTCGGTGCAACGACAGGTCGTTTACGCCGTACAGGTTGGTTAGACGCAGTGGCAATGCGCCGCGCAGTGCAAATCAACAGCATCTCAGGTTTCTGTTTAACTAAGCTAGACGTTTTAGACGGTTTAGAAACATTAAAAATCTGTACTGGTTACCAGTTAGAAGATGGCACAGTAACGAACGTTACACCATTAGCAGCTGAAGGTTACGAAAAAGTAACACCAGTATACGAAGAGATGCCAGGCTGGTCAGAAAACACAGTAGGTGCTACGTCAGTTGATCAATTACCGCAAGCGGCACTTGATTACATCAAACGTATTGAAGAAATCACTGGTGTTCCAGTTGATATCATCTCTACTGGCCCAGACCGTGTAGAAACTATGGTATTACGCAGCCCGTTTGCATAATCGTCATAGTGACTGAAAAAGCTGCCTCGGCAGCTTTTTTTGTGCCCGAAATTCACTCTGGAATGATAATTGTATATTATTTGCTAAGACTGACTTTATTTAAGTGATTTTGATGCGTGTTTTATTGCCTTTAACATTACTCTTCTCAAGCCTAAGCATGGCTGAAGAGCCTATAACAGCTGTGCCTCTGTACACAGAGAGCGAGTTAATTGGCTTGATCAATAAAAATGCACATCTAGCACGTGTAAAGGCAGATGATTGCCAGTTAGTGCAAGATATCGAAGCGCGAGCCAATAAAATGGCACTGCCATCGTATCAGTTCTTGTATGGCGATATGCTAGCTTATGCAGTGTGTGTAGACCGCAATGTAGAGTTAGGGGTTTATTACATGCGTCAGGCTGCTCAGCAAGGGCTAGGCGCGGCATTAGAGCAACTTGGTCGCTATTACGATGTAGGGCAGTTAGTACAGCAAGATAAAGCGATGGCGGTGACCTATTTACGAGAAGCATCAGCCCAAGGCAACTTAAAGGCACAAATGCGACTGGTTAATCTATTTAATCAAGGTTATGGGAGCCCGCGTGATTATGAAGACGCCTACCGTTGGTTATTTCATTCAATGGTTGCCGATAAAGCGACTCACAAGAAAGTCGAAAATTTACTCGCTAAGCTTGCCGAAAAAATGCCAGACAGCGTCGTTGCACGCGCACGTTTACCTATGTAGAAACATACAAATACAAAAACAAATGCATATAAAAAAGGCCAGCTAATGCTGGCCTTATTATTATACCAATCCGCAATAATACTTAATCATTTTGAGGGATTAAACCTGTCGCTACCTGCGTTAAAAATTTCTGATTTAGAACAACTAAATAACGAAATTTTTGCCTTGTTATCAACGAGGTTTTATTGCCTCAAAATTGACCACTTTATTAAGCGAATTGGTATTATTTCTCTTCTTTATTTTCTTTAGGTTTACCGTTGTTGGGGTCTTTTAATACCGACAATTTAGGCGGTTGTAGCGCCACAATACGTTCACCTACTTGTGGAGTTTTTTCCATATTTGTAGTGAACGGGCGAATTTTAATAGGTGAATCGTCATCATCACTTTTCTCACCATTTAAAATAAACAGCGGGATAGCTTCACTATTAACATCTTTGTATTGCTCCCAGCTAAACTCTTCAGAAATACGTGTTGCACTGACCTTGCCGCCTTTGGCAATTAAGCTACTTAAGCGCGCGTATGCACCATTGTCGCCGAACAGAATTTGTCGCGATAAGAAGGTCGCACTGTCTTTGTTTGCTTTAGCGTGGTTTGTTGATGAACGCAGTGAAAACACATCTTTTTCGTCGAGGAAATGCGAGAAGTACTGAACGCCTAATGCGTTGTGATGACGGTTAGGCGAAAGCGCAAGTACACTACGAATCGTCGTTAACGGTAAATAACGCTCAGCATGTTCAGATTGTGGATTACCATAGTAACAAGGTAAGCCATCCATACGTGCCATTTTACAGTTTTCCCATGCAGGATCAGACAAGTGCACCGGAATGTTTTGATCTTTTAAGCCGCGTGCGATGGCTCTTGCTACATGGTTGGCACCAATAATCAAAATTGTATTTGGTGCAGGTTGGCGCACTTTTAATAACTTTGCCAATGGCGTTGCCGTTAAGCTTTGTAGTACCACAGTAACAATGATCACCGTGAATATGAGTGGTACCATTTTTTCAGCATCGGCAATGCCAGCTTCAACCATACTTAGCGCGAATACTGAACCAACCGCAGCTGCAACAATGCCCCGTGGCGCAATCCAAGCCAGTACTAAACGAGACTTGATAGGTAAGTCGGTTTTAAAGGTCGATATTGCAATACACGCTGGACGAGCCACAAAAAGCACAATGGCTAAGAAAATAAACACATCGCTATGTAACATCATTAAATCTGATAACTGTAGGCGGGCTGCAAGTAAGATGAATAACGATGAAATCAAGATCATCGAAAGGTCTTCTTTAAACTCAAGTACAGAGTCAATTTCAAGCTCGTCTTGGTTGGCAAGCCAAATACCAAACACGGTAACAGCGAGTAGGCCAGATTCATGGCTCAGGTGGTTTGAAACCGTAAAACTAATGAGTACTAAGGCAAGGATACCAAACTTGTGTAACTCAAACGGCAGCCATTCTCGGCGTATTAGCAGCGTTGTAAGCCAACCGGCAACCACACCAATGGTTAAACCTACACCGAGGGTTTTAAATAACGCAATAATGGTGTGGCTAAATACTTCCCCCTGACCTACAAGCATGACAGCTTCAAATACCAATACAGCAAATAAGGCACCAATAGGGTCTATTACGATGCCTTCCCAGCGTAAAATGCGGTCTATGTCTTGGTTTGGTCTCATAGAGTTTAATAGCGGTGCAATAACCGTAGGGCCTGTTACAACAAGTACAGCACCAAGTACAGCGGCAACACGCCAATTAAGTTCTAAAATCCAATAGGCACTTAGACTTACCACTAAGCATGTTGTGATCATTCCAATTGAGCAAAGGTTACGAACTACCTTGCCAATCCCTTTGAGTTCTCGAAAGTGCAGGGTGAGTGAACCTTCGAATAAAATCACTGCCACACTTAAAGAAACCACGGGGAATAATAAATCTCCCAACAGTGCATCTGGTTCTAACACGCCACTAAAAGGCCCGAGAATTAAACCTGTTAGTAGTAAAAATAAAATAGCCGGTACACGAAACGCCCAAGCTACCCATTGTGCTAATACTGAGCACAAGGCGATCCCTGCTATAAAAATTGCTGACATAGAATGAATTATCCTTTAGTTACTACAATTTAAAATGCCAACACCATAGATAAATGCGTCATTAGTTGCTGACATTATTAAAATAATGCTTGCCTATTAAAGCCTACTCACCGTCATGGATACAAGCAAACTCGTTGCTTCAAATACGATTTTAGTCGTTATTAATACTTTTTGGGTGGGTTTATGAAATTAAACCCTGCTAGGTTCGTTAAAAATTATTACACAATAAAAATGCGTGTCTAAGGTACTGTTAATAAATGTATATTTTCTGTATTTATGGTAAGTATAAAAGCTGTGACTACTTTTTGCACTTGATCTTTGCCCCTGATTTCCCGTATTATAGTTCGTGTTCAAACAATTTGATATCTAAATAGTTATTAGCTTTAAAGACACTCTTTGTAGTTTAGCTTTTTGAAAAGATACTTGTTTGCGACATTATTAGTGTTTTATACACTTTGTTTTCTAATTAAATAGAAATGAGCTCTAAGTTGTTCAGTGCATATTTATTACGTGTTGAATAGAATATAAGTTCATTATCTGGTCAATGTTTAGTTCCCATCGTGGCAGCTAAATCTCGGTCATACAATCTACACCCTATCTGTTGGTGTACCAGATTGTATAGGCTCTATGTATGTTGTTATTAATAAAAGCCGCACACAGCTTTTTACAGCGATACATAAACAACACTTATCTTTTTTTATCAACTTATGGTTTATAACCGTTTGGTCTACTGACTGAATAAAAGTTGTGCTATATCTAATCGCAGTACTTGCGTGGCGTAGTCGTGTGCATAGATAAGTGGTTTGGCAAAGTGATAATAGTCAGTGCGTTTAGTAAGTCTAAACGCGAGTCTTTTAATCAGTGGCAAATTGGCACTGAACAGATAGTAAAATGGAAAGTTGAACAGTTATGCAAAAGTTAAATTGGCGACGTATAGTACTAAAAGTAGGTAGCGCATTAATCGCACCCGAACAAGACGGGTGTCGCTCACGTTATTTACTGACCATTGCACAGTTCATCGTTCGCTGTCGAGCGCAAGGTATCGAAGTTATTTTAGTATCATCGGGTTCGGTAGCTGCTGGTTCGCATTTATTCCCTGAACAAGAAAAGCGTTCAGTGACGATGAAAAAAGCAATGGCTGCTGCCGGTCAGACAGAAATGATGGCGATGTGGGATCGCTTCTTCGATTTCCCATCTGCACAGATTTTATTAACTCATGGTGACTTACGTGACCGTGAGCGTTATACAAGTATCCGTGAAACAGTTTTCACCTTACTTGAGCATGGTGTATTACCTATCATCAATGAGAATGACACGGTAACTACCGACGATTTAAAAGTTGGCGACAATGATAACTTGTCGGCAATGGTAGCCGCAGCGGCGGACGCAGATGCATTGATGATTTTTTCGGATGTTGATGGCCTTTATGACAAAAACCCGAATTTACATGAAGATGCAGTTCTATTACCTGAAATTGATAGCATCGATGAATCAATTTACGCCATGGCGGGTTGTGCAACCAGTGCCGTTGGTACAGGTGGTATGAAAACGAAAATCGAAGCGGCTGAAAAAGCCACTTCACATGGTATTACAACCTTTATTTTAAATGGTTTTAAAGAAGAGACATTTAACCGACTGCTAGCGGGTGACAACCCAGGTACTATCTTCACACCATATGAAAAACCAATGCAAGAAGCAGTGCATTGGATGACTCACACAGCTAATGAGCAAGGTGAGGTTGTCGTTGAAGGTTCATTCGATGAATCATTAACAGATGAAGACGGTTGTATTCGCAGCGATGAAATCGTTGCAGTACACGGAGAATTTGGCGTAGGCGATACCATTTTAGTTCGTAGTGATGATGGTACGCGTCTAGCAAAAGCCACAGCGAATTACAGTAGCTGTTTATTGAATTTTATTGCTGACAACGAGCAAAGTGAATTTAGCGAAAAAATGCAAGATTCAATCGGCCCAGTTGTTTCAGAGAAAGATATCGCATTATTGGAGAAGTCATGAGTTTAATTACGGATATTTCGAGTCAAGCTGCAAAAGCTGCAACCCAGTTAGCTTTACTTGATACTGCTACAAAGAATCAAGTTTTAACTGAGATGGCAGAGGCGTTACGCGAAAGCAAGGCTTTTATTATCAAAGAGAACGAAAGCGATTTAGCGGCAGCACGTGATAACAACCTTGCAGCATCAATGATTGACCGTTTAACGCTTAACGATGAGCGTATTGAAGCAATGGCTGAAGGCATCGAAGTAATTGTTAGCCTTGATGATCCTGTTGGTCAACTACGTGAAATTTCAGAGCGTCCAAACGGTATTAAGATCAGCAAGATGCGCGTACCACTTGGTGTTGTGTGTATGATTTATGAAGCACGTCCAAATGTGACGGCTGATGCCGGTGCCCTATGCTTTAAATCGGGTAATGGTGTTATTTTACGTGGTGGTAAAGAAGCACTACGTAGCTCGCAAGCAATCGCAAGTGTAATGCATAAAGTACTTGAAAAGCATGGTTTACCAGCTGCGTTGATTTCAGTTATCCCAGATCCAGACCGTGGTCTACTCATGGAGCTGATGCAACAGCGTGACACTATTGATTTAATCATTCCGCGTGGTGGTGAAGGTTTAATTAATTTTGTAACAGAAAACAGCACCATTCCAGTGATTCAGCACTTTAAAGGTGTATGTCACCTTTATGTTGATAAAGACGCTGATTTGAATGTCGCAATCAATTTACTATTAAATGGTAAAACTCAGCGTACTGGTGTGTGTAATGCCCTAGAAGGTTTAGTAGTACACCAAGATATCGCTGATGAGTTTTTAAACCTGTGTGCAGTTGTTCTTCGTCAAGAAGGCGTAAAAGTAAATGCAGATGCGAAAGCTGCCGAGTACTTTGATAATGCAACAGTACTTGCTGACGACGAGTTTGGTGAAGAATACTTAGATTTAGAAATCGCAATTAAAGTTGTACCTGACTTTGCTGGTGCCATTGACCATATTGCTAAGTTTGGTTCAAACCACACTGAAGTGATTTGTACTAAAGACCAAGCTGCAGCTGAGCTATTCCAACGCAGTGTGGATGCATCTGTGGTGATGGTTAATGCGTCATCGCGTTTTTCTGATGGCTCACAGTTAGGTTTAGGTGCTGAGATTGGTATTGCGACAACTAAGCTACATGCTTATGGTCCAATGGGTCTAGAGTCACTTACAACTGAAAAATACTTAGTGAATGGCGAAGGTCAAATTCGTGAATAATCACTAAAAAGTAATTGCTTTAAAAAGCCGGGCTTTGCTCGGTTTTTTTGTGTCTGATATAAAACGAAGACGGCAGAAATACTAATAAAGTCGCTTTAATTTAGATTGGATTGGTTTTTATTAAGGATTCGGCAGATTGCCTAAAGAGAGGTAGGAAAGTGGTGGAGCTAAGCAGGATCGAACTGCTGACCTCCTGCGTGCAAGGCAGGCGCTCTCCCAGCTGAGCTATAGCCCCACATTCCTAAAATACAGGATGCTTAAGTCTTGCGTCTCAAGCGGGGTGAACTTTAAATATTTTTGCATTTGTGGTCAAGTATTTTTTTTAAAATGTTCGAATTTTTACTCTGTTGTTTTATTTTTGGTAGACTAAAGCGCATTCACTGTTCAAGGCTTATCCAATAATGAAAAAAATAGCATGGCTTTTGGTCGTTTTACTTGCCGGTTGCGCAAGCCAACAAGAAGCGCCTCCTTTTGAAATCAATAATAAGCAGTTTTACGAAAAAAATGACGAGCAAGGCAATAAAATCTTTGCCTATGTGGTGTCAGTTAAAGCACAGGGCAGACGCCCGATTAATCTCGATAAGCCAATGACACGCAGGCAGTTTAAAGACTTTGCCGAGCAAGAAGTATTTGAAGAGTCGAGCAACTTAAAACTGATGCTCGAAGACCAAGCGGTTGAATTATTAAATGAAGAACTTAAAGAACGACAATACTGCGACGATAAACACGTTATTGACGAAGTATTATGGCGTGATTTAAGTGTGCAATTACGAGGACGTTGTTTGTAAATGTATGCAGATAAAAGCAAGTTAGCTGCTACGCTAGCTCAATTAGATATTAATTATGATGTGATTGAGCATCCACCATTACACGGCAGCTTAGATGCCGATAAGTATATGCTCGATAGACCGGGCACACGTTTAAAAAACCTGTTTTTACGAGATAACGAAGGCAAGCGCCACTTTTTAGTGATCACCGCTCATGATAAGCAGCTCGACTTAAAAGCCATTGCTCAGCAGCAGGGGTTATCGCGCTTAGGGTTTGCATCTGATGAGCGATTAGCGCGTTATCTTAAAGTGCCACCGGGGTGTGTTTCTATGTTGGCACTGTTAAACGATAAGCAAAATAATGTCACTCTTTGGCTAGACCAAGAAATTTGGTTTAACGAGCTTTTTCATTGTCATCCTTTTGAAAATACCGCCACTTGGCTAATGAAAAAAAATGACTTAGAGCTGTTTTTTGAAAGTACCGGACATCAACCGCGTATCGTATTTCTACCTGCCAAATAAACTAAGCTTAAACCTACTAAGCAGACTAAAAGTAGCACGGTCATAAAGGCAACTTGGCCGTGTTGCTGATATACCAGCCCTGGCAATAACGAGCCCAGTGCGCCACCGCTATAATAAAACGATACATAACCGCCATTAGTGACACTTGCAGGTGCGCTGCTGATTTTATTTACTAAAGGAGCAGCACTTGAGTGGATCACAAACATTGCACCGCAAAAGCCAGTAAAAGCAATAACAAAAAGTAATAACTGTTGGCTCATCAATAGCACCATCGTCAGGCTATAAAATACAAAAACCCAGGTTAGTAAACGCCAAGGTGTTGATGACTTTCGTAACAGCCAAGGTGTGGCTATAGAAGCTAGTGCACCAAGCAAATAACCGCTGTAAACCAGTCCAATGTCTCGGGTGTTAGTGATAGCAAAACTGTCTTGCAGAATGAAAGGTAAATAATTTAACAGTGCCGCAAAACAAAAGAACATACAAAACACGGCTCCGTAGAGCTTTAATACCAACGGATCTTTTAATTGTTTTAGATACAACAGCGGCGACTTTGCAGCATGGATACTTGCGCCTTTGTTCGATTTAGGAATGGCGAGTGCAAACAGTACTAACCCAAGCGCAATCACATAATAAAAACTTTGCCAGCTTAAAAAGTCAGTAAACAAGGCGGCGAGCATACGTCCGAAGTAGCCACCAACAATGGTACTGCCAATGTAAAGCGTCATATTACGTTGTAATTGGTCAGCCTGAAAAGTCACACCAATATAACTGGTCATAGCGGTGAGCGCCGCGGGGAGGGTGATCCCTTGTATAAAACGAACTAGTAGTAGCAGTTCAAAGCTTGGTGCTAAAGTAAAAGCGATACAGCTGATTGCTAACACAAACATGGCAATCTTTAAAATTGTTAGTGGGTTTCGCTTAGCTAAAAATAAACCATACACTAAAGGAGCAATTGCTAGTGGCAACATAGTCGCGGTCATTAAGCTACCAGCAGTGGCTGGCGATACAGAAAAATGACTAGCAAATAATCCAAGTAAGGGTTGTGGGGCGTATAAAACAAAGAAAATAAACACAGAGCAAAGTAACAAATGTCGCAGCTGCATTTTTAGCTCCCAAGAGGAAAAGCCCTAGCTTATCGGGTACAGGTTTTTTTACAAGTTTAAAGGCGACTAAAATGATAAATCTTGCGTTAAATCAATATGTCATGATTTCATCGCGTGTTAATCTCACATCAATATACTCGATTGTGGTGAATCAAGTGGGCTCAGTACTGTTATTTGTTGGCAGAGCTGATTAAAATAACCCTAATACGCATTAATAAATTGGAATTTCGTCATGGGTTCATTACAAGATCAATTACTTAAGGCTGGTCTTACTACGGCACATAAAGCTAAAGTAGCCAAATCTGAAAAGCGCAAACAGCAAAAGAAGAAAAAGAAAGGCGCCACGAGTAATCCTAGCGATCTGCAAAAGCATATTGAGCAGACTAAGCTTGAGCAGCAGAAAAAAGCCGACGAGCTTAATAAAGCGCGTTTAGAAGAGCAAAAACAACGTGAGCAAGTAGCGCGCGTTAAGCAGATTTTAGAGCACCACAATCAAGACGAGATCCGTGGTGATCGCACATTTAATTTCACTTATGAGAATAAAGTGAAGGAACTCGAAGTAAACGAAAAAACACAGAAAGCCCTTTCTGGTGGCCGCTTAGCAATTTGTGTTTTAGAAGGCCAATTTTTTGTACTGGAAGACGAACCAGCACGAAAAGTCGCTGAAGTCAGCGAAGATTACATAGTGTTCCATGTTGAGCCTGAAGATAAGCAGAAGGATGAAGATGATCCATATGCTGATTTTGAAGTACCTGATGATTTAATTTGGTAGTGACTGTTTCTATTGCCGTTACAATTTTCGGGTGCAATATTGTTAAATCATGGTCTACACTAAAGAAAATGTTTAATAACCCGTCAAAAAAGAGAAGATACAAATGAGCAAGATCACGAAAATTTTATGTGGGGCTGGCATTGCAATGGCTGCAAGCCTATCTTTCAACACTATGGCTGCGGATGGTGCAACACTATACACAGCTAAGCTTTGCCAAACTTGTCACGGTGCAGAAGGTAAAGCGCCTATCATGCCTCAGTACCCTAAATTAAATGGTCAAAATAAAGAGTACTTACTAGCACAAATGAAAGACATTAAGTCAGGTGCGCGTAGTAATGGCATGACTGCTGCAATGAAAGCAATGGTTGCAAACGTATCTGAAGAAGAAATGGCTGCAATCGCTGATTACTTATCACAAGTAAAATAAACGCCATTTTAGCGTGAAAAGGCCACATCAATTGATGTGGCCTTTTTGTATCACCTATTGATCATCTATTAATAGTAATTTAGACTTCTATACATCTATCTGTGCAGTGTCACATATACAAGGTTTTCCATGTTTGACTTACCAAAACTCGATTTAAAAAATAAAGTATCTGAACAAGAATGGCAGCTTCGTGTTGATTTAGCTGCATGTTACCGTTTAGTTGAGCACTTTAGATGGGGGGATTTAATTTATACCCACCTATCGGCACGTTTACCGGGCACAGATCATTATTTAGTTAATGCATTTGGTCTTAGTTTTGATGAAGTGACGGCATCAAACCTTGTGAAGGTCGATTTAGCTGGCAATATTCTTGATGACACGCCATTTAAAATTAATCCGGCTGGTTTCACTATTCACAGCGCTATTCATGAAGTTCGTGATGACGCTCACTGTGTTATTCATTTACACACAAAAGAAACCATCGCCGTTGCAACGCAAGAAAAAGGCCTGTTACCACTTAGTCAATACTCAATGTTCTCATTGCCATCATTGTCTTATCATGGCTACGAAGGGCTAGCGGTAAACAGTGATGAGAAAAAGCGCTTGCAAGATGATTTAGGCACTACTAATCACATGCTATTGGTTAACCACGGTGGCTTAACTGTTGGCCCAACAGTGGGAGATGCCTTTATGCGATTTTATGATTTGCAGCGTGCCTGTGAAATTCAATTGGCTATTCAAGCCAGTGGTCAAACGGCAATCCCTGTACCACAACCTATTATCGATAATATTTATAATCAAGCGAATGTCGTGCATAGCGGCAGCACCGGTGGCCAGTTAGCTTGGCCAGCCATGTTGCGTAAAGCTTATCGTCTTGATCCTAGTTTTGCTCAGTAAGGAGTAACCATGAAAGTTAATCGCGTCGAAGTGTTCGATATTCATTGTCCAGACAGACCTGCTTGGACACCTGTTTTTGTGCGTATTCACACCGATGAAGGTATTAGCGGTGTGGGTGAAGCGGGTCTAGCTTATGATTTAGGTCATAGCGCAGCTGCGGCAATGATCAAAGAAATGGCTGATGCCTTTTTAATTGGTCATGACCCATTTCAAACAGAAAAACTGTGGTCACGAATGCTACGCGAAAGCTTTTGGGGTTTAGGTGGTGGTCCTGTTGTATATGCAGCAATGAGCGCCATTGATACTGCGCTTTGGGATATTAAAGGTAAAGCATTAGGCTTGCCTGTTTACCAGCTATTAGGTGGTAAAGTTAACGACAAGCTACGTACTTATGCATCACAGTTACAGTTTGACTGGGACAGCGAATTTAAAGCGCTTGTTCACCCAGAAGAATACGCAGAAGCAGCGCTTAAGGCGATGGCTGAAGGGTATGATGCGGTAAAAGTTGATCCAATCCAGTACGATAAAAACGGCAATACTTATTACGATCGCACTAATATTATTTCTCGTGCAGAAATGAAATTATACCGTGCGCGTATGCAAGCTATACGTGAAGCGGTCGGTGACGAAGTTGATATTATTTTTGAATGTCACAGCTTACCAGGCGCGACATCAGCAATTCAAATTGGTGAAATAGCTGAAGAGTTCGATTGTATGTATTACGAAGAGCCAGTGAACTACTTAAATCACTCATTACATGCAAAAGTTGCCGACAAAGTAGCGGTACCAATTGCAGGTGGTGAGCGTTTGTATAACCGCTGGGGTGTGCGTCCATACCTAGAAGATCAAAGTATTGATGTGCTACAGCCAGACTTAGGCCTGTGTGGTGGTTTCACTGAAACTAAAAAAGTGTGTGATTATGCTGATATCTTTGATGTGCGTATTCAAGCTCACGTGTGTGGCGGCCCAGTAGCAACTGCAGCTTCGTTACACCTAGAAACCGCAATTCCTAACTTCTTAATTCACGAACATCACACCTATGCGATTAAGAAATGGAACCGTGAATTGTGTATTCAAGATCCACAACCTAAAAATGGTTTCTTCCAAGTATCAGAAGAGCCGGGTATCGGTATTGAATTAAATGATGAAGTTGTTATGCGCTCTCAACGTGTTGAGATTAAGTAACATTAATTCACAATATCAAAGTTAAAATTTAATGTTGAATATTGATAAAGGCCCGTTAGGGCCTTTTTTGTGAAAAAAATGTAATTGTTAATATTTGTGTATTAGGCTTTTTTATTAAATAATAGGTATGTTTAAGCTGAATGCCGAATCTAAGCTTGCTAATTTTAATGTTAAATATTTTGGTTTATTTTGATGTTTTTAATATAACCTCTCTCTGTATTGTTTATGTTTCTGAAATTATACATGTTAAAGTCTTTTTATTACATAAAGTTAGATTTTTACATTGTTTTCTATAAATATGGATTTTTTGTAATATATTTATATTTTTTAATTTACATTCTTGTTTCACTTTACTAATGTAATTGTGCCTTTTTAAAGGCATGAATAATTATAATTTTTAAACAGGGATACAAAATGAAATCAATGTTTCGGAAAAGCATAACAGCGATAGCAGTTACTGCATCGCTAGGTTTAGCCCTTCCTGCATCAGCATCAGACGTTATTGGTTCTGTTCAGAATGTGGCAAATACCTCTTCATATACAGTAAAAGTGAAAAACCCAGCGACAGGTCTAGAGCGTACTTTAAATATTTCAGAAAGTGGAACGTTCCGCTTTGCATCACTACCATCAGGCAACTATGACATTCAGATTCTAAAAGACGGTAATGTTGTAGCTGAAGACAAAGTTCGTGTTTCTTTAGGCGCTAACTCAAAGGCAAACTTTGATTTAGCAAGCGTTGCAAACTCGGGCCCTGAAGTTATTCAAGTTGTTGGTGCACGTATTTCATCTATCGATTTATCTACCGCTGACTCAGGTTTAGTTATTACCGATGCTGAAATCGATCGCATGCCTATCAGCCGTGATCTTACTTCGGTTGCATTATTAGCGCCTGGTGCAGTTAAAGGTGATAGTGCATTTGGTAACACTGCATCATTTGGCGGTTCATCTGTTGCGGAAAATGCCTGTTATATCAATGGTCTTGAAGTAACAAATACACGTCAAGGTCTTGGCTGTGGTGAAGTACCATTCGAATTTTATGATCAATTCCAAGTAAAAACGGGTGGTTACTCAGCGAAGTTTGGCCGTGCGACAGGTGGTACGATTAACACCACAATCAAAAGTGGTACCAATGAATGGGAATTCTCTGCAGTTGTGCAATATTCTCCTGACTCACTTCAAGAAGAGGGTTCTATTTCACGTGGTAACCAAGGCGCCGGACAAATTTTCCGAGACGAAAGCGTAGCCTCTGATAATAAGGCGGATGTCACTTTAGCAGTGGGTGGTCCGTTAATTGAAGATACTTTATTCTTCTATGGCTTAGTAAACCCTCGTGATACAGAGTCTACATACACTTGGGGAGGTGACGAATTCTCACCAAACGATCAATATCGTAAAGAATCAGCATCAGGCGGTGATAACCTTTTCTGGGGTGGTAAGCTTGATTGGGATATTACAGATAACCATCGCTTGAGCTATTTTGCTTACTCAAACCGTCGTGATATTGAGCGCTCTGTTTTTGAGTATGACAATGGTGCGATTGGTGATCGTATTGATGGCGCACTTCTAAAACGTGGTGGTAAAGCACAAAGCTTAAGCTATACAGGTATCTTAACAGAAGACCTAGTAGTTACAGCAATGGCTGGTAATATCAAAACTGAATATGAAACTCAGTCTGAAAATCTAGTTTGTCCAAGTGTAACTGACTCGCGTGGTACTTCAAACCCAATCACTGGCTGTGGTGCTGGTGGTAGTTTTGGTGCAAATAACGATGACAACACACAATACCGCTTAGATGTTGAGTATGTGTGGGATGCACACGAAATTAGCTTTGGTATCGATTATCAAGAGCGTAAATCAGAGCGAATCAGCCAACCAATTGGTGGTCATAGCTATGATTATCGTACGCTTGCAGATAATGGTAGCTGGCAAGCTGATAATGGTGCACTAACCAATAACACAGGTGCTGCACTTGATTATGTTGAAGATCGTATCTTTGACGGTGGTGGTAGCTTTGAGTCTGAATTAACTGCTTACTATCTTGAAGATCACTGGCAAGTAACTGATGATTTTGCTGTTAAAGTTGGCCTACGTATCGACGAATTCGATAGCTGGGGTACGACTGGCAAGTTATTAACAAGCTTTAAAACAGATATCGCACCTCGCTTAGGTTTCACATGGGATCCAACAGGTACGGGTGATACGAAAGTGTACGGTACATATGGTCGTTACTATTTACCAGTTGCTAATAACACGATTTTCCGTGCGGCATCAGGTGTAAGTGATATTACGACTGCCTATACGTATACGGGTGTGGATCCAACAACAGGCGCACCAACAGGCCTTGCTCCTTTAGCTGATACTATCGGCAGTGGTGGTTTAGCAAACTCACAACAAGTGAGTGGTGTACCTGTTATCCCTGAAAAAGATATTTTCCAAGCAAAAGAAGCGGATCCGTTTTCTAAAGATGAGTACATCATTGGTGTGCAACAAGCACTCAACGATGAATACACCGTTGGTTTAAAAGGTACATATCGTGAAGTTGCAACTGCACTAGATGATTACTGTGGCCGTTACGCATACCCATACTGCGTCATGATCAACCCAGGCTCTACATCAAGCTGGTACAGCGATGGTTATTACTGGAATGGTACTGATTGGGGTGATTCAAGCTTTGATAATGACGGTGTTCCAGATGCAGGCTCACTAACAACTTACTCAGCTGAAACAATCGGCTTACCGAAAGCAAACAATGAGTATACGTCAGTTGAATTTAGCTTGGATTACCGCGCTGAAACTATCCGTTACCAATTCGGTTATACTTGGGCACGTAGTGTAGGTAACTTCGAAGGTGCTGTTAAGTCTGACATTGGCCAAGCTGATGCGGGTATTACGCAAGATTTCGACTTCCCAGCAGTAATGGATGGTTCACAAGGTTATCAACCTAACGATCGTCGTCACACATTTAAGTTCTTCGGTAGCTGGGAACCAGTTGAAAACTTAACTGTTGGTTGGAATGCAACACTACAAAGTGGTCGTCCACAAAGCCTATTCGGCCAAGGTTATCCATCAAAAGATCCAAACCTAAATGGTGGCTGGGGTGATACTTT
The DNA here is from genome assembly GCF_019134595.1 of Pseudoalteromonas shioyasakiensis. Classification (NCBI taxonomy): domain Bacteria; kingdom Pseudomonadati; phylum Pseudomonadota; class Gammaproteobacteria; order Alteromonadales; family Pseudoalteromonadaceae; genus Pseudoalteromonas; species Pseudoalteromonas shioyasakiensis. Next base: position 3,436,972 of record NZ_CP077770.1, on the reverse strand, counting down.
CTACATCTATACCAATGATTGTCCAGACACGAATGGTGATGGCGAATGTCAACAAGACGAAAAAATCTATGAGCAGCACACTCGTGGTACAGCGGGTCGTACTCCTTGGACGTTTAACTTAGATTTATCAGCTGCATATGACTTCACGGTATCTGATATTGATATGCGTGCAACTATTAACGTATTTAACGTACTTAATAGCCAAGAGATGACATCTGCGAATGAGCATTATGAGCAAAATGAGGGTGAAGTTAACTCTTATTATGGTTCTGCGTATACATGGCAATCACCTCGCTCTGTTCGTTTAGGATTTGAAGCTCGCTTCTAAGCATAAGAACAATCAATTTGATTGTCCCCCGACTAAAAAAGCCCGTAAGGGCTTTTTTTATATCTATTTTTTAAGCTAATTACTCGGTTTACACTTTACCAAGGGTAATGGCTCAGTCGCTTTACTATCTAAATGGCGAACAAAGCACATTTGATTTTTAATCAGTAGCTCAAAGCGTTCTGGCATATCCTGGTATGAGCCGCTGCGTCTTTGCTCTTGAATATCAACATCATTAAAGGTTTCAATAACGAGTATGCTGGTATTGATAAACGCATCTTCGGCTAAGTTAATGGGCTTACTGTGCATTAGCCTTGCAATGCCTTGCGCTATTAGCTCACTTTGCGGCTCAGTTAGTCGTGCATGTTGTAGTTTTGGAGTGGGTTCTTGTTTAGAGCTACAGCCAAATAAGACACTAATGAGTAAAAAACTGGTAATAGAGGCTTTCATTAATACTCCTGAACAAGCAAACAGGTTTTAGACTTGATGCTTGTCCGCTTTATAAGTTTTAACTTTATTGAATATAGCTATTTTTTAAGCAAGTAGATAGATTTCGTGGGCGTTTTTATAGCTTAGTTTATGCCATAAACTCGACTGTGAGCACAGTGAGTGGTAGTGCTGCCAGCAGTTTGTGTAACTGGTATTTATTTGGCAAACAGGGAAATTACTGGCAAACATCACGCGATGTTCACCAAAGTACTTAACTAAATTATTAACCAGCCAAAGATGCTTGTTTACGGCTATTTGCGTGAACTCTAACCCTGAGAACTTTATCGCGATATTATCGCAGCGGCTGAGTTTAATGATTGCTTCGAGCCATCTTTGCTCATTACTAATAAAGCCTAAATGATTAATCACCACACGTAATGATGGCAGTGCGGTGCAATACTTAATAAGCTGCTCGGTTACCTGCATGTTTTCAATTTCAAACTGTGCTTCAAAGTGTAAGTTTTCGCTTGCGAGCATGGCTAGGTTATCTTGGCAGTGAGGAGTTAATAAGCGCTTTGCTTCATCACCTTCGGTTATATCGCGAATACCAACCAAAGATGAGTGCTTTAACTCATTGAGTGACGCTTCAAAGTGTTTGCTAGATGCGTCAATCGCGCTGTAGCTGATTGCGCGATAGGGAATGTCATTTAAATGCGTTGCAAGCCAATTAAGCTCATTCACTGGCGCTTGGTTATCAAAGCCAGCTTCAATATGCACCAGCGCTTCTAGTTGAAATGGACAAGCAGCTTTAAGTTCTGAGGTAGTAATTTGCCTTTTGATTTTATCTAAATTTGGCCAAGGGGGGGGATTGCTACCTTGTAGCCAAGTGTATTGACCCTCAGTGAGGTTAAAAAAGTGCACATGGGGGTCAATAATCTTGTCGCTCATTGCGTGGTGTATCCACCATCAATGCTTTGTAAGCTACCAGTAATAAAGCTCGCTTCTGGGCTTATTAAAAAGTTCACCAAAGCAGCAATTTCTTCTGGTTGCCCTAAACGGCCTAGCGGTTGCAGTGCGGCTTCTTCAGCAACAATCTCAGCTTTATCGGCACCACTGCGCTGACAGTATGCATCAATCGCATTATGAAACAGTGGTGTTTCTATCGTACCCGGACACACTGCGTTAGCACGAATGTTAAACGCCGCATAATCGAGTGCTGTCGTTTTTGCCATTGAAGCTAGCGCATGTTTGGTGAGGTTATAAGCAAACGAGTTTGGTTTGCCAATGATTGCCTGATCAGAGGCAACCAATACAACACTGCCGCCTTGCAGGTTTTTCATGCTAGGTAATACAGCTTGAATTGCTGCATAGGCACCTTTCACATTGAGCGCAAACAGGGCATCAAACGTTGCTTCATCGGTATTTTCAATGTTGGCACTTAAATGACGACCCGCATTAGAGATTAAGGCATCGACGCGACCCGTCTGTGCAATAATATCGGCAATAACCGACTTCACTTGCTGAGTATCACTAACGTCACAGTGGCGATAGTTGCCCTCAGACGGGGTGATATCTAAGTTATATACAGTGTAGTCTTCACGTTCTAAACGCTCAACAATAGCTTTGCCAATACCTTTACTGCCACCAGTGACAATTGCAACGTTTGTCATCATTTACCCTTAGTGGCTGTGGCCACAACCGCCTTCACCGTGCACGTGGCCGTGTGATAATTCTTCGGCAGTTGCTTGGCGAACATTAATCACCTCAACATCAAACGTCAGTGTTTTACCAGCAAATGGGTGGTTTAAATCGCAATCTGCATTGAAACGGCCCACTTTAACGA